>JAAZEB010000018.1 GCA_012512505.1 Armatimonadota bacterium | reverse complement strand
GGATGTGGATGGAGATCGAGGGGGGGCGCACTGAGCGGGGGGTGGCCATCGGGTTCCTGCTCCTGATCCTGAGCGGCTTGTCGGTGTGGGCCTTGACGCGATTGGGTCGTGATGCCCCGGAGAGGCAGACGCGATGATCCAGATAGACAATCTCTCCATTTCCCTCGGGCAGTTCGCCCTGCACGACATCTGCCTTACCGTGGAAGATGGCGAGTACCTGGTCCTGCTGGGCCCCACCGGCTCTGGCAAGACGGTGTTGATCGAGTGCATTGCCGGGATGCACCGTCGGCATGCCGGCCGCATCTTGATCGATGGCCAGGAGGTGACCGGCCTCTATCCCGAGGAGCGCAACATCGGCTATGTGCCGCAAGACTACGCCCTGTTCCCGAACATGACCGTCTGGGAGAACCTGGCCTATGGACTGCGCGCCCGACGGCTGCCTGCCGAGGTGATTCAGAAGCGGGTGGAGGCGATGCTGCGGCTCCTGGGGCTATCGCCCCTGGCAGAGCGCTATCCCTACACCTTGAGCGGCGGCGAGAAACAGCGCACCGCCCTGGGGCGTGCCCTGGTCACTCGGCCGCGCGTGCTGCTGCTGGATGAACCACTGAGCGCCATCGATGAGGTGATGCGCGCGGAGCTAGCCGCCGAACTCGGCCGGATCCATGACGCAGTGCGGGGCACCTTCCTCCACGTTTGTCATAGCTTCGACGAAGCCGCCGAGGTAGCCGACCGTATCGCCATCCTCCACGAGGGGCGGATTGCGCAGGTGGGCACGCTGGCCGAGCTGCTTGCAAACCCGATCAGCGTCTTTGTCGCCTGGTTCACTGGCACGCGGAACCTGCTCCCGGGGGTGGCCCAACGTGCTGGTGCCGGCAGCATGGTGACGTTCGGCGCCGGCTTGCGCCTGCTGGCGGATACCGCGATGGAGGGGGAGGTGGTCGCCGCCATCCGCCCCGAGAGCGTGCGGCTACTGCCTGAGGGGCACGTGCCTGCCGGCAACAACGTGCTTAGCGGTCGGGTGCTCTCGGCGCGGACGAAGATGGCCCGCGTGGAGGTAACCTTGGACGTGGGAGTCCCGCTGATCTGCCACCGAGCGCCAGGATCTGCCGGCAAGGTGCCCCCGGCAGGCACCCTCGTCATGGCGCAGGTACCGCCGGAGACGGTGCGGCTCCTCCCTGCGGATGGTGCCCTGCCCGCGGGCGTTTGGGCGCGTGCACCGCGCTGAGGGGTGCTTCGTGGGGTCGCGCGTTGTTGATGGGGATCGGTTGCTGGGGAAGGAACTGGGGAGTTGCGCGCCGCGCGACGGCTGGGGTTAGTCGTCGCGCGGCACGCCCCGTTGCTGCCGGCAACTACCCTGCGTAAGCCTTGCGCAGGATCTCCTTCAGCTCCTCGACCAGCGGATAGCGGGGGTTGGCGCCGGTGCATTGGTCATCGAAGGCGTTCAGCGCCAGCGCATCCAGTTGCTGCGCGAACGCCTGCTCATCCACGCCGGCCTCCTTCAGCGTGGCGGGCATGCCCAGGCGCGCCCGCAGCTCCGCGACGGCCTGCGCCAGGCTCTCCACGCCCTCCGCCGGCGTGGCCGCCGGCAGACCCAGCATCTGGGCAATCTCCTGGTACTTCTGGTCGGCCACCGGGTGCTCGTACTTCGGGTAAGCGGTGTACTTCGTCGGCGTCGCGGCGTTGTAGCGGATCACGTGCGGCAGCAGGATGGCGTTCGCCCGGCCGTGCGGCACGTGGAACTGCCCGCCGACCTTGTGCGCCAGCGAGTGGTTGATGCCCAGGAAGGCGTTGGTGAACGCCATGCCTGCCATGCAGCTCGCGTTGTGCATCTTCTCGCGCGCCGTCTCGTTGTCCGGCTCCTCGTAGGCAATCGGGAGGTACTTGAAGAGGATCCGGATCGCCTGCAGCGCCAGCGCGTCGGTGTAGTCGCTCGCCATCACCGACACATACGCCTCCAGCGCGTGCGCCAGCACGTCCATGCCGGTATCCGCCGTCACCGCGCGGGGCACGGTGTAGGTGAGCTCCGGATCCAGGATGGCGATATCCGGGGTGAGCTCGTAGTCGGCCAGGGGATACTTGATCCCGGTCGCCTTGTCGGTGATGACGGCGAAGGCGGTCACTTCCGAGCCGGTGCCGGAGGTGGTGGGGATGGCGACGAAGCGGGCCTTCTTGCCAAGCTCCGGGAAGCGCAGGGCGCGCTTGCGGATATCGACGAAGCGCAGCGCCAGCTCCTCGAAGCGCGCATCAGGGTTCTCGTAGAACAGCCACATCCCCTTGGCCGCGTCGATGGGCGAGCCGCCGCCGAACGCCACGATCAGGTCTGGCTGGAAGCGGTTCATCACCCGCACGCCGCGAGAGACCGTGTCGGTGCTCGGGTCCGGCTCTACCTCGTCGAACACCTCGGTGGCGATCCCCGCCTGCCGCAGGTACTCCTCCACCTTGTGGACGAAGCCAAGGCGCACCATGGTGGGGTCGGTGACGATGAGCGCCCGCTCGCCGCGCAGGTGGCGCAGGTACTCCAGGCAGCCCTTCTCAAAGTAGATCTTCGGCGGCACCTTGAACCACTTCATGTTCACCTTGCGCTTGCTGGTGCGCTTGAGGTTCAGCAGGTTCCGCACGCTGACGTTCTCCGAGGTGGAGTTGCCCCCGTAGGCCCCGCAGCCGAGGGTAAGCGACGGTTCGAGGCGGTTGTAGAGGTCACCAATGGCCCCGTGGCTGGTGGGCATGTTCTCCAGGATGCGGCTGGCCTTCATCCGGCGGCGGTAGGCACGCAGGACGGCCGGGTCGCGCGAGAAGATGCCCGCCGAATGCCCCAGCCCGCCGAAGTGGAGCAACTGGTCGCAGAGGGTGAACGCCTCGTCGGTGCTGTCCGCCACATAGAAGCCGAGGATCGGCGAGAGCTTCTCGCGGCTGAGGGGGGTGCCCGGCCCCACGCCCTGCAGCGGCGCAATCAGGAGCTTGGTGTCGGCGGGAACCGTCACGCCTGCCAGCGCGGCGATCTTCGTGGCTGGCTGCCCAACCACCGCCGCCGCCATCAGGCCGCGCCGCTCGTCGATGGCGATGGCCTCCACCCGCTTCACCTCGTCCGGATTGAGGATGTAGGCGCCCTGCGCGGCAAAGCGTGCCAGCACCTCGTCGGCGATCTCCCGGTCGACCACCAGGGACTGCTCCGAGGCGCAGATGGTGCCGTTGTCGAAGGTCTTGGAGAGCAGGATGTCGTTGATGGCCATCGGGATGTTGGCCGTCTTCTCGAGGTAGACTGGCACGTTCCCCGGGCCGACGCCCAGCGCCGGCTTGCCGGAGCTGTAGGCGGCCTTGACCATGCCGCCGCCGCCGGTGGCCAGGATCAGCGCCACCCCCGGGTGGTGCATCAGGGCGTTGGTCGCCTCCGCCGAGGGGTTCTCGATCCACTGGATGCAGTGCGCCGGGGCCCCGGCGGCCACGGCGGCGTCGCGCATCACCTGGGCCGCCGCGGCGCTGCACCGCTGCGCCTTCGGGTGGAAGGCAAAGATGATCGGGTTGCGCGCCTTCAGGGCGATCAACGCCTTGAACAGGGTGGTCGACGTTGGGTTGGTGACCGGGGTGAGGGCGGCGATGACCCCTACCGGCTCGGCGATGGTGACCAGACCCTCCTGCTCGTCCTCGGCGATTACCCCCACCGTCTTCTCATCCTTGATGCTGTTGTAGACGTACTCGGTGCCGAAGAGGTTCTTGGTCACCTTGTCCTCGAACACGCCCATGCCGGTCTCGTCGACCGCCAGCCGCGCGAGCTCCAGGCGCTTCGCGATGCCCGCCAGCGTCATCGCCTTGACGATGGCATCGACCTGCTCCTGGGTGAGCGTCTCCAGGGCCGCCAGCGCCCCCTCGGCGCGCGAGACCAAACCGGCGATCTCCTCTGCCCCTTCCGCCACGGGAAGCGCCACCGCCACCGGCTCGCGGCTGCCGTTGCAGCCTGCCTTCCTCTCCAGTACCTTCTCCTCTACCGCTGCCATCAGAACCCTCCCGTCTTCCGCTTGACGGTGCCCAACTTTGTGCCGCATTTCACAATCTGGAGGCCCAGAATCCCCGCGATCCGTCGCGAGATCGGCACAATGGATACGAGAGTATCGATAATCTCATATCCATTTGCATTATCGCACAGGGGGCAGCCGCTTGTCAAGCCCCGATTTGGGGCGAATCGGGGGTGGGCGACCGCCGCCTACCGTGGAAACCGGTTGAGGGACCCCGCTGCCGCCGAGTGCGTTTGTGAAATTATGCACAAGGTAGACCTGCGACTCACCCGTGTCCCACCGGTGGCGGTGACGGCCACCCGTTCGCGGTCACCGCCAGGGGCAGTGACCGCGATTCGTCGCGCGCCGCGGCCGGCTAGTCACCGGCGGCGGCCAGCTCGGGCGCGCGGGCCTCGGCCAGGGCTTGCTCCAGCGCCTCGAACGCCTTTTGCACGGTGCACCGTTCGATCACGGTGTCGCCAATCGCCACGGTGGGGCCACGGTCACAGCGCTCGAAGCAGAACGTGGCTTTCACATCCACCGCGTCGACCAACCCGCGCTCCTCGATGTGCTCGACCAGCGCCTGCAGCAGGCGCTGCGAGCCGCGCACCATGCAGCTCGTGCCGATGCAGACGTTCACCGCGAGCGGCGCGCCGTTGGACCCGTTCACCAGCGAGATCTCCTCGTCGGTGATGCGGCGGCGGCTGGAGTAGTGCGTGTGCAGCAGGCGGTGCGCCTTCTCGCCACCTACCTCTCCCAGGTGCTGCTGGTAACACTCGTTGACGACGTAGTTGTCTTGCGACTTGTGGAACTCCAGCATCTTGTCGGAGTTGTAGAGGCCGCGGGCGCGCTGGCGCACGGCATCTGGCTCGCGAGAGACCGGCTGGCCGGCGCCCCCGATGCAGCCGCCGGGGCAGCTCATCACCTCGACGATGTCGTAGTCACACTCGCCGGCCAGCACCCGCTCGGCAACCCGACGCGCGTTTGCCAGGCCATGCACAATCGCCAGCTTCAGCGTGACGCCGGCCACCACGCTCACCGTGGCCTCGCGCAGGCCTTCCTCGCCGCGCACGGCCTTGAAGTCGACGCTCTGAAGCTGCACGCCGCTCACCTTCTCCACCGCGTAGCGGAGGACGGCCTCGGTGACCCCGCCGGAGGTCCCGAAGATGACGCCCGCGCCCGTCTTGAAGCCGAGCGGCATATCGAGCGACTCCGGCTCCAAGCGGTGGAAGCGCAGGCCGCGCTCCTCGATCATCCGGCCCAGCTCCTGGGTGGTGAGGACGTGGTCGACATCCGGGATGCCGTCGGTAACGAACTTCTCCTGCTTGGCCTCGAACTTCTTGGCGGTGCAAGGCATGATCGAGACGACCACCAGTTCCTTGTTGCGCACACCGAGCCGCTCCGGCAGCACCTCGCGCGCCAAGGCGCCAAACATCTGCTGGGGCGACCGACAGGAGGAGAGGTGGGGCAGCAGCGCGGGATAGTACTGCTCGGCGAACTTCACCCACGCGGGGCAGCAGGAGGTGAAGATCGGCAGGCGCTCGCCCTTCTCCTTGCGCGCCAGAAACTCGTTCGCCTCCTCGATCACGGTCAGGTCGGCCGCGAAGGAGGTGTCGTAGACGTGGTCGAAGCCCATCGCCTTGAGGGCGGCGACGATCTGGCCCATGGTCACCGTGCCGGGGGCCATCCCGAAGTGCTCGCCGAGGGCCACGCGCACCGCCGGCGCGATCTGCGCCACCACGGTCTTGTTCGGGTCACTCAGGTCGGCCCAGACCGCGTCGATCTCCGAGCGCACCGTCAGCGACCCGGTGGGGCACACCGAGGCGCACTGGCCGCAGTAGACGCACTCCACCTGCTTCAAGTCTTTGCCGAAGGCCGGTACCACGGCGGTTTGCGCGCCGCGGTGGGCGAAGTCGATGGCGCCGATGCCCTGCACCTCGTGGCAAACGCGGACGCAGTCGCCACAGAGGATGCACTTGTTCGGGTCACGCACCAGCGAGGGCGAGGTGCGATCCACCGGTGCCGGCTGATGGGTGGAGTGGAAGCGGACCTCATCCACCCCCAGGCGGCGGGCGATCGCCTGCAGTTGGCAGGCGGCGCTCTTCGCGCAGGTGGGGCAGGCCTTCTCGTGGTTGGCCAGCAGCAGCTCCACCGCGATCTTGCGGATCTCGCGGATCTCCTGGGTCGCCGTCTTCACCTTCAGGCCGGGCTCGGGGAGGGTGGAGCAGGACGCCACGATGCCGCGGCCCTCCACCTCCACCAGGCAGAGGCGGCAGGCGCCGTAGACGCTCAGGCGGGAGTGGTAGCAGAACGTGGGGATATCGATCCCCGCCTTGCGGATCAGTTCCAGGAGGTTGCGCTCTCCCTCGATCCGCACCTCTTTGCCGTCAACAATCACAAAGTCGCTCATCGCCTCCTACACTCCCGTCACGGCGCCGAACTTGCAGCTCTGGGCGCAGACGCCGCAGCGCGTGCACTTGTCGGGGTCAATCCAGTGCGCTTCCTTCTTCTGGCCGCTGATGGCGCCCACCGGGCACTTGCGCGCGCAGAGGGTGCATCCCTTGCACAGCGCCGCGTCGATGGAGGGAACCCGCAGCGCCTTGCATTGCCCGGCCGGGCAGCGCTTCTGCACCACATGAGCCTCATACTCGGCGCGGAAGTAGCGCAGCGTCGAGAGCACCGGGTTGGGCGCCGTCTTGCCCAGGCCGCAAAGGGACCCCTTCTGGACCGCTTTGGCCACCTTCTCCAGTAGGTCGAGCGTCTCCAGGGTGGCCCGGCCCTCGGTGATGTCATCGAGCAGGGCCAGCATCTGCTTGGTGCCCTCGCGGCACAGCACGCACTTCCCGCACGACTCGGTTTGGGTGAAGCGCATGAAGAAGCGGGCGACGCTCACCATGCACGTCTGCTTGTTCATGACGACCAGGCCGCCAGAGCCGACCATGGCGCCGACGCTCCGCAGCGAGTCGAAGTCGAGTGGCAGATCGAGGTGGTCCTCGGTGAGGCAGCCGCCGGAGGGGCCGCCGATCTGCACCGCCTTGAAGCCCTGGCTGGTGGGGTGGCCCGCGTCGTCGGTCACGCCGCCGCCGATGTGGTGGACCACCTCCCGCAGGCTGGTGCCGAAGGGCACCTCGATCAGGCCGGTGTTGGCCACGTGGCCGGTGAGGGCGAAGGTCTTGGTGCCCGGGGAGTTCTCGGTGCCCACCGAGCGGAAAGCGACAGCGCCCTCGGTCAGAATGAGCGGCACCATGGCCAGCGTCTCGACGTTGTTGATCACCGTCGGCTTGCCAAAGAGGCCACTTTGCGCCGGGAAGGGTGGCTTCGGCATCGGCATGCCGCGCTTGCCCTCGATGGAGGCGATGAGCGCTGTCTCCTCGCCGCAGACGAAAGCGCCGGCACCCTCCATCACCTCCTCGCGGAAGGAGTGTTCGGTGCCGAAGAGGCCATCGCCCAGGAGGCCCATCTGCTCGGCATCGGCCACCGCCTTGCGGATGCGGCGGACCGCCAGCGGATACTCGGCGCGCACGTAGACGACCCCCTCGTCGGCGCCGATGGCCCGGGCGGCGATCATCATCCCCTCGATGACGCTGTGGGGATGGCCCTCCATCACGCTGCGGTCCATGAAGGCGCCAGGATCACCCTCGTCACCGTTGCAGATCACGTACTTCTTCGGGCCGGGCTGCTTGCGGGTGAGATCCCACTTCCGGCCGGTCGGGAAGCCGCCGCCGCCGCGCCCGCGCAGGCCGGCAAAGGTGACTTCCTCGCACACTGCCTGGGGTGACAGCTCGGTGTAGGCCCGACGCGCTGCCGCGTAGCCGCCGCGGCTGATGTACTCCAGGATATCCTCGGGGTCGAGGGCGCCGCACGCCCTCAACACGGTGCGCCGCTGGCGCGTGTAGAAGGGGATGTCCGCCGTGCCGTGGCAGCGCTGGCCGGTGACCGGCTCAGCATAGAGGAGCCGTTCGACTACCTTGCCGCCGATGAGCGTCTCCTGGACGATCTGCGCGACATCCTCCGGCTTCACCCGGGTGTAGAGGATCCCCTCCGGCTCGATCGTGACCAGCGGCCCCTGCTGACAGAAGCCCTGGCAGCCGCTCTTGGAGAGGCGCAGATCCGCGTCGTGTGCCTCGGCACGTACCTCGGTGGTGACGTTCAGGCCGGCCGCGGCAATCTGCTCCACGAACGCCTGGATCACCGCGTGGGCCCCGTTGGCCACGCATCCCGTGCCGGCACAAACGACCACGCGCCGTGGGTAACGCCCGGCCGCCGCCTCGTAGGCCCGCGCCATTGCCTCCAGATCGACGGTTTGGTGTGGTGCTCGTTCCCTGGCGCTCATTTCGACTCCTCGCTTGCCATGATCTGCTCGATGACCTCGACCGCCTTCTCTGGCGTCATCTGTCCGTGGACCTGCTCATCGACCACCACCACCGGGGCCAGGCCGCACGCGCCCAGGCACGAGACGGTCTCCACCGTGAAGAGCATGTCGGCGGTGGTGTTTTGCTTCTCGCTGAGGCCGAGGCGCGCGCGCAGTGCCTCCAGGATCGGGATGGAGTGCTTGACGTGGCAAGCCGTGCCATCGCACAGCCGAACGGTGTGCTTCCCCTTCGGCTCCAGGGCGAAGTGCGCGTAAAAGGTGGCAACCCCGTAGACCCGGGCGGGGGAGATCCCCAGCGAGGTAGCGACGTAGGTGAGCACATCCTCCGGGAGGTAGCGGTACTCCTCCTGCACAGCCTGCAGGATCGGCACCAGCTTGCCGGGGTTGCGGTCGTGCTGGTCGATGATGTCGCAGACGCGCTGGAACTTGCGGTGCTGCGGTGTGACTTGGGCGGGCGCTACAGACATCTCACGCTTCCTGTTCTAGACTCTCGGAGCGGTTCAGAACCTCGGCCAGCCGCACGGACAGGACCGCCAGGCCGGCGGAGAGGTCCTCGTTCTGCACGACGACCGACTCCGGAACGTGAATCTTCGTAGGGGCAAAATTCCAGATGGCCCGGATGTCGGCGGAGACCAGCAGATCGGCCACCGCCTGGGCCGCCGCCGCCGGCGTGGTGATGACGGCCATGTGGATGTGCATCCGCCGGGCCAGGTCGGGGAGCTTGTCCAGGGGAAAGACGTCCTTGCCATGGATCACCCGGCCGATCTTGTAGGGGTCGGTGTCGAACGCGGCGACGATGTTCAGGCCGCGGTGCTCAAACCCCTGGTAACCGATCAGGGCGGTGCCCAGGCTGCCGGCGCCCACCAGGAAGGCGTCGGTGAGGTTATCCCATCCCAGGAAGCTCTCGATGGCGTCGATCAGGTCGGGCACCTGGTAGCCCACCCGGCACTTGCCCTCGACGCCGGTGACGGCCAGGTCCTTGCGAATCTGGATCGCCTCCAGCTTGAGCTCCTCGGCCATCTGCGTACTGGAGATGAACTCGCGACCCTGCTCCTGCATCCGCCGCAACACCCGCAGGTAGCTGGGCAGCCTGCGGATCGTCGGCAGCGGCGCGCCCTTCTGCTTCTCGGACTCCATGGAGCCCTCCCTTCTCACCGGCCCCGGGGCACGAAGACCCCACCGGGCACAGGTATGGATACTGCGTTATCGATAACGCCTTACCGATTTGATTATGCCATAGGTCGCCCGCTCTGTCAAGCCGCTTTTTGCTGGGCACGGGGCCTTGACAAGCGCGGATGCCTGTGGCATAATGCAATGGATACGGTTTTATCGATAACATCGTATCCATAGTGGCGTGGTCGGCCGGGGATTGGCCCGGCGGCCGGTGGTGGGAAGTGAAGGCATTCCGGTGATGAGCACGCAGCTTCAGGAGCGGAGGCCGACCTGGATGAGCCAGGTGATCCGGCCGGACGAGGTGATCCCCTTCTTAGGGGAAGACGGACGCGACTTCATCGACGATGAGGCACTGGAGCGGCTGCTGCGCGAGTCGCGTGCCCCTGAGGCCGCTCAGGTGCGCGATCTGCTCCAGAAGTCGCTCGCGATCGAGTCGCTGACCCCGGCCGAGGCCGCCGTTCTACTGAACGTGACCGACGAGGCGCTGTGGGAGGAGATGTACGCCACCGCCGCGCAGGTCAAGAAGAAGGTCTACGATAACCGCGTGGTGACCTTCGCGCCCCTCTACTGCAGCGACCTGTGCGTGAACAACTGCCTCTACTGCGGTTTCCGCGCGGGCAACGGCGGCATCCAGCGCCGCTGCCTGACGATGGCCGAGGTCGCCCGCGAGACGGAGGTGCTGGCCGGCCGGATTGGGCACAAGCGGCTGATCATCGTCTTTGGCGAGCACCCGCGCAGCGACGCGCACTACATCGCCGAGACGATGCGCACCATCTACCAGGTGAAGGTGCCCGGGCGTCGTGGCCCGGCCCAGATCCGGCGCATCAACGTGAACGCCGCCCCGATGGCCATCGAGGACCTGAAGCTGCTGCGCGACGTGGGACTGGGCACGTTCCAGGTTTTCCAGGAGACCTACCACCACGACACCTACGCCCGCTTGCACCCCGCCAACACCGTGAAGTCGGACTATCAGTGGCGGGTGACCTGCATGCACCGGGCGATGGCGGCCGGCGTGGACGACGTGGGCATCGGCGCGCTCTTCGGCCTGTACGACTGGCGCTTCGAGGTGCTGGGCCTGGTGGCCCACGCCAACGAGCTGGAGCGCAGCTTCGGCATCGGCCCCCACACGATCTCTTTCCCGCGCCTGCAGGACGCCCTCGACACGCCATACGTGCAGGAGACGCGCTTCCGTGTCTCTGATGCCGACTTCAAGAAGCTGGTATGCGTGCTGCGGCTGGCGGTGCCGTACACGGGGATGATCATCACCGCACGCGAGCGTCCGGAGGTCATCCGCGAGTGCCTGCCGATGGTGACCCAGCGCGATGCCTCCTCGCGCATCGGCATCGGGGCCTATCAGGATGCCTACGACGACCAGGAGGCGGAGCGTCAGCAGTTCCTGCTTGGCGATACCCGCTCGCTGGACGAGGTGATTCGTGAGCTGGCCGAGCTGGGCTACATCACCTCCTTCTGCACGGCTGGCTACCGCTGCGGGCGCACCGGCAACCACATCATGGAGCTGCTGCGGTCCGGCAAGGAGGGGCGCTTCTGCAAGCTGAACGCCGTCCTCACCTTCCGGGAGTGGCTGGACGACTTTGCCAGCCCGGAGACGGCGGCGGCCGGGGAACGCATCATTCGCCAGGAGATCGAGGAGATCCGCGCTCACTTCCCGGAGCGGATGTTCCGCCAGATGATTGCCTACTACGAGCGGATCGGCACCGGCGAGCGGGATCTGTGCTTCTAACGGTGCCGGCCCCCCTGGCCCCCCGAAATCGGGGGGAACAGGAGTGGATGGCCCCCCTGCCCCCCGAAATTGGGGGGACAGGGTTCGGCGCTGGGTGGGTGCCCCCCAGCCTCGGGGGGCCAGGGGGGCCCAGCATCCGATTCCCCCAGCCTTGGGGGGCCAGGGGGGCCCAGCATCCGATTCCCCCTAGTATTGGAGGGCTAGGGGGGCGCTATCGGAGAGGTAGCTAGCGAGAGATGAGAGAGCAGACACCCAAGGGGATGAGGCTCCATATCGGCATCTTCGGCCGCACCAACGTTGGTAAGTCGTCGCTGCTGAACGCGATCACCCAGCAAGATGTCGCCATTGTCGCCCCGACGCCGGGCACCACCACCGACCCGGTGGAGAAGGCGATGGAACTGCTGCCGATTGGGCCGGTCCTCTTCATCGATACGGGGGGCATCGACGACGGGGAGGCGTTGGGGCCGGAGCGCGTGGCCCGCACCGAGAGGGTGATCGAGCGCACCGACCTGGCGATACTGGTGACCGAGCCGAACGTGTGGAGCGCCTACGAGGAGGGTCTCCTGGCGCACTTCGCGCAGCGGCGCGTGCCGGCGATGGTGGCCATCAACAAGACCGACCTGCGCCCAGCCAGCGAGGAGATCCGCCAGCGGCTTGCCCGCCACGCGGTGCCCTTCGTCGAAGTCTCGGCAACCGCCAGCGGCTGGGAGACCACCGCGCGGGTGAAGG
>JAAZEB010000106.1 GCA_012512505.1 Armatimonadota bacterium | reverse complement strand
GCCCCGAGGAGCGCCGACTCCGGCGCCTTTACCAGCGCCGCCAGCACCGCGGCTCCCACCGGGCCGGCGGGGTCCGGCTCCGCCAGGAAGATGGCCGCCAGCCGCTCGCCGGCCGGACCGCCAGCCGATGGCGCCAGCAAGCCGACCGCCCGCACCCGGTCCTCGACCGCGAAGTCAGGCGACGCGGCCACCCGCAAAAGGCTCTCGGAGGCGCGAGGATCCCCCGCCTCGCCAAGCAGCAGCGCGGCCTGCGCCACCACGCGGTGGTTGCGGCCGGCCGCCAACACCGCCGCCCGGTTCAGCACATCCGACGTCAGCAGCGAGCGATCCTCCTGCGCCACGCGCTGCAGGCGCCGGCAGGCGGTCTCCTGCCGATTGGGACCGGCCTGCAGGTCGCGCGCCGCCGCGGCGGCGACCCTGGCGCGCACCGAGCGGACATACTCCGCGTCGAGTGGGTCGAGTGGCGGATGCACCGGGCGCTGCGCCGGGATGAGGAGGACCCGGTCGCTCCCCTTCCCTCGCACCGCGCCTCCGCTGGCAACCACGAGGCGCTCGCCGATCCGCGCCGTGCGCCGCCCCAGTTCGGAAATGGCGATCTCGGGAGCGTAGGCTTTGACCGTGCCGCCCCGGTAGATGTCCTTCAGCGGGGCTTGCCACCGCTCGGGGATGCCCGTGGCGCCGTGCACCGCGCCCAAGATGCCACCGACGGTGCTCGGGTTGCAGTCGGAGTCCCAGCCACACAGCATGGAGATGAACAGCGAGCGGTCGAAATCGCCCTCACCGTAGAGGAGGCCGAGGAGCACGGCCCCGCTGTTGAGCACGGCATGGATGCCGCCCAGCGACTCGTACTTCGCCGCGAGCGCCTGACGCGCGTCGCGCCAATCAGGAAACTCGCGGTGCCAGCGTCGCACGTCGTCGATCATCTGGGCGTATTGCGAGCGCGCCGGCACGTTGCACCGCGCCCGGTCGATCAGCCGCGAGATATCCTTCTCGAAGAAGCCCTCGCTGATCAGGCTGGCGATGAAGACGGCGGCGTAGACGCCCTCGCCGTAGTTGGTGATGCGGGCCGCGCGGTCGGTGTACTCCCAGCAGGTGCGCGGCATCCCTGGCGTGATCATCCCCCACACGTCCACGTCGATCTGCGCGTCGATGTCCGTGATGTTTCGGCTGAAGGCGGGATGGCCGGAGAGGGGCGGGAGAATGCGATAGCGGAAGTTGTTCAGCGCCGCGGCGTTGGCGCAAGCAACGCCCGGGTTGTTTGCCAGCCAGCGCTCGGCAATCTGCGCGCCGGTGACCTGGATGCCGTACCGCTCCAGCGCCTCCAGGGAGATCAAGTTGATGTAGAGGTCGTCCTGGTCGTGCGCGCCGTCGGGGGCGCCCCGGATCCAGTCGCGGACGTTGGAGATGTCCTGCCCCTGAAATAGGATCCGGTGCGGCTCGCCCGGCTTCGACCACTGCAGGGCGAACTCGGTCGGCTCGCCCAGCAGCACGCCGATGTTCTTCCCCAGCCAGACGCCATGGACCTTATCCTGATACTCCTCATAGCGGATCGTGCGGGGCGGCTCGGCCGCCGTGGCGCCGGCCAGCGCCCCCAGCGCCACCAACAGCGACAGCAAGCATCGGTTCATGGCATCTCCTTTGACCACTCACTCCAAAGTGACGGCTTCCACCGCGTGCGATGCCAGCGAGCGGCGCGCGGCTTCAAGGGCGGCCATGGTGGTGTCGCGCACCTGGCGGCCGGAGGCCTCCGGCTCGCGGCCCTCGTTGATGGCGGCCAGGAACTCAGCAAGCTGCGCCGTCATGCCGCCGGCCGGGCCAATCGGCGCCGCTGTCCGCTCGCCATTCACGCTCACCCAGTCGCTGCCGACCGCCAGCGTGCCCTCGTCGCCGATGACCAGGCAATCCCAAACCGTCTCGGCGCAGTTGGTGGAAAGCTGCAGTGCCGCCATGCACCCGTTGGCCAGCCGCATCTGCAGCGAAACGTCGTCGTAGTCGCGCCAGACGGGATGGATCTGCTCGCCCTCGGCGTAGACGCGCGTGGCCCGGCTGTCGGTGAGCCACAGCATCATGTCCACCTCGTGGCTGCCGAAGCCGTAGAGGGTGATGCCGCCGCACAGCGCTGGGTCTTTCGCCCAGGCCACCCAGTCATGGAAAACTCCCAGGCGGCGGCGCAGGAGGTTGCGCGGCCGGCCGATCCGCCCCTCGCGGAGGAACTGCCGCGCCAGCCGGTTGGCCGCGTAGAAGCGCAGCACCTGCCCGACCATCAGGGTGACGCCAGCCGCCTCGGCCGCCTCCACCATGGCGGAGGCGTCGGCCAGGGTGGTCGCCATCGGCTTCTCCACCAACACGTGCTTGCCGGCGCGGGCTGCCTCTACCACCGCGTCGCGGTGCAGCGCGTTCGGCAGGCAGACGATGACCGCGTCCACCCCGGGGCAGGCCAGGGTCTCCTCCCAGGTGGTGAAGAAGTGCTCGGCGCCGAACTCCTCCGCGCGCGCCCGGGCGCGGGCCGCGTCCAGGTCACAGGTGGCGACCAGCCGTCCCTCGGGCAGGGTATTCAGTGCCTGCAGGTGGGCGCCGGCGATGCCGCCAGCGCCCAAAATGGCAATCCCGATGCGCTCTCGTGCCATGCGGTCCTCCTATGCGGCGCCGCGCCATTCGGCGGCGGAGGTGTCTCCTACGGCGGAGGCCGGCCGCGGTCCCAGATGGTGGAGGGGGCGCCGACCCCGATACCTTCTGACGACCGTGGTCGGAGCGCCGGCCTCTGGCCGGCGACGAGGGTGCCGGCGGGACGCCGGCGTCCGGCCGCGTGCCCGATGGTGGAGGGGTCTCCACCCCGATGTCCGCCACCCCTCGGCGGCACGGACGCCTCCTGCGGCGGGGCCGACACCACTCCCATACTCCACCGGGGGTCCGAATCCTGGCGCAGGAGAGCAAGGGATCCTCATGGAACCAAGAGCCGGCACGCGGCGGGCCCCAGGCCCGCTTCAGGAGGAAAGAGTATCGTGGCTAAGGTAAGCGAAGTTCGCTGTGGCATTATCGGATACGGCGGCGCCTTCAACATGGGGCAGCACCATATCAACAGCATCCAACTGAACCCCGGCATGCGCGTCACCGCCGTTTGTGACCTCGACCCCGCCCGCACCCAGCAGGCCAAGGCCGACTTCCCCACGGTGGAGACCTACAACGACGTGGAGACGATGCTGGCCCAGGCCCCGATTGACTTGGTGACGATCATCACGCCGCACAACACCCACGCGCCCCTGGCCATTCAGGCGCTGAACGCCGGCAAGCATGTCATCACCGAGAAGCCGATGTGCCTCTCCATCGCCGAGGCAGACGCGATGATCGCCGCCGCCGAGAAGAACGGCAAGATGCTTTCCGTCTTCCACAACCGGCGCTGGGATGGCGACTTCCTGGCAATGCAAGATGTGATCCAGCGCGGCATCATCGGCGAAGTGTTCCACCTGGAAGCCTACTTCGGGGGCTACCACGCACCGGCCAACTGGTGGCGCGCCGACAAGAAGATCTCCGGTGGCGCCTTCTTTGACTGGGGCGCCCATTTCCTCTACTGGGTCCTCTCCTTCATCCCCCAGCCCATCGAGAACGTCACCGGCTTCTTCCACAAGCGCGTGTGGCACCAGATGACCAACGAAGACCAGGTGCAGGCGCTGATCCGCTTCCGGGGCGGTGCCGTGGCCGACGTGCAGCAGTCCAGCATCGCCATGGCCGGCAAGGCGAAGTGGCGCATTCTCGGCACTAAGGGCGCCATCGTCGATGAGGGGCGCGGTTCGTTCAAGGTGTACGTGCAGCATGAGGGCTTCCCGGCCGAGATGGAAGTGAAGTACCAGGAAGGCCAGTGGCACGCCTAATACAAGAACGTGGCCGACCACCTGCTGCGCGGCGAGCCGCTGGAGATCACTGCCCAGGCCGCCCGCCGCGTGATCGCGGTGATGGACCTGGCCGAGCGCTCCGCCAAGAGCGGCCAGGCCGAGCCGATGGGCGAGTAACCTCCTCCCCGGTCTCCAGCCCCCTGCCGCCCCCCGGGAGGGGGCCCCTGGTGTCGCAGAAGGGGTCGGATCGCCGGCGTCTCGCCGGCACGCCCTGTCCGTTGGTGGCCTTCTCGCCTCAGGCGGGGCCGGCGGGCCGCCGGCGATCCGGCCTATCGGCGGCGGAAACGCCTCCGACGCCAGGCCACCCCTCACGGAGGAGGGGGCCCCGATACCGCCCCACCGCGGTGGGCCACTAAAGGATCCAGCGCTATGCCCTCGATCATCCGTGCTTGCTGCTTGCTCGCCGCCCTGGTCGCGGGGGTCGTGCCGGCCAGGGCGGCCGGGCTCTCCGTGGAGCAGACGACGGTGAAGGCCGGTGGCCGCGCCTATCACGTGAAGGTCGTGCGCGTGCCGCGAGACGGCTACCGTGTGAAGGTCGGTCTGGCGCAAGGCCGGGTGGGAATGACCGCGCCGCTGGCGGCGATCGCCCAACGGTATGGCGCCGTGGCCGCCATCAACGGCTGCTTCTTCGACGCCTACACGCGCGCCCCCATTAAGTCCCCCTGGCACCACCTGATCACCGACGGGCAGCTCGTCCACCACGGCAACACCGGCACCACCCTCGGCTTCGATGCCCAGGGCAACTACCGCATGGAGCGCCTGCAGATCCGCATCACCGGCACCGTGGGCAGCGAGGGGGGCCGGCAGCAAAACTGGTATGCTTACCGGGTAAACTTCCCACTCAAGTCAAGCGGAGCGATGATCTACAACCGCTACTGGGCGGGCGGCCGCACGCCGGCGCAAGGCCGGCACGTCCTGGTGCGCGATGGCGTCGTGCAGGCGATCGGCACCGGGGCGCGGGCAATCCCGGCGGATGGCTATGCCCTCCTCTTCGCCGGGGGCGAGGCCGGGCTGGCCGGGCGCTTTCAGGTGGGGCAGCCGGTGCGCGTGCAGGTGAGCTACGGTTCGCGAGACGAGGCGTTCTGGCAAGGGGTGCAGGAGGGGATCGGCTGTGGGCCGCGGCTGCTGGCGCAAGGCGCGGTGGTCTACAACCCGACCGCGGAGGGCTTCAGCAGCCCGAAGGTGCTCCGCATCTCCGGGGCACGCAGCGCCGTCGGCATCCGGCGCGACGGCACGCTGCTGTTGGTGACGACCACCGCCACCGTGCGGCAACTCGCTGATGTAATGAAGGCCTTGGGGGCCTACGACGCGATGAACCTCGATGGCGGCGCGTCCAGCGGCCTTTGGGTGCAGGGTCGCTACCTCAC
The DNA here is from genome assembly GCA_012512505.1 of Armatimonadota bacterium. Lineage (GTDB taxonomy): Bacteria > Armatimonadota > JAAZEB01 > JAAZEB01 > JAAZEB01 > JAAZEB01. The sequence continues at coordinate 2,422 of JAAZEB010000106.1, read as the reverse complement.
CAGCCCGGGCCGAAACCTAAGCAACGCGCTCCTGATCCTGAAGCGGTAGGCGGCTACTTCTCCTCCTCGGTGGGCTTCAGCCAGGAAGGCCGCTGGTCGGCGGGAAGCTCGACGCGCAGCTCCCCGAGGCGCTCAACGCCCTCCCGCGCTGCCGCCAGGCCGCCGTCCAGCTTCAGGGCGTGCTGGTACTCCTCCAGGGCTTCCTCGCGCTTGCCGGCCTTCTCCAGGGCGGCCGCGAGCGCCACGCGCAGCTCCGCGTCCAGGGGGGTTTCCCGCAGCAGCGCCCGGTAGATCGGCACCGCCTCGGCGGGGCGGCCCAGGTCGCCCTGCACTTCGGCGATGGCGCGCCGCAGGCCCAGGCTGCGCGGGTAGCGCCGCGACAGCGCCTGCAGCGCCTCCACCAGCGCCTGGCGCGATTCCGTGTCGGTAGCCGTCTCCCGCAGCGCGACGACCGCCTCGGTGCCGATGCGGTCGCCCTCCGCCAAAAGCGACTCTGCCTGGGCAGCCCAGACCGGGTCGAGGCTGCGAGTGCGCTCGCGCTTTTGGGCCTCGCCGCGAGTGGCGTTGTTGCGGGCGACGGCGCCGCGCAGGGCGGCCAGGAGGTGCTGGCGCGCCTCCTCCGCCTTCGCTGCTCCCAGCGCCTTGCCCAGCACGAGCTGCGCCTCCAGGTGCTTCGGATCTCGCTTCAGGGCCTGGCGGCTGGCCGCCTCCGCCTGCTCACGGTTGCCCTGCTGCAGGTGGACCCAACCGGCGCGCGCCAGCGGATAGGCATCGTTCGGCGCCCGCGCGGCAAACCGCTCGTAGGCCTTGAGCGCGCCGGCCCAGTCCTTCTTCTCCTCCAGCGCCCGGCCCAGCGCCCGCCAGGCATCGGTCCGCTTCGGGTTTTTCGCCACCACCTTCTCGAACTCGTCGATGGCCGCGTCCAGCTTGTTCTCGGCGATGTAGGTGGCGGCCGTTGCCAGGTGCGCGTCCAGGTTTGTCCAGTCCAAGTCTAGCAGACGGGCATACTGGCGGCGGGCCGCGGCCCACTGCTTCTGCTGCTCGTAGACGGCTGCCAGGCGGGCGATAGCCGTCTGATCCTTGGGGTTCTTCTTCAGCACCTGCTCGTATTGGGCGCGGGCCAGGTCAAAGCGGTTTCGGCGAACGTAGAGCGTCGCCAGCGCGTCGCGCACCGCCGCCGCGTCCGGGTGCTTCTTCAGGTGGGCGGTGAAGAGGGCGATGGCGTTGGAGTCTTGCTTCGCCGCGTGCAGCACCGCCCCGTAGGCCAGGGCGATCTCCGCGCTGCCCGGGGCGTAGCCGCGCGCACGGCGGTAGGAGGCCAGCGCATCCTGCAGGCGGCCGGTGTCGTGCAGTAGGTCGCCCAACAGGGCATGGAAGAGGGCGTTGCGCGGCTGGGCTTTTAGCGCGCGACGCAGCACGCGCTCGGCCGCGGCGGGCTGCTTACGCTCGCGCAGCAGGCCGGCGAGGTTCTTGACGGCGTCCGGGTTGCCCGGCTCCGCGTTGAACGCCGCGCGGAAGCAGCTCTCGGCGGCCGCCAGCTTCCCCTGCTCGTAGCGGAGCACGCCCAGCGCCAGGTTGGCGGGCACGTGGTCGGGGCGGGCGGCCAGGATCGCTTCGAGTTGGGCCGCCGCCTTCTCCCGCTGCTTCCCCTGGGCCAGCAGGTTCGCCAGTGCCCAGCGGGCCTCCAGGTCGTTCGGCGTCACGGCGACCAACCGGGTGAGGACGCCTAGCGCCTCCTTCTCCTGATTGGCGGCGAGGTGAACCTGGGCCAGGGCGCCCAACGCCTCGGCATCCTTGGGCCGAGCCTTCACCACCCGGGTGAAAGCCTCGCGAGCGCCGTTGAGGTCACCGGCGGCGAGGAGCACCTGCCCGAGCCGCGCCCACGCGGCAACGTCATCAGGGTTCTTGCGCACGGCGGCGCGGAGCGCTTTCGGATCGGGCGCGGCACCAGCGCCCTGGGCCTGCAGGATGGCGGCGATGCCCGGGTCCAGGGCAGCGGCGCGCCGGGCGGCGGCCTGTGCGCGTTGGGTGTCTCCCAACTGCGTGTAGAGCTGCGTTAGCTGCGCCTGGATGCCGGCATCCTTGGGGGCCGCCTGGGCGCCCCGTTCCAGGGCGCGCGCCGCCTCGCGGGCCTTGCCCTGCTTCTGGTAGAGCGCCCCCAGGTTTACCCAGATCTCTTTGTTGTCCGGCTGCAGCTTGCCGGCCGTCTCCAGGGCAGCGCAGGCCGCCGCCAACCGGCCGGCCTGTGCCTCGGCCACGCCGAGGTAGAACCAGGCGCCAGCATCCTTCGGCGTCGTCTCCGTCAGCATTTTCAGCGCCTTGGCGGCCGCCGCGTACTGCTTCTCTTCCAGCAGCTTCAAGGCGCGCTGGAGGCGGTTGCGCGAGAGCTCCTCGAGCAGGCTAGGGCCGGCCGGGGCGCCGG
>JAAZEB010000017.1 GCA_012512505.1 Armatimonadota bacterium | reverse complement strand
GCGTTGCTGAGGAGGTTGGTGAAGATGCGCCGCACCAGGTCGCGGTCGGCATCGAGGAGCGGCAGGTCAGCGGGAAAGCGGCAGACGATCGGCTTGTTCCAGCGCGCCGCGGCCGGCGCCAGCATCTCCAGGCACGGCTGAAACGCCTCCGCGACGGAGAGCCGCTCGCGGCACAGCGCCAGCCGGCCCTCCTCCATCCGGCTGATGTCCAGCAGGTTGCCGATCAGGGTGAGCAACTGCTCACACCCGGAGCGGGCGCGCTGCAGCAGGTCATGCTGTTTCGGCGCCGTGGCGAGTGCCGACGCGGTCTCAACGTTGCCCATGATCACCGTCAGCGGGGTGCGCAGATCGTGGACGATCATGTGCATCAGCTCATCCTTGGTCGCCTCCAGCGCCAGGAGTTGCTGGTGGCTGCGCTCCAGGTCGGTGTAAGCCGCGCTGCGGAAAGCGGCGGCAGCGTGGTCGGTGAGTACCCGGGTGAGCTCCAGGCGATCCTCGGTGAGATCCTCAACCGGCTCCGCGGTGGCCAGCCACAAGGCGCCAACAAAGTCCTCCTGGTAGAGCAGCGGCAGGAAGACGTAGGAGGCGATGTCGTCGGTGATCCCCTCCGGCGCCGGCAGCGGGATGGCGGTGGCGCTCTCGCGCAGCCATTCAAGCGCCCCCTCGTCGCACTGACGGGTGAGCTCGGCCTCCAGCACCGGGGTGAGGTCCGCCGTCGCCTGGCGGCGCCAGCCGGTGTCGTCGGCGAGCAGGAGCGCCGCGGCCCGGTAGGGCAAGAGCTGCTGCACCAGCTCCAGCAGGATCCGGCCTAGATGCTCGCGGCTGCCGGCCGCGTTCAGCGCCTGCGCGAGCGGGATCAGCGCGGTGAGCTGCTCGTAGGCCGTCCGCAGGCGGTCGTTCAGCACGCGCAGCGCCTCCGCGTAGTGCCGCAGTTCTGCCCACTCCTCGGCAGTAGGCAGGTCCACCGCAGTTGCCCAGGTGCTGGTCTCCTCCAGCACCCCTGATGTGCGAATCATCGGTTGGGTCCTTTGCCGCTCAAACGGGCAGGGCGAGGAGCTGCTTCGCCGCGGCATACTGCCCCGCCAGCTCCGTGGAGAGCGCGGCGGTCGCCCTCTCATCGAGCGACAGCGCCTGGCGCACGTCGTCGAGAAGCGGAACTGGCCGCCCGTTGCCGGTCCAGCCGAACTGGGAGGTGCTGACCAGGACGTTCGCGGCGTAGAGGCAGCGGGCCAGCCCCGATAGCTCCTCCTGCCAACGGTGGTGGCTGGCGATCGCCTCGCAGAGCAACTGGGGAAGCTGCCACTTCTCCGCCACCCACCGCCCCACCTCGGCGTGGCTGACGTTGAGCACCACCATCTCGGCATCGACCAGGCGCCGCTGTTCGGCAGTAGCCCGGATCAACGCCTGCTGGTACTCGCCGGGAAGCGCGGCCGCGAGCACAATCTTGCCCAGGTCGTGCAGCAGTCCGGTGACGAACGCCTCTTCCGGCGGGCAGAGCCGGGCGCGGCTGGCAAGGAGGCGTGCGGCTACCGCGCACGCCAGCGAGTGCTCCCAGATTCGCCGGTGGGGGATGATTCGCTCGCGCCCCTGGCGAGAGAAGATATCGAGGATGCTGATGGTGAGCACCACGCTGCGCACCTGCGAGAAGCCGAGCACCGTTACCGCCTGGACGGTGGAGCCGATCCGGCGGGTGAAGCCGTAGAGGGCAGAGTTGGCCAGACGCAAGACGCGGGCGGTGAGCGCGGGGTCGAGCGAGATCGCCCGGCTCAGCTCGGACGCGGAGGCACGGGGATTGTCGACGATCTCCAGTACCCGCACCGCTACCTCCGGCAGGCTGGGAAGGTCACGGTGCTGCAGGATGTGCCGTTTCACCACGCTGGGAGCGATCAACCCGGTTCCTCCGATGCGGAGACCGGCGCCGCTTTCCCCAAGCCGCGACGCCGGATACTTCCGCGGCACAATGACGCATTCGGCGCCGTGGCAGCCGAACCTTAAGGAGCGGCCGCAGGAAACCACACCCACCGCGCGACGCGAAGTGCCCCGCGCAGCCAACCGGGTGGATGGAGTGCACCTGGGGGGGCGCCGGGTAGGCCGGCTAAAGGGCATCCGCTCCGGCTGCCGATAACCAGGTACTGCAGGAGTGAGGAACCTGATGACCATCACTTGCCCAACCCGGCGCTGGCAGTACGTCCTCACCGGCTTGATGGCGCTGGCCGGAGCCGTGCTCGGGCCGCTGCCCCGCGCCTCGGCGACGGCGCGCGTCGAGGCCGTCTTGCAGCCCGAGGTCACCGTTCGCGGCACGCAGATTCGGCTGGGTGACCTGGGCGTGCTGCGCGGTGACGAACAGTTGGCGGCCCAGGCCCGGGAGATCGTGGTCGGGCAGGCCCCCCTCCCCGGACACACGCGCGACCTGGACCCGAACTACATCCGCATCCGCCTGCGCCAGCACGGCATGGACCCAGAGGCCATCACGATCGTGGCGCCGCCCCGCGTCCGGGTGCACGGCGCGGCCCACCGGGTCACCCCCGAGGAGCAGATCCGGCAGGCGGAAGCGGCCGTGCGGCGGCTTTGCGGAGAGGTCGACGCCTCCGACCTGCTGATCGAGGCGGTGCGGCCCCCGGCGCCGCTCGTCGTGCCCGAGGGGGAGGTGGAGATCCTCGCCGATGCCGGGAGCGCCGCCGCGAACGAGGGCCTCCGCACGGTGCGCCTGGAGGTGCGCGTGGATGGCGTGCCGGCGGCCACCACGCACGTAACGGTGCGCGTCCAGCGCCTCACGCCGGTGTGGGTCGCGGCCCGGGCGCTGGTGGTGGGAAGCCAACTCAGCGATGCCGACGTGAAGATCGAGCGGCGAGCGGTGAGCAGCTTGCAGCGACCGCTGCCGGCCGACCAACCGGTGGCGGGGCTGCGGACGCGACGGGCCTTGCCAGCCGGAGCCATTCTGACCTTCGGGGCGCTGGAAGCGGTGCCGGACGTTCGTCAGGGTGATACCCTGGCGCTGACGGTGCGCCACGGCGCCATCCGCGTCCGGGCCACCGTGCGGGCGCTGGAGAGCGGCACCCTCGGCGACCAGATCCGGGTGGCGCTGCCGGGTGGGCGTGAGGCCCACGCGCGCCTGACGGCCCCCGGAGCCGCCGAACTAACCGCTGCCTGGGAGTAGGCCCACCCTACCGGTGCCGAGCGGTGGCCGAGAGATGATGAGGAGCAAGCCGATGAGAAGAGTCTGTCTCGCCCTCCTGGTGGCGTGCGCCAGCCCCGTCTGCGGCGACTCGCTGTGGCCGAGCGAGGGAGCCCGCCCGGCACCCCTGGTGACCGACTCGCGTGCCCATCGGGCGGGCGACCTGCTGACCGTGCTGATCGTGGAGACGGCCGCGGCCTCACAGCAGGCGAACACGCAGACGGAAAAGAAGCACGGCAACACCGTCTCCCCCTCCACGGGGATCCTCAAGTTTCTCCCGGAGGTGGGCTTCAGTGATACTCACAAGTACAGCGGCCAGGGGTCGACCAGCCGCTCGACCAGTTTGACCGCGCGCATGACGGTTCAGGTGACCATGGTGCACCCGGACGGCAGCCTGGAGATCGAGGGGAAGCGCTCGGTGACGGTGAACAACGAGCGCCAGGAGCTGCGCCTAAAAGGGCGAGTGCGCCCGCAGGACGTGAGTGCCGACAACACCGTGCTCTCCAGCCTGATCGCCGACGCCCAGATTAGCTACAGCGGCAAGGGCGTCGTCGGCAGCACCCAGAAGCCTGGCATCATCACGCGCATTCTGCGCCTCTTCTTCTGAGCGGGGAGGGAGACAGCCGATGCGGTTCTCTCTTCTGTTGGCGGCCATCGGGCTCAGCCTCGCCCAGGCACTATCGGCGGCGCCGGGCGACTCCCCCGGCGCTCCGGCGGCGCCAGCCGGACCGGCGGGAGGGGCGATGGTCCGGATCAAGGAGCTGGCGCGCGTCTCCGGGGTGCGCAACAACCAGCTCTTTGGCTACGGGTTGGTGGTCGGGCTGGATGGCTCGGGCGACAGCAACCAGGTTGCCTTCACCGCCCGCGCCGTGGCCAACCTGATGCAGCGCTTTGGGGTGAGCATCGCGCCCGAGACGCTGAAAACGCGCAACGTCGCCGCCGTGGTGGTCACTGCCGACCTACCGCCCTTCGTGCGCGAGGGAAACCGCATCGACGTGCTGGTCTCCTCGGTGGGTGACGCGCGCACCCTGCAGGGCGGCACGCTGCTGCAGACGCCCCTGGAGGGCGCCGATGGCCAGGTGTACGCGGTGGCGCAAGGCCCGGTCTCCATCGGTGGGTTCGCCGCCGGCGGCCGGGGAGCAAACGTTACCCGCAACCACCCCACCGTCGGCCGCATCCCCAACGGGGCGATCGTCGAGCGTGAGGTGCCGGTCACCGCGGTAAAAGATGGCGAGCTGTCACTGCTGCTGAGCCGCCCCGATTACGCCACCGCGGCGCGGGTGGTCCAGGCGATCAACCGCAAGCTGGGCGCTGCCGCCGCCCGATCGGTGGACGCCGGCACGGTGCGAGTGCGTGTGCCCGCTGGGCGGGCCAACGACCTGGTAGGTCTGGTGGCCGAGTTGGAGGTGCTGCCGGTGGAAACCGACACCCCGGCGCGCGTGGTGATCAACGAGCGCACCGGCACCGTGGTGATCGGCGGCCGCGTGGTCATCGCGCCGGTGGCGGTCTCCCACGGCGGCCTGGTGGTGGAGGTGGCGCAGGAGACGGCGGTCTCCCAGCCGGCGCCGCTCAGTGGCGGGCACACCGTCACCACCCAGCAGCCGCAGACGCGCGTGCAGGAAGAGCCGGCCACCGTGTTCGGCCTGCAGGGCGCCACGGTGGAGGAGCTGGTGAAGGCGCTGAACGCCCTCCGACTGACGCCGCGCGACATCATTGCCATCCTCCAGGCGATCAAGCAGGCCGGGGCGATGCAGGCCGAGTTGGAGGTGATCTGAGGCGTGGAGAAGAGTCTCTCGGCAATCGCGATGCACCCGGGCGGGCTGACCGGCGCCACGCCGGCCCCCCGGAAGGACTCCGCGGTGGAACAGGCCTGCCAGGAGATGGAGGCGCTGTTTCTGAAGCAGCTCCTCGCGGCGATGCGCCGGGCGGGCGGCAGCATGATGAACGGCCCCGGCGGCGAAGTTTATCAGGAGCTGTTCGACCAGGAACTCTCGCGGCAACTGGCACAGGCCTCGGCGCTGGGAGTGGCCCGGATGCTGCACCGCGAACTCGGGCCGGCAGCCACGCCCGGCACCGGCAGCAAGCCGGCGGCAGCCGGCACGGAAAGCGGCGAGCCGGCTGGCCTTAAGCGGCGGCAGGCATCGTCCGAAGCATAGATTGGTGGGCAACACGTCGCGGCATGGCCCGGGCACAACGGCGCGCGGCAAATGGCCCATCTGGAAGCGGCAGCGGGCGCCTGTACTGTCGCTCCCATGGAGGGCCCGCTGATGCGGATTATTGGCACAGACGCGGGGCTGCAGGCGTACGCGCTCAAAGTGGTAGGGGATCGCCCGGAGGAGACGAGCGCTCTTGGATCCCAACAGACGCCTGGGGATCTCGTCTCGCTCTCGCAACTGGCGCAGGAGGTCCAGAAGGTGAAGGACCACCTGAACACGCTCTCGGAGGTCCGGGAAGAGCGCGTGGCGGAGATTCGCGGCCGCCTGGGCCGCGGCGACTACTACGTCACCGCCAAGGAGTTGGCAGACGCGATCCTCGCCTCGGGCGACCTCAGCCCGGCGAACTGGTAGGGAGAAGCGGGTCTCCCCATCCTGGCAAGCCACGGCGGCGCCGCGCGCCCGAGGTGGCGAGAAACCGCGGCGACCTGCCTGGAGGAGTCTGAGTGATGCGAGTTGAGACCACCCGCTTCGGCCCCCTGGAGATCGAGGAGGCCACGGTCCTGTATCTGGACCGCGGCCTCCTCGGCTTCGGCCAGTACCACCGCTACGTGCTGCTGCAAAGCGACGAGAACTCCCCGTTCCGGTGGCTGCAGTGCCTGGACGAGCCGAGCCTCGCCTTTGTCGTGGCCGATCCGCTGCAGTGGTTTCCCGACTACACGGTTCACCTGTCGGACGCGGACGCCGCGGAGCTAGAGCTCACCGGACCAGACGACGCCGGGATCTGCGTGGTGGTCACCCTGCCGTCGCGCCTGGAGGAGATGACCGCGAACTTGCTGGGGCCGATCATCATCAACGTGCGCACCCGCCGGGCGGCGCAGGTAGTCTTAGACGACCCGCGTTACCACACCCGACACCCACTGGTGTCCGGGGCCCCCCAACGAGTGCCGAGCGCCGCCTGAACGGAGGGCCCGGATGCTGATCCTCTCGCGCAAGCCAGGGCAGGCCCTGGTGATCGGGGAAGCGGTGGAGATTACCCTCCTGGAGGTGCGCGGCGATACCATCCGCCTGGGGATCCAGGCGCCGCGCGACGTGCCGGTCCTCCGCAAGGAGGTGTACCTGCAGGTTGCCGAGGCCAACCGCAGTGCCAGCGGCGCCGATCCGGAGGCAGTCACGCGCGCCGGGCAGATCCGCCCGGTGGGGGCTCCCGCCGCCACGCGGCCGCCCGGCGTCATCACCCTTGGGGGCAGGCGCGATGCCACCTGAGGCCGCTGTCTACCGCCGCGGTGCCCCCTGCTCCTCGCCGCGGTGAGGCAATGTGCGGCCGCATCCCCCACAGAACTTCATCCCGGGCTGTGGCCGCAAGGCCAACTGTTGTTGGCCGCAGAAGGGGCAGAACGCCCAGAACCCCAGCAGCGAAGCGCCACACTGGGCGCACTTCGCCTGGGCCGGCAGCATCTGCCCGCCCTGGATCCCCTGCACCTCCAGCCGCACCGGCCGGGGGTAGCCGGTCTCGCCGCCCGGCATCAACTGCACGTTCAGCGTCTCCGCCCAGCCCGCCCAGGGGTTGTTGGCGCTCTGGCCCACGCTTGGCTGGGCGGCGCCAGGCGCGGTGACGGTTACCACCGGGGCCGGCACCACGAGGAGCGACTGGGCGCCGGGCATCAGCCGCACTCCGCAGTAGCGCGAGACCAGCGTGAGGGCATCCCCGAGCCGCACGCCTTTGAGGATCGCGCTCACCTTCAGATCCGGGGACACCGCCGGGTCCACCTCAATCGGGATTCCGCCGGCGTGGGCCAGCAGGGCGAACGCCTGCTGCGGGGTGGCCTTGTTGAACTCCACGCGGATCACCCGGTCCAGGGCGTTGAGCACGGCAACGGTGACCGCGGTGGGCGGGGCCATGCCAGCTTGCCGCGGCGCTGCTGCCTGCCCCTCCGCCCCGACGGCCGGCCCCATGCCCGGAGCCAGGACGAAGAAGAGCATCAGCCCGCAGAGGCGTGCGCCGGCGCCAGGGGCAGCCAGTTGTGCCCAGATCGTTGGGCTCTCTCTACCACTGCTTCGTTTCATCCTGCTAAGTCTCACCAGCAGCCTCTCGCGCGGCCGCGGGCCGCACCTGGTAGTCGATCATCACCGCGCGGGTGCGGCCGGACTCATCCGTTTCACACGTTACCGTCAGGTGACTGGTAGTCCCCGATACCGGGTCCTCCATCTCGGCGCGGAGGAAGCTGGAGCCGGGCACGGCCGGATAGATGGAGGCAGGCTCCGGCGGGGGATACCCGGCGGAGCCGCTAAAGCCAGAGCCGGGCGTGGCCGGGTGGGCGGAAGTAGACGGCAGCACCGCCACCACCACCGCGGCCACCGGCTCCGCCGGCAGGCTCTGCGACTCCGTGACGCGGGCCGGCGCCAACCCGGGCGCAGCCGCACCGTCATGGCGTTCCGGCGCCAGGGTCACCGCGCTCTCTTGTTCCCCGGTGGTGCGAGCTGTCAGCGCCACCCGGCCGGCCCGCGGCTCACTTTGGGGAGCAGGCCGGCGGGCTATCGCCCGGGGCGTGCTCCTCACGGCGGGGGCTTGGCGTCGCCGCGACGGGCGCGGGGTCGCCGTGCGGTGAGCGCCCCCGGCGGCAGCGGTGGTACTCCTCGGCGCGCGTGGCTCTCCCGGCACGGCGGCCGGCACCGGCGTCTCGGGCGCGTGAGGCGGGGCTGGCGCCCACGCGGCGCGTGGCGACGGATGAGAGACGTGCCCCACCTGCTGGTTCGGCGCCGGGGTTCGGGCGTGCCAGAGGAGGAGCGCCAGGACCGCTGGGGCACAGGGAACCAGCAGCAGGCGGTAGAGTGACCGTCGGCGCGGGAGGCGTGGCGCAATGCCGGCCCACAGCCGTTCGGCGTCGGGCAGGGACAGCGGCGCCGCCGCCGTGTAGAGGCGGTCGGCTTCTTCCCGCAGCCGAGCCAGCTCTGCCGCGCACGCCGGGCAGCGCCGCAGGTGCTCGCTCAGCCAGGCCTGGGGCGGATGGTTCTCCAGGCAGCGCCCGAGCTGCGCACGGGCCTGGCGACAGGTGCTCATGGCGCCTCCTTTCCCGCGCTGCCCAGCCGCGCGCGCAGCTTGCGGTGGGCGTGGAAGAGGCGCGACCACACCGTGCCAACGGAGCAGCCGAGCAACCGGGCAATCTCGTCGCACGAGTAGCCCTCGAAGTAGCGGAGCGCGATGACGACGCGGTGCTTGTCTGGAAGCCCGCTCACCGCCTGGCGCACGGCGTGTGCCTCGGCGCGCTGCTCCACCAGGCACTCCAGGTCCGCCGCGTCCGCCGGCTCCTGAGCGGGGCCCCCTTCGGGAACCTCGGTGAGCGAGGCCGGCTGCGCGCGGAGGCGGCGCGCGCGGCGCAGGGCGATATTGATGGCGATGCGGCAGACCCAGGTGCTGAAGGCCGCCTCGCCCCGGAATCCACCCAGGGCACCGTAGGCGCGCACGAACGCATCCTGCACCACGTCTTCCGCCTCCGTGGCGTTCGGCAGCACGCGGCACGCCACGGCGTACACCTGGCGATAGTGGCGCCGGAACAGTTGCTCGAACGCATCCCGGTCACCGGCGCGTGCCCTGGCGACCAACTCGACTTCCGGGTCTAGCGCTGTCGCGTCCAGCGGATGCGCGCGGGCCATCTCCATCATGCCCAACGTCCTGCTCCCCCGCTCCGCTTAGCAGAGCGCCACAGCCCCGCGGCTCCCCAACCGGTGAAGCCCGATGGCTCGGGCACTCCGGCCAGTTGCCTGGGAGAGTATCGGAGTGCCGCAGCAATGCGGCTCCCCAAACCGCTGAAGCCCGATGGCTCGGGCACTCCGATGATCGCCTGGGGGATTGCCGGAGTGCCGCAGCCCTGCGGCTTCCCAACCGACTCTGTCTGCTCGCTGACGGATCCTTAGCGCCCGAGGTAGCCCCACAGCCCCACCGGGTTTCCGCCGGCACCGCGGCCAAACGGCATGCCCGAGAAGCGCGAGAGGCCCCCGCCGGTCTCCCGCAGCCAGAAGAGGGCATTGGCCAGGTTGGGGTTGGCCGGCACGAACAACGGCCGCTGCGGCTGCGGCTGCGGCGCCGGGCCAAACACCAGCGGCTCCATCGCCCCTTCCTGGGGGTTGTAGGGAACCATCACGTAGACGGTGTTGACCGGTGCCTCCGTGGCAGGGTCGTCCTCCGCTGGCGCGGCCGCCATGGGATCCGCCTCAGTGTCGGTCACTCCCTCCGGCTGCGTATCCGCCGGCGTGTCCTTGGGGGCCAGCGCCGCCTCCGCCGCTGGCTTCTCCGGTTCCGGGAGGCGCCGGATGTACAACACATCCTCTTTCACCGTCATCTCACAGCCAGCGGCGGCGAGCAGTACCTTCAGCGCCTGCCGCAGCGGCACGTCCGTCAACTGCGCCGACACCGCGCCCGCCACGCCATCAGCGAAAACGTAGCTCAGCCCGCTGTCTTCCAGCAGATGAGTGACCACCTGCCGCACTTCCACCTCTCGGACGGCGATTGAGATCGGCCGCTCCAGGGAGGGCGTCGCCCCCAGCGGGGCCGCCCCCATGGCCAGGAGGGCCATCAACATCACCGGTCGGTACCTCATCGCCTCGTCTCCCTTCCACTCCACTGCTAGTTAGACACCGCACCGCCCGAAAGGCTTCACTCCGTTATGCGAACTCCAGGTGCCAGGTGCCAGGCGTCAGGTGCCGGGCCACCCGTCGTGCTACCCGCGCTGCCGGGAGTCCGCGTGCCCAGCGAGCGAAGCAGCAGGAGGGGCCCCGCGCCTGCCGAAAGAGAGCGTGCCTTCGTGGCAACTGAGAGGAGTCGCTCGCGTGAAGATACTGGTAACCGGAGCAGAACCCCCGCTCCCCGACATTCTGGCGCGGCTGCGCGCCGCACAGCACGACGTGCGGCACGTGGCCGAGCTGCCTCGCTCCGCCGCCGAGCTGCCCGCGCTGGTGGAGGGATGCCAGGCGGTGGTGCATGGCGGCGCCTACCGGCCGGGTCTAGGCGATCAAGAAGCCCTCGACCTGGCCGGCCGGCGCACCAATGACCTCTACCTGGCTGCCCAGGCCGCCGGCGTGGAGCGCGTGGTCTACCTCAGCACCCTGGAGCTCCTGCGTCATTACCCAGAGCGTTACCGCCTCGGCGAGCAGTGGCAGACCCACCCTCCAGCCGACCTGCGGCCGCTGTGTCTCTACCTGGGAGAACTAGTCACCTACGAGTTCGCACACGCACACGCCTTCGATGCCACCAGCCTGCGCCTGGGCACAGTGATCCGCGAGGAGGACGCCACCGCCCCGGAGCCGGACCCCTCCTGGGTGGACCCGCGCGACGTCGCCCAGGCCGTCGAGGCCGCCCTGACCAGCAAGCGCCGGCGCTGGGGCAACTACCGGGTGCTGCACATCGCCGCCGACTTCCCCAACCCGCGCTTCTCCATTGAACTGGCGCGCCGCTTCCTGGACTACGAGCCGCAGCACCGCTTCGGCTGGCCCGCCGACCAGCCGCTGCCGGTGCGCGCCGACCGGGCACCAACGCCGTGGCCTCAGCCTACCTTCCAGCCGAAGGAGCGGATGAAGGTGCTCTTGCTCGGCGCGGCCGGACCGGTGGCCGCCTGGGCCATCCGCTCGCTGGAGCCGTACCACACCCTCCGCCTGACCGACATCAAGCCGATGGACACGCCCCACGAGAGCCGCGTGGTGGACATCACCGATCCCGCGCAGGTGGAAGCCGCCGCCGAGGGCATGGACGTGATCGTGAACCTCACGGTGATCCGCGATGACCCGGTGCTGGCGTTTGACGTAAACACGCGCGGGGCCTACAACATGATGCGCGCGGCGCTCCGGCACGGCATCGGCCGCGTGGTGCAAACCGGCCCGACGCTCTCTTTCGCCCACCGGCACGACTTCGGCATCACCGAGGAGTTCCCGCTCCACTCGGGCAACCAGCTCTATGCCATCAGCAAGTACCTCGGACAGGAGATCTGCCGCGCCTACGCCTGGCAGTACGGCATCGAGGTGCCCTGCCTCCTCTACTGCACGTTCCACGAGCCGGAAGAGGCGATCGGCTTCGATTGGTCTGGCTTCATCGTCTCCTGGCGTGACAGTGGCGAGTCGATTCGGCGGGCGGTGGAGGTGGAGCGCCTGCCCCTGTC
>JAAZEB010000105.1 GCA_012512505.1 Armatimonadota bacterium | reverse complement strand
CGGCTCCACCGCGCGCAGCCAGAACCCGTCGCCCGGCTTCATCGCCGGGAACGGCGCGGCCGGCCCGTAGACGTACGGGGCGCCCGCCTTCCCGGTGTAAGCCGCGGTCTGGAAGTTGGCCGGCTGGTTGGTGCCCGGCTTGCGGAAGACGTTCCGCAGGTCGCCATCCGCCGGCGCCATCGGCACGCCCACGATATAGAGCGATGCCGGCAGGCTCACCCGCGCCGGTTCGACGCTGAACTGCACCGTGCCGACGCCGGAGCCGTGGGTGCCGCCCGTTTCCGCGTCACCCGCGTACTCGGCGCGGACGATCCAGTTGCCGTCCTGGTCCGGCAGGGCAGCGGCGCTGAACCGGCCCTGAGCGTCCGCCTCGACGTTCAGCGTCGTCCGCACCTCTTCGCGGCTCTTCCCGCCCGCCTCCGGCACCTGCAGCGCGTAGGTGATCCGGATCGGGGCGCTCGGGATCGCCGGCTCCATGCTGCCGTTGACCCCCACCCGGGTGATGCCGTCGAGCGTCACCTGGCTGCGCGTCAGCGCCAGGGTGATCGTCGTCTTCGGGTGCACCCGCGGCCCGGCGATCACGCCACTGGCCGGGTAGCGCACCGTGGCTTCTCCGTCGCTGGCCTGGAACGAATGGGCCAGGTCACCTGCCGGCAGCTTCAGTTCCGCACGGAACAGGGCGCCGTCGACGTAGTTGGTGTCCTTCGCGTCCACCTGCGTCAGGGTGTAGGTCTCGTTGCCCACACTCACCCGCACGTAAGCGGGCGCCTGGCCATCCGCGTCCTTGTAGATAGCCGCGAAGGTGAACGTCGTGTTCTCGTCGCCCACCTCCGGGCTCACCGGCTGCACCTCAAGGGTGGGTCCGGTGTTGACGTGCGGCCCGGCGATCACCGGGGTCTTGACCTCGTCGTAGTTGCTGGCGGCGTGCACCTGGAAGTTGTGGCTTCCGGAAGCAAGCGCCTCCGGCGTGGTGAACGTGTAGGTGCCGCCCGCCGCGTAGTCCTTGGCGTTGGCATTCGCCGGCACCATCGTCTCGCTGCGCGCGGCCTGGCCGGTCTGCTCATCGACATCGATCAGCAGCTTCACCCACGCCGGGGCCAGCCCCTGGCTTTGCGCGTAGACCACCGTGTAGGTGTAGCGGCCACCGCCGCCCGCCGCCGGCACCACCTGGGCGCCGGTCAGCGTCGGGGCGCCACGCGGATCCACGATCGGCCCCTCCACGGTGTCGCTCACCGCGCTGATGGTCGTGCCATACTCCGACGCCTCGAAGTAGAAGCGGTACTGGCCCGCTTGCTGCAGCGGAATCGCCTTTGAGAACGTCTTGCCGTTGATGTAGTCACCGGTCGGCTCCGCGACCAGGTCCACCGGCTCCGCCTCGGAACCGTCCGGGTTAGTCAGGCGCAGCCGCACCCAGGCAGGCGCGCGGTTGGCGCCGTGCGTGTACTTCACCGAGAAGGTGAAGAGCGCACCGGCGTAGCCAGAGGTCATCGGCGTCACCGCCGGCTCCGTCAGCCCGGGGGCCCGCACCACCGGCCCGCTCGCGTTGCCGCTGGCCGGGGCGACCGCGACGCTGCCGACGCCCGCCGGCCCGTCGTTCGCCTCGATGCGGTAGGAGTAGGTGCCGACCGTGTCAATCGGCACGGTGACCCGGTAGGTCCACCCGGTGGTGGCCAGCAGCGCGGTGTCGGTCTCCGCGGTGGTCATCGCGTAGCCGTCCGCCTGCACCTTCTTGCCGTTCGGGTCGAACAGATCCAGCCGCACCGAGGCCGCCGGCTGCCGTCCCTCGTGCTTGTAGAGCACGCTGAACTCGAAGCTGCGCCCGACGAGCCCCTCCGTCGGCGATACGGTCTCGCCGCTCAGGGTCGGCGCGGCCACCTTCGGCTGCGAGATGACCTCGCTGCGGTAGACGAACCGCCCGTCATTCAGCTCCACCTGGAACTGGTAGTCGCCGAGCGCGCTCAGCGTCTCGCTTGTCTGGAACACCACGCCCGAGCTGGCATCGCCCTGCGGGTCGGTGCTCAGGGGCCTGGTGATCACGCTGCCGTCGGGCAGGGTGATCTTGGCCGTGGCCTGCACTCCGGCCAAGTGGCCGGGCTGGCTGCCGAGGAACGAGGTGTAGTTCACGGCGAACGTGTAAGGCACGTTCTTGCCGCCGCCCGCCGGCGTCACCCGCGGGTTGGCCAGCGTCTGCACCGGCGGCGCTGCCTCATTCGCGCCCGACTGCAGCTCCGTCTCGGCGGCGCCATCATTCGCCACGATCCGGAAGCTGTGCGAGCCAGGAGCCAGCGGCTGCGGCGTCGTGTAAGCGTACACCACGCCCTCTTGCCACCGCGTCGGGCTAGTGGCGCTGCCGGCCTCCGTCATCGCCACCGGCGTCAGCGAGCCATCCAGGTAGAGCTGGAGCTGGTTCTGCTCCGGCTGGTCGTTGTCGGCATCCTGATAGGTCACCTCATAGCGGATCATGTCGCCCGGCAGGGCCACCGCCGGTGGCGTCTGCGCCGGGTAGAGGACGCGGGCGTTGGCGAAGTCACCGTTCGCCGCGGCCAGGATCCGCACGTTGCTGAGGGTCGCCTTGTTGTTGACACGCGGGCCCGGGAACGGCTGGGCATCGCCCGGCCGCACGTCGTAGGTCAGCCCGCTCTGGTCCAGGAAGCACTCCTGCACCGAGTCTCTGGCAGCGAACCGGAAGGTATGCTGCCCGCCGCCCAACGCGGCGCCGGTGAGGGTCACGCGATGGACCACCCCGGCCGCCCAGTTGTACGGTGCCGATCCGACCGGCGTCATCGGGATGCCGGTGGTGCTGTTGTCGACGAAGAGATGCACGTAGACGGGTGCATCCCCCTCGCGCTGGGTGTAGATCACCTCGAAGGTGTAGCTGTCGGCGATATCACCCACGATCGGGGTGACGCCCTGGCTATTCGGCACCAGCGACAGGCGCGGCGCCGAGTTTACCGTCGGGCCATCCAGCCGCTTGGTGGCATCCGTATCCGCGCTGGCGGGGTAGACCACCTGGTCGGTGCCATCCGAGGTCGCGAAGTAGTGGCTGTAGGCGCCCCGCGGCAGCCCGTTGACGGTGGCCGTATAGACGACACCCGCCTGGATCTCCTCCGGGGTAGGCGTCACGCCACTCTCCGGCGCCATCGTGTAGCCACTCACCGGCTCGTCCGGCGCCACCGGCGGCCGCCGATGCACGAAGACACGCAGGCCCTCGCTCGGCAGCTCACCGTCGGCGTCACTGTAGGTGATGCGGAAGGTCACCGCCATGCCCGGGTCGACCAGCGCCGGGGTGACCGTCGGCGTCGGGGCCGACAGCACCGGCGGGTGGTTGACCATCGGGCCGTCCACCACGGCCGTCTCGACGCTGTCGGTGCCATCCGACACGCTCACCCGGAAGTTGTAGCTGCCGGGGGTCAGGCCCTGGGCCCGATGCTCGAACACCACGCCGTCGCTGTAGGCGCGGCCGACCTGGTCCTGGCGGACCTGCATCTTGATCGTGTCGGTGACGCCAGTGGTCTGGTTGGTGAGCAGCAGTGTCACGCCGGGCGCGGCGGGCGCATCGTCGTCGTCATCGTCGTAAGTGACGGTGAAGACGAACTCCCGCTTTGCCGAGCCGCGCGCTGGCGTCACCGCCGCGTCGGTCAGCGAAGGCACGCGGTTGCGCACCGTCGGCCCGCTGAGGGTGGCAGGCGCCGTCGCCGGCAGCCGCACCACTTGGTTGTTGTCGTCCGAGGTCTCCCAGTAGTAGGTGTGCGTGCCCATCGCCAGCGTGCCCGCCGGGCAGGTGTAGCGGTACACCGTGCCGGTGGCATACGGATTGGTATCCTGCCGCTGGATGTCGGCCGCCGGCACCTCCACCCCGTCGATGAAGAGCTTCAGGTAAGCCGGCGCGTCGCCGTCCAGGTCGCTGTAGGTCACGCTATAGGCGTAGCTGTCGTTTCGGTAGCCCGGATCGGGCGTTACCGAGGCGCCGCTCAGCACCGGCCGGTTGGTGGAGCTCACCGTGGGGCCGGCCACCGTGCCGGTAGTGGGCTGAACGGCGGCATCAATGCCATCCCAGGCCAGGAACCGGTAGCGGTACGCCCCGTCCTGCGCCATCGGGTTCGGGTCTGTCAGTGCGGTCTGCAGTCGGTAGACCACGCCGGTGTCGAACGTCGTGCCGGTAGCCGTCATCGGCAGCAGCACCACGCTCTTGTCCGGCTTGGTCAGCTCCAGGAAGACGCCCGGGCTGCTCAGGCCGTGCGGAGCAGCCTGCTGCAGGCGGCTCGGGAACGAGACCGCCGCCGGGTTGTTGCCATCGGGATCGGTGTAGGTGACGTCGAAGATGAAGTTCGTCGTGCCCTGCCCGGCCGTCGGGCTCACCGTGCCGTCGCTGAGCGCCGGCGCCTGGTTGATCACCGGCCCCAGCGCCGCATACGCGGCGTAGGTGCCAGCCACGTCAGTCGGGTTTACCCCGGTCGGGAAGGTCGCCGTCGCCACCTTGTCCCGCGCCTGCAGGTAGAAGCAGTAGACATCGGGACCATTCACCGCCGTGGTGGTAACGCGGTAGCGCACGCCGGTCTTGTAGGCGGTGTCGTCTGGGTTCACCGGCAGCAGGTCGCGCACCGCCACTTCCTGACCGTTGCTGCCGAGGATGTGAACCTGCAGCAGCGTCGGCGCGTCGCCATCGGCGTCCTTATAGGTCACCTCGTAGGTGCAGGCAACGCCCGGGCCGCTCTTGGTCGGGGTCACCGACCAGTCGCTCAGCACCGGCGGGGTGTTGGGCAGCACCTTCGGCCCGGTGCCGGTCACCGCCGCGGCGCTGTCGCCACCGCTGTCGGTAGCCTGGAACTCGAAGGTGTAGTCATCCGCCGTGCCGAGTGGGCGCGACGCCGTGTAGCGCACGCCAGCGCGGATCTGATCCGGCCTTGGGTCCGTCACCGTCGGCGTCATCGTGAAGAACTGGTTGCCGCCCTCCGCGACGATGTCGCCGTTCGAGCGCCGCACCACCACGCGCGGGAAGCTCTGATCGACAGGCGGCTGCCCGTCCTCGTCCTGATAGAGCACCGACCAGGTAAAGGTGGTGCCCTCCGGGCCCTCGCTGGGGCTCACCGGTTCCGCGGTCAGTGTCGGCACGCGGTAGATAGTAGGCCCAACCTGGGCGCTGGCTGCGTCGGCATCGGCGCCGGCGGGCACGGTCACCGTGCTGATCCCGTCGTCGCCCTGCACATAGAAGCGGTAGACACCGCGCTTGCTCAGCGTCACCGCAGTCGCCGGCTGGAAGTTCACGCCGTCGCTGGTCACCATCTCGATTGGCGGCAGCTTGGTGAACTCGGTGTTGTTGTTCGTCGGGTTGACCGGCTCGTAGAGCACGAGCATCAGCTTCTCGGCGTTGCTGCCGTCGGCGGTCCAGGTCGCCTTCTGCCCGTCGGCGTCGGCCCAGCGGGCGCTGAAGGTGAACTGCGTGCCGGGCACGCCCTGCGTCGGGTTCACCGGCAGCAGGGTGATCGCCGGAGCCGAGTTCAGGAACGGCGCGCTGCCGCTAGCCGGCGAGGCCGCCGCGCCCTCACTATCCTTCGCGTCGAAGCGGAAGGTGTACTGGCCAGGCTCGGTCAGCGTGTCTACGGTGGCGATGTAGTAAACGCCAGCCTTGAACTCATTCGCCGTCGGCGCCGGGCTCGCCGTCTCCAGCCACATCGTCACCGGCGGCAGCACCGTGCCGCGCGGATCCGTGAGCGTGACCGTCACGCTCTGCGGCTCGTCGCCGTTCGAGTCGGCATACTTCACCTTGAAGGTGTAGGTAGCGCCCGGCTTGCCCGGCTTCGGATCGCCTGGGCCGGTGCCGGTAGCCGGCGAGACGGCACCTTCCGGCGGCAGCGTCAACGACGGCGGGTCGTTGGTCGTCGGGCCGGAGTAGGTTCCGGTCCGGCTCGGCGCGTAGACGTCGTACGTCGGCTGAGTATCGCCGGGCCGCGTCCACCGGGTGTGGAACTGGTAGGTATGCGCGTGTAGGTTCGGTGGCACGCCCAGTTCGCCGTGGACGGCCGGGTTGTAGGTGAAGGTGAAGACCGCCCCGTTGGTGTAGTCGGTGTCTTGCGGCTCCTTCGGCAGCATCGTGAACGCCCGCGTGCCATCGATGATCACCTTGGGGAAGCCGCTATCGGGCGGGTCGTTGTCCTCGTCGGTATAGATTACTTCATCGGTGAACTGGGTCGTCACCCCGCCACTGACGGGGGTGAGTGTCGTTGCCGTGGGCGTCAGCGTCGGCGCCGT
>JAAZEB010000104.1 GCA_012512505.1 Armatimonadota bacterium | reverse complement strand
TCTCCCGCCGGCTGAAGTCCATGTGCGCGGCGACGCGCACCACCGCCTGCCCCGGCCCCAGCGCCTTGTCCAGCATCGCCTGGATCTTATCCTGGGCGCGGCGTTCCACGCGCTGCTGCAACTGGAGCTGCGCCTCCGTCTGCTCGGGGGAGATTGTCTCGGCGGCGACCATCTCCTCGGTGGAGAGCACATTGCCGTTGGCGTCCATGAGGGCCACGTTCGCCGGCTGCATCCCCGGCACGGCGTGGGAGACCAGGTGGAGGATGCCGCGCACCTCCGGCCGTTGCAGCACGCGGCCCCTCTTCAGCACCAACACCACCGAGGCGGTCGGCTCGGTGCGCTCCTCCGTGTAAAGCGATTCCTCGGGGATCGTCAGGTGAACGCGGGCGCTCTCGACCTGGGCCAGTTGGGCGATGGTGCGGGCGAGTTCCCCCTGAAGCGCGCGTTGGTAGTTCAGCTTCTGGGCAAACTCCGTCATGCCGAACGAGCCCTTATCGAAGATCTCCCACCCCGGCCCGCTGCTCTGGGGGAGGCCGGCCGTGGCCAGGCGCATCTTCAGCTCGTGGACCTGCGCCGCCGGTACCTCCACGGTGGCGCCACCCTCGGCGAGGCGGTACGGAACCTTATCCGCCTTCAGGGTCTCCACAATAGCCCCAGCATCTTCCGGGGCCAGCCGGGTATAGAGAACGGCGTAGCGGGGTCGCGCCGCCCAGGCGAGCACCAGGCCCGCGGCAGCAAGACTGATCGCTGCCGAGAGAACGTATACCTTCCGGCGGGAGGCCGGCAACTGACTCCAGCGCTCGCGAAACTGAGCAGCGTTCTGCTGCCAGAGGTCTGCCATAGCTCAGAAGGCTCCATCTGCACTAGAACTGCATGCGCATGATCTCCTGGTAGGCTTCAATGGCCTTGTTCCGCACCTGGACGGTCAGGTCCAGGGCGAGTGATGCCCTCTGCATCGCGATCACGGCGGTATGCAGGTCTTCCACCTGGCCGGTGCTCACCCGCTCGGCGGCGGCATCGGCCTCAAGCTGAAGCTGGTTCACCTCCTGCACACTCTCGTGCAGCAGCCTCCCGAACGATGAGGAGGGCTGCGTCGGCTCTGGGCGCGCCGTCGGCCCATCGGGAACGCTCGCCTGGACGCGCGGCGCTTGCGGTGGCAGGGGGGCGGCGATCAGCGGGCGCTCGATTCTCATTCGCCGATCTCCAGCGCCTTGAGGGCCATCCGCTTCGCGGCGGCCACCGCCGCGGCGTTCGCCTCGTAGGAGCGCGTGGCCGAGACCATCTCCACCATCTCCGTGGGCAACTGCACGTTCGGCATCTGCACGTAGCCGGCGGCATCAGCATCGGGATGCCCCGGCTCGTAGATACGTGGCCCCGGGGTGGGATCGGTCACCGTGCCGGCAACGGCCACGCCCTGGTTCAGCACCTCGCGAAAGACAACCCGCTTCCGCTGGTAGGGGCCGCCCTCGGGCGTGCGCGTCGTCTCGGCGTTGGCGATGTTGGTGGCGATTGTATCGAGGCGGGTGCGCTGTGCCGCGAGCCCGGCGCTGCTGATCTCCAGCGACGCGAAGAGGCGCATCTTACCGCCTCCCCTCGTTGACGGCGGTGCGCAGCAGGCGGCCGCGGGCGGTCATCATCCGGGCAACGGCGTCGTAGTGGATGCTGTTCTCCGCC
Organism: Armatimonadota bacterium; assembly: GCA_012512505.1. Taxonomy (GTDB): domain Bacteria; phylum Armatimonadota; class JAAZEB01; order JAAZEB01; family JAAZEB01; genus JAAZEB01. The sequence continues at coordinate 1,519 of JAAZEB010000104.1, read as the reverse complement.
AGCAGGGCCGCTTCCAGGTCGATCTCCACGTTGTTGCCGTCGGCGCGCAGCGATGTTTCCACGCGCTCCACCCGTGGCACCGTCTCGCGGACGCGGCGGGCGCGGGCCTCCGGGTCGTCATGGGTGCTCAGGGCATCCGCCAAGGCCTCCGTAAAGCGCACCACCGAGCGCCGGTAGCCGGGCGTGTCGATGTTGGCCAGGTTCTGGGCGATGACGCGCTGGCGCAGCGCCGCCGCATCGAGCGCGCGCTCCAGTGCTGCCCCCGTGGCGTCTCTGAGGATGCTCATCAGCGTCTCCTTCTCCGCGCGACCGGTGATGGAAGCTACCCGATCCAGGGCTCGACCGGCGAGCGCCCGGACCACTGGGATTCGCTGCAAGCGGCGTGCCACGCCAGAGTAACGGGGGGATAGTTACTTCAGGGGGGAGGAAACTACCAGCAGGAGATCAGACGCCCGATCCCATACGGGGGAGGAACGGGACACCAAGGAGGATAGGGGTGGGGCAAGTTGCCCCAGGGGACTACGCCGCCTTGAGGCCCTGGCGGCGGCGCTCGGCATAGCCGGCGATCCCGAGTTCCTCGCGGTACTTGCTGACCGTGCGGCGGGCGATGTCGATCCCCTGCGCCTGGAGGCGCTCGGCGATCTCCTGGTCCTTCAGGGGCGCGCCAGGATCTTCCGCCTTCAGCATCGCCTCGATGCGCCACTTGATGGCGCTGGCCACGTCGAAGAACGCCTCGAAGGGAATGATGGTGCCGCTGGGGAGCTGCACGCACTTGCCGATGGTGGCGCGGCAGACGGTAGACTCGCTGAGGCCCATGCGAGCAGCCACCTCGCGGCGGGTGAGGGGGCGCAGGGCGGCCGTGTCTCCGGCGATGAACTCCGGCTGTTCGAGGATGATGTACTCGGTAACGCGCTGCAGGGTGCGGGCGCGGCGGGCCAACCCTTTCAGCAGAAAGCGCGCCCGGTCCAGCGCCTGCCGCACGTGGTTGCGCTCCGCCTCGCTGTAGTCGCTGCCGCTGCGTTGCATCGCCCGGCAGACCTGCTGGTACTCGCGGTTGACACACAGCGACGAGGCTGCCAGGCCGGCATCGGTCACGTCCACCTGGTAGCCGTCGGTGGTGCGGCGGATGCAGACATCGGGGATGAGCCGCCCGGAGGAGGCAGGCACCTGCCAGGGACGACGAACGGCCTGTCCCGGGTAGGGCACCAGGCGCTGCCGGATGAACGCATAGCCCGCCTGGATCTCCTCCGCGGTGCGCGAGAGTTGGCGGGCCAGAGCGTCAAACTCCTGGCGGGTGAGCCGGTCCCAGCCGTGCTGCAGAATGTCGTGGGCGATGGCGGCCTCGGGGCAGCCGGCCCAGTGGTCGCCGTGAAGCTGGAGGAGAAGGCACTCGCGCAGATCGCGCGCGCCCACGCCCGGGGGATCCAGTTCTTGGATGAGGCGCAGAACGCCCTCCACTCGCTCCAGGCTCTCGCCCAACTCCTCCGCCACCTCCAGCAGCGGCGGGCTAAGGTAGCCG
>JAAZEB010000103.1 GCA_012512505.1 Armatimonadota bacterium | reverse complement strand
CTGCACGCGGTGGATAATCTCCAGCCTGCGCTGTTGTTCCTTGCTCAAGGTGATGCTCTCCATACCCATAGGGTATGGAAAAAGTCACTGAGCAACAACCATGGAACTTTTCACTGAGCAGTGACACCGCGGATCGTCGCGTTGACACTGCGCGGAGGCTCTGGTATAATGTCACCTACCAAAGCGCGGAGAGATCGCCTAGTCTGGTTTAGGGCGCCGCATTGGAGGTGCGGTGTGGGGGCAACCCCACCGTGGGTTCGAATCCCACTCTCTCCGCCATAGGAAGCCCGCGCGCCGGGGTCCGGCCGGGGGCAGGAAGGTCGTGCTAGACGGGGAACTAGCGGTGCCCTGTAACCCGCAATCCGCTATAGCGGGGTCGAATTCCCGACCTGAGGGCCCGCTCTGTGGGGCCTGACCGCCGCAAGTGGTGTTGATGGCTGGGTCTCGCGCAACATCGCGCTACCGAATCCCGTCAGGTCCGGAAGGAAGCAGCGGTAAGGTATTCGGGGTGTGTGCCGTGAGGACGCCTGGCAGGAGCTAACTGCGTCGGTAACGCCTGGAGGGCGTGGTTCAAGGGCGGGTGCACGATCATTTTCGGGCCAAGCGGCTTTGCGATTTGCGGTTTGCGATTTGCGATTGCCGAGGGCACCGGCGCCGCGCCGGGAGCCCTAACGTGCAGATCGAGAATCGGGAATCCAGATCGCCGGTCCCTTGGCCCTTTCTCTTGCCGACTTGACCGAGGGTCGATTGCCGGTGCCCCCTGAGAGGCCACGGCTCCTTCGGGCGACAACGCTGCTGGCGGGCCATGTCCACTTACGTCTCGCTCTATCGCAAGTACCGCCCCCAGACGTTCGGCGACGTTGTGGGGCAAGGCCACATCACGCGCATCCTCCAGAACGCGCTGGAAAGTGGCCGGGTGGCGCACGCCTACCTCTTCTGCGGGCCGCGCGGCACCGGCAAGACGACCACTGCCCGCCTGCTGGCCAAGTCGCTCAACTGCGCCAACGGCCCCGCCCGGGATCCTTGCAACGCCTGCCCCGCCTGCCAGCGCGTCACCGCCGGCTCGGCACTCGACGTGATCGAGATCGACGCCGCCTCCAACCGCGGCATCGACGACATCCGCGAGCTGCGCGACAAGGTGAAGTACGCCCCCGCCGAGGCGCGCTACAAGGTCTACGTCATCGATGAGTGCCACATGCTCACGACGGAGGCCTTCAACGCCCTGCTGAAGACGCTCGAGGAGCCTCCCGCCCACGTCCTCTTCGTTCTGGCGACCACCGACCCGCAGAAGGTGCCGCCCACCATCCTCTCCCGCTGCCAACGCCTTGACTTCCGCCGCGGCAGCGTGGCCGACCTGATGCAGCGCCTGAAGGTGGTTGCCGCCGGCGAGGAGGTGGAGGCCGATGACGACGCGCTGCTGCTGGTGGCGCGCGCGGCGGATGGCTCCTGGCGCGACGCGCTCAGCATCCTGGAGCAGATTGTTGCCTTCGGCGCCCGGCGGCTGACGGCGGCTGACGTGCGCACCATCCTCGGCACGGTGAGTGCCGACCGGGTGGTGGAATGCCTGGAGGCCCTGGCGGCGGAGGACGCGGCGCGCGCGCTGCAAGTGGTGGCGGCGCTGGCCGAGGAAGGGAAGGATATCCGCGACTTCCTGCGCAGCCTGGTGGCCCACCTGCGCAACGTGCTGCTGGTGGGCGCGGCCGGCGGCGCGGTGATGCCGGATGGTGCCACCGCCGAGGAAGCCCGCCTGCTTTCCGAGCAGGCCCAGCGGTTCCCGCCGGCGTTCTGCCTGCGCGCTATCGAGGCGCTCTCCGATGCCGAGCGGGAGATGCGCCGCGACAGCCAGCACCGCCTGCTGCTGGAGATCTCGCTCTTGCGGATCATCTCCGGCGCCAAGCTGGCGCCCCCGCGCCCGGCTGCGGCGGAGGTCGCCGCAGAGGCCCCGGCGCCACCGGAGCGTCCGGCACCCCGGCCGCGCCCCCGGGCCGCCGAGGAAACGGCACCGCCGCCGGCTGGGTCCTTAGATTCGGGAGGGGATGCCGCCGCGCGCCCCGCCCCACGGCCAGCGCCGGCTCCGCCCGCAGACACCGCGCCGCCGCCTGCGGCGACGGGAGATGGGGCGCCGCCGACGCTGGACGACGTGCTCACGCGCTGGCCGCTGATCGTCGAACGGGCCGGCTCGGCGCGCTTGCGCGGCATTTTGCGCGAGGTGCGCCCGGCAAAGGTGAGCGGGCGGGAAGTGCTGCTGCTGGTGCGCCAGGGCTACACCTTCCACCGCGACCAGTTGGAGAAGCCGGAGAACTTGCGGGCGGTCGCCGACGCGGCCCTGCACGCCCTCGGCACCAGGGTCACCATCCGCATCGCCATGGAGGATGAGGGAGGAGGTGGCGGGGCTGACAACGATACCCCGCCTCCCCAAGCCGCTCCCCTAGCCGACGCCGCGCCGGCGCAGGGCGTGGAGGAGCCGGATCCGTATGATGCGGACACGATGAGCGTGAAGGACGTTCTGGATCTTTTCCATGGGCGGCTGATCCAGAACAAAGATGACCGGTAGCCAGGCGCGACCCCGGCCGCGCCACCAACCGGTTGGGCCGAACACCCGACTGTTTATCCAAGGTGTATCATCGCCGCCCCGAGCCTGGGGGCGTAGCCGCAGACGGGCGGTGAGCGCCGTGGGGATGCTGGGAGAGGATCTATGGCAAAGAGAGGTGGCATCGGGGGCCTGGGCGGCCTCGGCAAGGGCGGCCTGCAGGGGATGATGAAGCAGGTCCAGAAGCTCCAGGAAGACCAGGAGCGGGTGATGGCCGAGCTGGACGAGGAGCGCGTGGAAGGCACCGCTGGCGGTGGTGTCGTTACTGCCACCGCTTCCGGCAACGGCGACCTGGTGGCCCTCAAGATCGACCCGGACGCGGTGGACCCGGACGACGTGGAGATGCTGGAGGATCTGGTGGTGGCCGCCGTCAAGGACGCGCTGGCCAAGGCACAGGCGGTGCGCGAGCAGAAGCTGAGCGCCCTGATGTCTGGCATGCCGAAGATCCCCGGCCTGTCGCTGTAGACCATGGAATACGCGAAGTCATTGGCGCGGCTGATCGGGCAACTGGAGCGGCTGCCGGGCGTCGGTCCGAAATCGGCGCAGCGGATGGCGTTCTGGATCCTCGCGCACCCGCGGGAAGACGCCGCGGCGCTGGCGGAGGCGATCCTGGAGGTGAAGGAGCGGATCCGCCTTTGCCCGGTTTGCTTCAACTTCACCGACGAAGAGGTGTGTGCCATTGACCGTGACCCGCGGCGTGACCGCTCGCTGCTGTGCGTGGTGGCGGAAACGCGCGACCTGGCGGCGATGGAGAAGACGAACGAGTTCAAGGGCGTCTACCATGTGCTGCAGGGCGTGATCTCGCCGATGGACGGCATCGGCCCGGAGCTGCTGAAGATCCGCGAGCTGCTGCGCCGCCTGGAAGACGGGGAGGTGAAGGAGGTGATCCTCGCCACCAACCCGACCATCGAGGGCGACGCCACCGCGCTCTACCTGGCGCGCCTGATCAAGCCGCTGGGCATCAAGGTGACACGCATCGCCCATGGCCTCCCGGTGGGGGGCGACCTGGATTACGCCGACCAGGCGACGCTGATCCAGGCCCTGGAGTGGCGTCGGGAGATGTAGCGGGCCCCGACGTGCTGAAGCGGTAAAGTGCCGAGCACCCGCCACCACGGCGCTCCCGTGTGGCCCGCCCGCTCAGGAAGACGAGAGGAGTAGCTGCAATGAGTGATACCGGTGCTTCTTCGCCGGAGAAGTCCACGTGGCGCACCAAGGTGGGCCTGGCCGAGATGCTGCGCGGGGGCGTCATCATGGACGTCACCAACGCGGAGCAGGCGAAGATCGCCGAGGATGCCGGCGCCGCCGCCGTGATGGCGCTGGAGCGCGTTCCCGCCGATATTCGCCGTGATGGCGGCGTCGCCCGCATGAGCGACCCGCTGGTGATCCGCGCGATCCAGGAGGCGGTCTCCATCCGGGTCATGGCCAAGTGCCGGATCGGCCACTTCGTGGAGGCCCAGATCCTCGAGGCGCTGAAGATCGACTTCATTGACGAAAGTGAAGTGCTCACCCCGGCCGACGAGCAGTTTCACGTTGATAAGCATGCCTTTAAGGTGCCCTTTGTTTGTGGTGCGCGCGACCTGGGCGAGGCGCTGCGGCGCATCGGCGAGGGCGCGGCGATGATCCGCACCAAGGGAGAGGCTGGCAGTGGCAACATCGTCGAGGCGGTGCGCCACATCCGGGCCATCATGTCGGGCATTCGCAAGATCCAGATGCTGCGCGAGGACGAGCTGATGACCGAGGCGAAGAACCTCGGCGCGCCTTACGAGCTGGTGGTCTACGTCCATCAGCACGGCAAGCTGCCGGTGCCGAACTTCTCGGCGGGCGGCGTCGCCACTCCCGCCGACGCGGCGTTGGTGATGCACCTCGGCGCTGAGGCCGTGTTCGTGGGCTCGGGCATCTTCAAGAGCGAAGACCCGGCGCCGCGCGCCAAGGCGATCGTCGACGCGGTGACCCACTACCGTGATCCGGAGATGCTGGCGAAGGTGTCGGAGGGCCTCGGGCAGCCGATGTCTGGCCTCGACATCCGCCAACTCGCGGAGAAGGACCTCATGGCGACGCGGGGGTGGTAGAGTGACAGTTGGGGTCCTCGCTCTGCAGGGCGCGTTCAGCGAGCACCTGCGGATGCTCCAGCGCTGTGGCGTTGACGCCGTCGAGGTGCGCACGGTAGCCCACCTCGACGGCGTCGAGGGCCTGATCCTCCCCGGCGGCGAAAGCACCACCGTCGGCAAACTGCTGTGCCGCGGCGGGCTGGATGAGGCGATCCGCCAGCGCGTGGCGCAGGGGATGCCCCTCTTCGGCACCTGCATGGGGCTGATCCTCATGGCCCGGGAGATTGAGGGGAGCGACCAGTTCCGCCTCGGCCTGATGGATATCGCCGTGCGCCGCAACGCCTTCGGCCGGCAGGTCGACTCCTTTGAGTGCGACCTGCCGGTGCCTTCGCTGGGCATGCCGCCGGTGCGTGCGGTCTTCATCTGCGCCCCCTACGTCACCCGGGTCGAAAACGGCGTGCAGGTGCTGGCCTCCGTGCAGGGGCAGACGGTGCTCGTGCGCCAGGGACATCTCCTGGGCGCGGCCTTTCACCCGGAACTGACGGAAGACACCCGCATCCACCGGCTGTTCCTCGACATGGTTGCCGACAGCAAGAGCCTGTCCGAGAAGCACGGATCTGGACCGGAGTGCCCGAGCAATCGGGCATCTTCGCCGCATGGCTGCGGCACTCCGTCATTTTCCGGATAGGCGCCAAGGAGATGGCACCCCGCCAGGCATCGTTGCTCCTGTGGCTGCCCCTGATCGTGCTCTGCACCGGGGCCGGGGTCTGGTGGCAGGCCGAGGGCTCGCGCTGGAAGCCCCCGGGCCCGCCGCTGGAGGAGAGCCTCGCCGGGATCGTGCTGCGTCAGGCCTGGACGCACCGGGTGCCGCACGCCCGGTGCGTCTTCCTCGATCCGGCGGCCAGCCTCGTGGCGATTGCCGGCCCCGAGGGCCAGGTGCGCGTTCTGGATGCCAGCGGCCGGCAGCTTTCCGAGCAAACGATCCGCGCGGTGGACACCGTCACCGCCTCCGGCCCCGGCAACCTGGTGGTGGCCTACCAACGCGAGGCTCCGGCAGACACCACCCTCACCTTCCTGCGCCCCGATGGCACCGTGGTGTGGGAGCGCGACGTGGGAGCGCCGATTGTCGACGCTGCCGTGGCGGCTAACGGGCGGCGCGCGGCGTGCGTCACGGCGGACGGTGGCATCTACCGCTTTTCCCTGGAGGGATCGCCGCGCTATCGCCGCTGGCGCAGTACCGGCACGCCCCGCCAGGTTTACGTCACCCCCAGCGGATCGCTGATCCTGGTGGCAACGGCGGATCCCCCGGGCGTGTGGGCCTATACCCCGGAGGGCCGCTTCGTCTGGAAGGCGCCCACCGCCGCTACTTCCGGGGTGGCGCGCATCTATCCGGGCCCCGAGGGCCGCTTCCTGGCCTGCGCCACGGAGCCGCAGGCCGACGCGGGCGCGGAGCCGTACCTCAGTCGATTCGTGGTCGTCAGCGAGCGCGGCCGGCAGCAGTGGGGGGCGCGGCTGCGCGCGTCGCTGCCCCAGGTGGCGCTCTCCGGCGATGGCCGCTTTGCCGCCGTCACCTACACCAAGTGGGAGGTGCTGCACGGGCGCACCGCCCACGAGCGCAAGGTGGCGCTGTTTGAGACCGGCCCCACCGCCGCCGGCGGGCCGCAACAGCTCTGGCTGCACGGAGGGCCGTTCTACGATCCGCGCCTGGTCTCCCTGGCGGCCGACGGCACGTTCGTTGCCACGCGCGACGGGGGCCGGGCCCTCTACTTTTTCGGGCTCACCGGCCAGCTCCTCTGGCGGCACAAGATGCCGGCGCCGATTGTCGCCACCCAGGCCGCCGCCGATGGCCGCACGCTCCTGGTTTACTGCGGCGACGGCAGCCTCTCGCTGCTTACCGTGGAGGGCTCCGGCGAGTAGGCCGGCGCGCTTCACCAATCGAGAGCCGCTGCCGATACTCTCAATCAGTGACCGCCCCCACCGAGGGCCGAGGGCGGCGCGCCGACGCGGAAGGATTCCCGCCGATGACAGCCGGCAGCAGCGAAGCCAGCAACTCCTTCTCGATCCCGTACCTGCTCCTCCGGGACGGCCTCTACAACCCACGCCCGCTTACGCCGGCACTCGGTCGCTCCCTGATCGCCCTGGAGAACTACCGCGAACCGCTGGACGCCTACTGTCCGCACTGCGGGCGGCAGAGCCTCTTCACCCGAACCGGCCCGGTGCCAGAGTTCCCGCCCGCCCCGGAGGGTGCCGCCGACGCGGAGCACGACCTGGCCGCGACCCAGGCCCTGCGCGACCGGAGCTTCTCCCTCGAGTTTGCCTGCGGCCGCTGCTCCCAGGCGCTCGTCGTCTACTTCCGCGTTCAGCAGATGCACCTGATCAAGACCGGCCAGTACCCCTCGGTCTACGATCTGCACCCGCCCGACCGCGATTTCGCCGAGATCCTGGACGCGCGCCGGCGCCGCGAGCTGGCCCGCGCCGAGTTACTACACGCCCACGGCGTGGGGATCGGCGCCTTTGTCTACCTGCGCGGTGTCTTCGAGAGCTTGCTGGAGGAGACGCACCAGGAGCTGACGAGTGACCCCGGCTGGAACGAAGAGCATTACCGCCGGGCGGATGTCCCCGGCAAGGTGAACCTGGTTGGCGACCGCCTCCCTGCCTTTGTGGTGGAGCACCGGCACCTGTGGGCGATCGTGGACAAGAGCCCCCAGCAGCTTACCGAGAAGGAGTGCCAGGACTACTTCCCGGCGGTGAACCAGGCCGTGCGGCTGATCCTGACCCGCAAGGCCAACGAGCAGCGAGAGCGCCGCGCCACCGAAGCGGCCCGCCAGGCCGTCGCCGATCTCACTCAGCGGATCTCGTAAGCCCCTGCCGGGCACCCCGCTCGCCGTGGGGCGCCCGGTGGAACGGCCAGGGGCCTACCGCAGCCGCAACGTCTTCACCTCCCACGGGCGGAAGCTGAGCGACACGGCGCCGTCGTTCACCGGCAGCACCGCCTGCGTCTCCTCCAGCAGGTTCACCAGCGCCGCCGCGGCCAGCGGGCGTGCCAGGCGCAGCGTCACGCTGCCGGCTCGACCCTGCGACTCGTAGAGCCGGAGGATCCACCCATCCCCCTCCTCCGGGCACTTCAGCGAGGAGACCAGGACCGACTCCAGGCCGGTCACCGTAATCCCCGCGGCCCGTGCCGGGCAGTGGTGGGCAAAGACTCGGGCATCATCGGTAGCCTGGTGGACAAGCGCTGCGGCCGCGAGCTGAACGCCTACGGCGTGCCGAAGTGGGGCACCTACGTGGGCTCTGCCCGGCCCGACCTG
>JAAZEB010000102.1 GCA_012512505.1 Armatimonadota bacterium | reverse complement strand
GCGGATGGCGATGTTGAACTGGGCCTGCCGGCCAGGGTCAAGGCAGCCGATGCAGCCGGTGTAGATCCCCCGCGGCGCGCTCTCCAGCTCGGCGATGATCTGCATCGTGCGCACCTTGGGCGCCCCGGTGATCGAGGCACAGGGGAAGAGCGCCCCCAGGATCTCGCTAAAGGAAGCCCGGGTGGAGGCGGTCACGGTGGAGGTCATCTGGAAGAGGGTGTCGTAACGCTCCACCGCGAAGAGGTGGGGCACGCACACGGTGCCGGTCGCCGCGATGCGCCCCAGGTCGTTGCGCACCATGTCGACGATCATCACGTTCTCGGCGCGGTTCTTGGCCGAGGCCGCCAACTCCGCGGCAAGCGCCTCATCCTCAGCGAGGGTGCAGCCGCGCGGCGCGGTGCCCTTCATCGGCCGGGCGGTGATCGTGGTGCCGCTGAGGCGGAAGAAGAGTTCGGGAGACGCCGAGCAGAGGGCGTGGCCCCCCAGATCCACGTAGGCCGGGTAGCGCACCTCCTGGGCCTGGCATAAGGCCCGGAAGAGGGCGAACGGGTCGCCGGCGAAACTGGCCCGCAGACGCAGGGTGTAGTTCACCTGGTAGGTGTCGCCGGCGGCGATGTAGTCGCGCACGCGGGCGATGGCCCGCGCGTACTCCTCGCGGCGGAGATGCGGCGTCCAGGAGGAAACGGTGAACGGTGCCACCGGCTCCGGCAGCGCCGGCAGCGTGATGAAGCCGTCGTAAAGCCCAAACCAGAGAAGCGGCAGCGGCCCCGCGGCACGGGTGACCAGGGCCGCGTCGAAGGCGGGCGCCGCCTCATAGGTGAGGAAGCCGGCAGCGTAACGCCCCCGCGCCATGGCTGCCTCTACCTCCCGCAGCGCCGAACCGACCTCGGCCAGGGTGTTCGCCTGGATGATTCCTTGAGGACGCGCGAACAACCGCCAGGTCAGGCGGCCGTCCGGCGCCTCGTGCCGGAGCAGCACCGTTCCCGGCTGGCCCGCCCAGGCACCCACCCGTGGGGCGGCGCCCCGCGCAGGCAGGGCACCGGCCGCCAGGGGCTGCTCCGCTGATGTCACTACCACCACGCTCTTGATGCGCTCCGACTCGCCGGCGGCGGGGCTCCGACCGGCTGCCAATCACAGACGCGATCTCACTCCTCGGCGAAGAGGGCGTCCACGAACTGCTTCGGGTTGAACTCCTCGATGGCGTCTAGCTGCTCGCCGGTACCCACCAGCAAGATCGGGATCTTCAGCTCGTTCTGGATCGTCAGGATGTTGCCGCCCTTGGCCGTGCCATCCAGCTTGGCCAGGACGAGGCCGGTTACGTTGACGGCATCCTTGAAGGTGCGCGCTTGCGACACGGCGTTCTGACCGGTGGTGGCGTCCAGCACCAGCAGCGTCTCGTCGGGGGGGCGGCCCAGCTCGCGCTCGATGACGCGGTGTACCTTGCGCAGCTCCTCCATCAGGTTCGTCTTGGTGTGCAAGCGTCCGGCGGTGTCGACGAGCACCACGTCAGCACGGCGAGCGCGCGCCGCCTGAAGGGCGTCGAACACTACTGCCGCCGGGTCGGAGCCCTCCTTCTGGCGGATGACATCGACGCCGACGCGCTGACCCCACACCTCGAGCTGGTCGATCGCCGCCGCCCGGAAGGTGTCGGCCGCGGCAAGGAGCACCTTCTGCCGCCGGCGCTTGAGGAGGTGGGCCAGCTTGGCGATGGAAGTCGTCTTCCCCACCCCGTTCACGCCGACGAACAGGTAGACGGCCGGGGGCGTCGGCGGCTGGGTCAGCGGCCGATGGCCTTCCATCAGCAGGTTCACCAGCTCCTGCCGCAGGTACGCGCGCACCCCCTCGGCATCGCGCAGCTTCTCCCGGCGGGCCGCCTCGCGCAGCTCCTCCACGAGGCGCGTCGTGGTGTGGATGCTCACATCGGCCCGGACGAGCAGCTCTTCCAGCTCCTCGAACAGCTCGTCGTCGATGCCGCGCCGCGACATCAGCAGTTCGTCAATCTTACGGAACAGACCACGCAGCATTCAGCAGCTCCTACCGCTCAGGGCGTCTCCGCGAACAGCCGCACCCGCCGCACACCAAGCACCGGGAGTACCACCGGGCGCCCCTCCCCGAACTGTGCGGGGGAGGGGCGCCCGGCGCGATGCCCCATCGGCTCATCGACGGGTTCTCAAGGCACGACTACCTGGCGTTTCTCCAGCGTTTGGTTGCCGGCGGCATCCACCGCGCGCACCTCCAGGGTGTGCTCGCCCGCCTCCAGCGGCGGGGTGCGGAAGGCAAACCGCTCGGTCTCGCTGTCAAAGATCCCATCTTCGGCAACAGTGGCGGTCCATTCCTCTTCATCGAGGCGGTAATCCACCCCCGCCAGGGGCACGCTCGAGCGGGCCGTGCCGGTCAGCGCCACGGAACGGTCGTCATCCACCTGCGGATCGCCCGCCAGGGAGAGGCGCGGCGGGGTGTTGACGATCAGCACCGGCCCGATCACCTCCTCGACGGTGGCGGCATCCACCGGGTTGCTCAGGCGGTCGGTCGCCACGATCTTGATCAGGTAGCGTCCGTCCGGCACCTCGGTGGTATCCCAGGTGAAGCTCGTCTCGCGCAGCGAGTCGCTCTTGCGTGCTGCCGCCGCGGCGGGGGCCGGCGGGGCTGCCGCCGTGGCGGCGACCGGCGCGGCCGGGGTGTTGGCAGCGTTGGCGGCAGCGGGCGCGGGGGCGCTCGCGGCGGTGGCCAGCGGCTTCTTAGCGCCTTGCGGCTGCTCCGGCGCCGCGCCTGGCGCGGGGGCCGGCGTGGTAGCGTCGCCCGGGTTAGCCGGCGGCCCGGCCGGCGCCGGCGCGGCACTGCCCGGCTTGGCCGTGCCGGGGGTAGCCGGCGGCGCCGCCGCCTTCTTCACCACCCGGTTCAGCCGCGTCCAGGTTGCGCCCCCATCGGCGGAGGAGAAGACATCGTAGAGCAGCGTGTCTTTGTCCGGGTCGGTGCCGCTCCAGCGGATCGTCTGTTTGCGGGCCCACACGTCGCCGCTCTTCGGGGCGGTGACGGTCAGCTTCGGTTCCTGGTTGCGCGGCAGGTAGACCACGGCCACCTCCGCCAGCGCCGGGCGGGCATCACCCTTCCCGCTTAGAATGGCGCGGTACTGGAAGTAGCGCCCGGGCGGGCTGGTCACGGCACGGCCCGACTCCGTCTGCGGCTCCGACCAGGGGCTCCAGGTGGCATCCGGCTCTTCCGAGTTGCCGGTGCGCGTCTGCAGCATCACCCGCGTGCCGGCCGGCGTGCGCGCCTGCCAGGTGAGGCGGCCCCAACGGGCCACCGAGCCGGCATCACGCACCGCGGACTCCAGTTGCCCCTGGCCGGCCGGCTGCCCCGCCAGGCGGAAAAGGTCACCGGCGGCACTCCCCAGCGCCACCGCGCCGGAGTCCTCCACCGCCAGCGCCAGGAAACGAGCGCCTTGCGCTTCCTCTACCCGCTCGACTCCCGGCTTCTCCGCGCGGTCCTCCACGCGGTAGAGGGAACCGCCCGCGGCAGCCCAGACAACCCCCTGGGCATCCACCGCCAGCGCGCTGATCCCGGCCGGCGACTTCTCGTGCAGCAGCCGGTCGTGCCCGGCGGCATCCAGGCGGTAAAGCGCCCCCTTGGGCGAGGTGCCGACGTAGAGGCGACCGTTCGGGCCGGCGGCCACCAGCGAGGCCGTGTTCCCCTCCGCCGGGTCGAAGAAGGTTGAGACCTTCCCGTCGGCGCTGATGCGGAACACCACCGCGCCGGCGCCGCTGCCGGCGTAGAGCGCGCCGCCGCTGTGCGCCAGCGAGACCACGTAGGGATCAGGCACCCGGGCAAAGAGGCTTCCCTTGCCATCCGGCGTGATCCGGTAGATCCGCCCGTGCGGCGAGGTGCCGGCGTAGACCGTGCCCTGCTCATCGACGCACAGCGAGAGGATGTACTCCTCCGGGCTGCGCCAGAAGAGGCCGCTCTTGCCCTCCGGGGTGATGCGGTAGATCAACCCGTGCGGAGCCGTGCCCGCGTAAACATTGCCGGCGCCATCTTTCGCCAGCGCCAACACCTGCAGCTCGCCAGTCTCCAGAACCGGCTTTGCCTGATCGCCGGCCACCCGGTAGAGCACGCCGCTGTCGCCGGTGCCGGCATACAGCGCGTCGTTGGCCGAAAGGAGCGACCAAACGTAGGTGGCCTCCAGCGAGCGCAGCTTCGCCAGCGCCGGGGCGAGGATCACCTCGCCCTTTTCCGAGAGGGCCACCCCGTCGAGACGGCCCCGCGCGAAGGCGTCGGCCGTGTTCTGGCGCCACACCTGTGGCGCCCGCCCTACCGGGCGGACAGGAGCACTCTCGTCCACCTGCGGCTTCTTGGCCGCGTCAGCCGCCTCGGCGCCATTGGCCTCCTGCTGCTGCTGCTCGGCGGCGGCAGCGCCGGCGGGCGTCGGCGGCTGGTTGTTGACGCTCGCCGGCATCGCCACCTCCGCGGCGGCCTGAAGCCGGGCAGCCGGGGTGGAGAGGAACTGGATCCCCGCCGGGAGCGCGGCCTCCGTCAGGTGCGCCTCGCGGAACCCGCGCACCTTCACCCGGGGAGCATCACCGCTCACGTCCAGGCTGCCGTCGAGGGCCGGCCGAGCCGTGGGGGCGGTGGGGGTCGGGGGCACTGGCGCTGGCGTGGGGGCCGGCGTGCCGCCACCCTGCTCCGCCAGGGAGCGGCGCTCGATGGAGAGCGTCACCGCCACCATCCCGGAGACCACCCACGGGGTGGTCTGGGTGGCTTTCACCTCGTCGTTTTGCAGCCGCAGGGCGCTGTTGCGCGGGCTGCGCATCACGTCCAGCAGCGCCGGCGGCAGCGTGCGCATCTCCTGGCCGTTGACATTCGCCGTGAAGGTGGGCAGGGTGAGCCGGGCCACGATCTGGTCGTTGCTCTCCTTCTCGCGGTAGCGCTGCACCATCTGCTCCAGGCTGGTGGCGGCGGCCGCCGGCGCGGGGGCTCCCGCTGGCAACTGGCCGCCGGCGCTGTTGGCGATGGCCGCCTGCAGCGGCGCCCGCAACGCCCCGGCGCTGGCGCCACCGGCGACACGCAGCGTCACCCGCCCGTTCGGCGCGTACTCGGGGATCTGCACGGCGAGGTTGCGGGTCACCGGCTCCTTGCCCCAGGGGCGCACCGTCACCGCGAGGTTCACCGTGTCACCCGGCTCGTAGCGGTCGCGGTCGGCCACGGCGCGCTCGATCACCGCGGTGCGGCGCGAGCGGTCGATGTCCACCACCACCTTGACGCCGCGCACGTCAACCTGCTGCCACTGGTTGCTGGAGAGGATGCCCAGGCCCTGGATCAGGTCGGCCAGTGCCGCCACGTCAATGCCGCTGGCATCGTAGAAGAGGTTCTCTCGCTCGATCTTGCCCAGGGCCTCGGTGGTGATCTGGGTGCGGACGCGAGCGGTGGCGTCGCCGGGCACGCTGTGAACCCGGAGCACCGCCTCATTCGCCACCATCGAGATCAACTGGCTGGTGAGGAAGCGGTTATCAGCCACCCGCGCCCGGACGTGCTGCTTGCGGCCGGTGCCGTGGTCACGCACCACCGCCTCCACCGGGATGAGCTCGGCATTTTGGCCGGTGACGCCGCCAACGCCCCAGGGGCGATCCTGGCGCACGCTGCCCACCGTCTTCACCGGCGAGGCGATCTTGAAGGAGCGCATGATGCTGGGAAACACATCGTGGACCCACGCCGTGCTCAGGGGCAGGTCCACGGCACCCAACTGCATGAAGGGATGGCCGAACGCCAGCACCTGATTCCCCTTGCGGTAGGTCACGGTGCCGACGGCGGTCAGGTCCACGTCACCGACGATCAAGGAGGCACCAGCAGCGGAACCGGGCACCAGCGGGATCGCCTTGTCATACTTCATCGGGCCGGGGCCAGCGATCGGTTCGGCCCCCAGAGGCTGGAGGAGATCGCTGAGCTGCTGCAGGCCGCGGGAGCTCACGCCCGAGGCCAGGAGCGGCGTCGCCAGCGGCGCGAGCACCAGGGTGCCGTCGTTGGGGCGCTCGTTGCGGGCCACCTGGAACGGCCGGTTCTCGATGCGCACGCGGTCGAAGACGCGGCCACCGACCCGGATCGGGGCGTCCAGCTTCTGTTCGCCCGGCACCGGCGGGGGCGTCAGCAGGGCCGGCGCCTCGGCGCGGCGCTGGGTGGCCCAGGAGGGCTTGGAGGGAAGGGCTGGATCCAGGGCTTCCAGCATATCCTCAATCGGGGTGAGCATGGCAATCGGCTCGCGGGGGAACTCGTAGCCGTAAGCCACCGCGCCGACGAGCCGCCCGTTGATGTAGACCGGGCTGCCACTCATGCCGCCGATGATGTTGGCGCTCCGCTCGCTGATCGGGCCGCCGCTCATGCGCACCAGGATCTGCGGCCGGCCCAAGGAGGGAGACTGCTTCGGGAGCACACCGAGCACGGTGACGTCAAACTTCTCAATCGTCACCCCGCGGAAGACGGTGAGGCCGGTGCCCCGCATCCCGGGGCGCACCTCGCTCACCCGCATGATCTCCCGCGAGTCGATCTGCGGCGCCGCCGCCACCGGGCCAGCAAAGCCCACCAAAGGAAGAAGTGACAGGAGAGTAAGCCACCGGTTGGTATGAACCCAGGAAAGATGCTTCAAAGCAATCCCCTCATTCCCACACACCGCTCTGCCCACCCCGGGCAAAGCCCCCACCTCGTTCCGCCCGGCACCACCGCGCGCGGCGGCCGCGTCCGGAACACCAACAACACCTCTGGCGCCCCTGCCCCGCGGAGCGCCCACCGGGGAGCCTGCAAGACGCACGCCACAGAACGCCAGGGCTGGGCATACCACCTGATCCCCGGGAGAGCGGCAGCGCACCACGGCGACGCGGCGGAGACGCCCGATGGCTCGGGCACACCCTCACTCCGTAGGACATGCGCCAAACAATTCTTGTGAGAGTATACCATTGCAGGCGCGCCCCCGTCAACATCGCTGAGTTGGTGATCCGCTTCCAGCAGGAGACACCGCCTGTGAGTGGGAACCCGTCCCTTAGTAAGGAGGCTTATCACGAAAGGAAAGCGCATGAGCATCCGTCAATCAACAGACCGGCCGGAAGGGCCCAAGGCAACCGATCCCTCGCGGATGGAAGTCCTGCTGCAAAGCGTCGAGCCACCAACTCGCTCGGCAACCCTGATGCGCCGGGTAGGCCAGCGCCTCGGCATGGAGCGCGCGGTCATTGACGAACTGGTGAACCACCAGCAGGTGGTCGCCTTCCGTTTGCCCTGCAAGATCCTGGGCCGGGTGATCATCTTCGGGGGCGTGATGGTTCTCCACAACAACGCCCGTGGTCCATACAAAGGTGGCATTCGCCTAGCTTCCGATGTCACGATCTGGGAGACGACCGAGCTAGCTCGCCTGATGACTCTCAAGACAGCAGCCACCGGCATTGAGTTCGGTGGCGGCAAAACCGGCATCCGCGTCGATATGGCGGAGATGTACCGCATCTTCGGCCGCGAAGGGCGCGACCGGGCGTTTGAGAAGATCATCACCCTCGACGCCGTGGAGTGCTTCGCCTCCGCTTACCGCGACCTCTTCGCCAAGCACATCTACATCCCGGCGCCGGATCTTTCCACCGGTCCGGACGAGATGGCCTTCATCTACAACGAGACGCTGGATCCGGCCTCGGTCACCGGGAAGCCAGAGGGCACCCACGGCTGGCTGCCGGGGCGCCGCGAGAGCACCGGCTACGGCGTGACCTTCGTCACCCTGCGCCTGCTGGAGGAGATCCTCCACCGCGACGTGAAGGGGAGTCGCATCGCCATCCAGGGCTTCGGCAACGTGGCGCAGCCCCTGGCGCAATACCTGGCCGATCTGGGAGCGAAGGTGGTCGGCGTCACCGACATCTTCGGCGGCACCTACGACGAGAACGGCCTCGACATCCAGGGGATGGTGGAGCACACCCAGCGCACGGGAGGCGTGGAGGGCTTCGGCAAGCGCTCGCTGACCAACGAGGAGCTGTTCGCCCTGGACGTGGACGTGCTCATCCCCGCGGCCATCGGCCACGTCATCCACGAGGGGAACGCCACCAAGGTGCGCGCCAAGGCGATCGTCGAGGCGGCCAACATGCCGGTGACGATGGAAGCGATGGACATCCTGGAGCAGCGCGGGGTGGCCGTGGTGCCGGACATCCTGGCCAACGCCGGCGGCGTGATCGCCTCGATGGAGGAGTACTCACGCTCGCTGTCGGCCATCAAAATGGCCAAGGAGGACGTGCTCCGGATCGTGCGCGACCGCATCGGCGAGAACCTGGACCTCTCGATCAAGCTGAGCCGCGAACTCGGCATCTCGATCACCGAGGCGGCAACCCAACTTGCCGTCGAGCGAGTCTACGAGGTGATGGTACGCCGGCGGTTCATCTGATCCCTGACCCATCGTCCTGGCTTCCGGCAACGAACCCGGAGGCTGGGACGGCGATGACCCGGTTGGGACCGGGGCCCGCCTGGGCATGTATGGTGACACGGAGGGCGCCGTGTCCGGGCAATCGGGGTGCATCGCAATGGTGAGCTTCGGGCCGGTGGCGCAGGATCTTCAGGAGAGCCTGCGCGCCGGCCTGGAGCCGATCTTTAGGATCGCGCTCTGCCTCACCGGGCAGGTGCTGCCGCTGGCTGGCTGGAATGCGGAACGCCAGCAGTACCTCGGCGAGGCGCTGCTGGCGGAACTTCACCGGGTTTGGCTTCCCGACGCGCTTCGCGTGCTGGCGCTGACGGAGGCCGACCTTTATGCGGACGACCTGAACTTCATCTTTGGCGAGGCGGAGGTGGGCGGCCCGGCGGCCGTCGTCTCGCTGCGCCGGCTGCGCCCGGAGTTCTACGGACACCCACCCCACCACGAGCTGTTCGCGCGGCGAGCACTGGTGGAATGCATCCACGAGCTGGGGCACACCTTCGGGCTGCGGCACTGCCCCCGGCCCGGCTGCGTGATGCAGTTCTCGGACCGGATCGAGGAAAGCGACCGCAAGGGCCCCGGCTTCTGCCCGGTCCATCGCGCCGCGCTGGATGCCGCGCTGCGGCGCGCGTAGGGGCACCCGGCCTGCCCCCGGAAGGATTCACGACCTTGTTTGCTGCTGCCCGCTCTCAGGCATACCTCATCGCTGCCGCTTGCGGCATGATGCTCCTGGGCTCCCCTGCCGGCGCGGCCCCGGCCAAAACAGCAGAGCCGCTGGTGCTGCCCCGGCCGCAGGAGATGACCCTTACCGGCAAGAGGATTCCCCTGGTGCGAGGAGGGAAGCCGGTCGCCGTCCTGGTCGTGGAGGGCAGCTCGGAGCGGGCGCGCTTCGCGGCGCGCTGGCTGGGCGACGCGGTGCAGTCGGCCTCAGGGGCGATCCTGCCGGTGCGCGAGACGCTGCCGGCCGCAGGGGGCGCCATCCGCTTCTGCGCCCCCCGAGGCGCCGCCGCCCAGGCGCTGGCCCGGCGCTTCCGGCTCAACTTCTCGCGCAGTCCGGATCCCGGCCAGGCGTATGCCGTGGTGCCTGAGGCCGGCGGCCAACGCCTCAGCGTGGTGGCCCCCTCCGACCAGGGGCTGGTCTACGCCGCTTACACGCTGGCACAGTTGCTGGTGGGCCGGGAGGGCAGCTGCTCCCTGCGCGAAGCGCGCATCTTCGATTACCCCGCCGTGCCGGTGCGGGGCCTCCTTTGGATTCGGGGCGACGATGCCTACCGCCATCGCTACTCGCAGTGGGCCGCCAACTGGAAGCTGAACTGCTACACCTGGTACGTCACCTGGAACCAGCCGCTCAGCGCGGCCTACCGCGAGATCCTGCGCGACTGTGCCATTCGCGGCATGACGCTGGTGCCCACCATCTCCTGGTTCCAGAACACCGAACTGCGCTACTCCCGGCCGGAGTACGTCGAGCCGATGCTGGCGCGCGTGCGGGAGGCGCTGGAGGCAGGCGCCGGGGCGTTTGGTTTCAACTTCGACGACAACCCGCTGCGCCTCTTCGGCGAGGATGAGCAGGCCTACCCCTCCCTGATCGCCGCGCAGGCCGACCTGATGCAGCGGGTACACGCGATCACCGCGCCGGCCGGCGCCGACATCTTCTTCTGCCCCACCGTCTACTGGAAACCGTACGGGGGAGCGCAGGGCAACTCGCTGGCGGCGCAGTACGACTACGTGCGGGGCATGGGCCGCCTCTTCCCCAAGACGGTAAAGCCGTTCACCACCACCCTCAGCCGCGAGTGGGCCGATGAGTACCAGCGCGAGGTGCGGCGCAAGCCGGTCTTCTGGCACAACTTCTTCCCCAACGACATGGCCGACTGGAAGCTCTACTTCGAGCCTTACCCGCGCTTCCCGAAGGAGCTGGTGGCCCGCAGCGACGGCGCGTTCGTTCTGGGCGGCTGGCAAACGGAGTGGTGGAAGGTGAACTATCTCACCTTCGCCTGCAACACCTGGAACCCTTCGCGGCCCTGCACCCTCAGCGACGCCTTCCGCAAGCTGTGGCCAGCCGAGGCCGCCGCGCTCACGCGCTGCGCGCTGCTGTTGGGCGGGCACGACCAGCCCGCGCCGACGATCGAGGGGTGGCCGGATCACCCACACCAGCAGCTCCGCACCGAGGGGTTCTTCAACGAGCCGCCCACGCCGGAAAACCTGAAGCGCCTGGAGGAGAAAGAGCAGCGCGCGGCCGAGGCGGAAACGCTGGCGCTGGGCATCGAGCAGCGCGGCCGACTGCCCAAGGAGATGGCGCGCGAACTGGTCGTTGCCGCGCGGCGCATGAAACGGAACTACCAGATGGCGCTGGCCGCCGCGCGCGTACGCCAGATGGAAGAGAGTGGCGAGCGCGGGCGCCTGATGTCGGCCGAAACCCTGGCGCTGATCGACGAGGCGCTCGCCGCCGGGGCAGAGCTCGAACGCCTCGTCGACTCCGTGGGCTGGCCGAAGGGACAAGCCTCCGACCTGGCGCTGCAGTCGTACTTCACCTCCTTGCGCCAGCGGGTCGCCAGCGGCCAGGGGGCCACCCCACGCCTGACCGCCGTCCGCTGCACCGAGCCACCCCACCTGGATGGGCAACTGGATGAGCCAGCCTGGCAGCGGGCGCCGCGCACCACCCCGTTCTACGTGATCGAGGGC
>JAAZEB010000101.1 GCA_012512505.1 Armatimonadota bacterium | reverse complement strand
GTACGCGGGCAGTGCCGCGCCGGGGCGGGCAGAGCCACTCAGACGACGCAGGTCGCGGATGCTGGCCTCCACCGCGGTGATCTCCTCCCCCACCCGGACCAGACCGGCGGTGTCGAGGGGGGCCCGCGCCTGTGTCTCTAGCGCGGCGAGGCGCGAGCGGAGAGCGGCGAGATCGGGCGCCAGGGCACTGCCTTGCAGCCGGCCGAGCGCGCGCCGCACGCGGCCCACCTGGGCGGCCAGATCGGGAAGATCGAGACGCACCGACTGGTGCCAGAGGAGGCGGCCCTGGGGCTCCTGTACGGAGACCAGTAGCTCCGAGGTGCCGCCGGCCAGCTCCAGGTTCAGCACGCCCGGCTGGTCCGCCTGCAGAGGCAAGGTCTGTGTCTGGCCCCGGGTGCCGCGGCGCAGCTCCGCCCGGAGGGTTGCCTGCGGCGTGCCGATGAGGCGGGCGTGGATGGCCGCCGGCCCAGTGGCGCGGCCGGGCAGTGCCGCCACCGCCACCGCGGCGCGGTCGCTTAGCACGAGGGTGCCGAAGCGCTCCGGGTCGTGGAAGCCGCCGCGCACCGGCGCCCAGGCGGAGAGCTCCTGGACGGCGGCGGCGTTGCGGGCCAGGTTGGCGCGCAGGCGGGTGCCAGGCTCTGGCGCCGAAAGGTCGAGGGTGCGCCAGGGGATCGCCATCTCGGCGCACCACGCGCCGTCCAACCGGCCGGCGGCGCACTGCCATTCGCCGTTCCAGGCGAGGTCGCGGACCGCCGAAACGCACAGCTCCTCGGCGAAGGCGCCGGCGTGGTTCACCATGAAGTGGGCGTAGCGTTCCGCCGGCCAGGCCTCGGCGGCCAGGAACAGCTCCGCCTCAGAGTCGTCCCAGATGGCCGAATCGCGCGCGGCGGCGCCACCGAGGAGCTTCTCCGGATCTTCCCCCTCGCAGATGAAGAGCGCATAAAGCGCCTGGGCGTCATAACAGAGGGAGGCTCGCACCGGCGCGGCGGCGGGATAGCCGGCCATCACGTCGCGGAAGGCGCCGGTGACGGCGGCCCCCTCCCACTCGGCAGCAGAGACCTGCCCGTCGATGGTTGGTGCCTGGGCCACGCGCGGCACGGTGACCAGCGGCGCGTCGGCGGCCACCGCGGCGGCCGCTCCGGCGAAAGTGACACAGGCACTCAGCAACAGCATTCGCATGTCAATCCCTCACCCGGGATCTGGTCCCCCACCCCTCCCCGAACTCGGAGGGCCGAACCCAGGCAGCGTCTTCTCACGGCAGGGCCACCACGTCGCGGAGGTGGGTGCCCTGCAGCAGCTTGATGCAGCGGGGCTGCTTCTCGGCCACGGCGGCCAGATCGAACGTCAACGAGGTCTTGTCGGCCGGCAGGGCGGCCAGCTCCTCCGATTCGACCGTGCAGAGGGCCACCCGGCAGCCAGGGAGTGGCTTCGTCAGCTTCACCTGCACGCGGTCGCCGCGGCGGGTAGCCTGCAGCAGGCGCGGCAGGCGGGCGAGGCACGTCACGTCGTCGCGGGGCAGGTAGCGGGCCACCGACACCCGGCCGGCGGTGGCAGCAATTGGCTCGCAGCGGTAGAGGTCGAAAAGGTGCTGATCGGCGCGCAGCGAGACGGCCAGGACGGGGCCATCGACGGTGTGGCCGGTGGCGTTGTAGAGCGTCCAGAGGGTCTTCTCCCCTGCCCCGAAGCGATTGGCGTAGACATATTTGGCGAGGGTGGGCACCAGCGGCTCGCAGGCGCGCCCGGCCAGCACGTCGTTGTTCTCCTGGAAGATGGCGTAGATGACGCGGGGTGGCGTGGCGCCGAAGAAGGCAACCCCGTTCCAGAGGCGCTTGCGGCAGGTTGGGTCGGCGCCCATGTGGTCGAGCTCGTAAGCTTTGCACTCCGGGAAGTAGAAGCGCTGCAGGTTGCACTCCAGCGGGCGCAGCGGCGTTCGCTGCACCGTCAGGTCGTAGGTGATGCAGCCGTCCAGGAAAGGAAGCAGGTAGTCGTAGCCCGGGTGCTCGGTGGTGAGCACGGTGGTGGGGTCCACGCGGTCCATCGCCTGGCGAACGAGCTTGGTGGCCTCAGCGATGCTGCGCTGCCACTCGGTGCAGCCTGGCTCAGCGAAGGTGTGCCGGTGGTGCGGGCTGAAGCAGGCCCAGCCCTGGTGGCCGTACTCGTCGAGACGGATCCCGTCGGCGCCGGTCTCGCGCAGCACCCGCTCCATCGTCCGCGCTACCCACTTGCGGTACTCGGCGACGTCGTGGCACATATTCCAGACGTCGTAGCTCTTCACGTGCTCGCCATCCGGCTGCACGACGCCCCACTCCCAGCCGCGCGCCTGGCCCAGCTTGGTGTTGTCGTCGCAGCGGATCGGGTCGGTGTAGAGCGTCATCAGGGTGCCGGAGGCTTTCCACTCCTCCATCGCCTTACGGAAGGCCGGCAGGCCACCAAAGCGCTCGTTGTAGCCATCGTAATCGCCCGGCTGGTTGTTCCACATCCGCTCGCCGGTCACCGGATCGGTGACGAGGTACGGCTCCCACCCCTTGGCGCCGGCCGGCCCCAGCGCCGCTTCCAGTTGATCGAGCGGCGTGCGCCACGGGCCGAGGGGCGACCAATCCCACCAAGACATCAGCTCCACGCAGTCGCGGCGAGGGATGATGAAGTCGGAGCGGTAGCGGCCGTCGCGGAAGAGGATGTCCTGCCCCCAGCCGACCGCGATCATCGTGATCACCGTGCCAAGGCGGGAGGGATAGGGGCGGAACTGCCAGACGCGGTGGGCCCAGTCGGCGTACGCGCGCATGGCGGCGCGCCAATCGCCCGGGTGGGCGGCAAGGACGGCTGGCGCCGGGGCGAAGGAGGCGCCCGGTGCGCGTGTGCGCTGCAGGTACTCGTAGGTGAAGCCGGTGCCGGTCGTCGTGGGGAGGGCGTTCTGCCAGCAGTACTCCGGTTTGGTGGGTGTCGTGGCCTGGTCACCGTTGCGCTCAGGCTGCCTCGGCACGCTCTTGCGCAGCGCCAGCACCTTGTAGCGGCCGTCGGCGTCGTCGGCACGGATCGAGAGGCCGGCGCCGCGGTCGGGGCTGAAGAGGTCCATCACCTGGTAGATCGCCGCGTGGTCGCCGTAGCCGCGGCGGATGTGGGCGGCGCAGTCGGCGATGATGCCGCCGCCCCAGGGGAAGAAGTAGTAGTCGGCGGCAGGATCGCGCGAGAGCGCCAGTCCGGCCAGGTGCGGGAAGGCCACCTTGAAGGCAACGGGCGACGGGCCGCGGTTGGTGACCTTCAGGCCGAGGCGGATGCCCGCCGCGCCGACACTGCCGGTGAGGGTGGCGGCCAGCGCCGGCTGGGGCAGCAGCAGGTCGGCCACGAAACCGGTGTTACCAAGGGGGCGCACGCTGCGGCAGCGGAAGTGGCGCGTGCCGGAGTAGCGCTGGCCGGCTACCTCCACCAGGAAGAGGTCGACCGCGGCGGGGTGACGGAGCATCTCGGCGGCGGCGTACTCGTTGTAGAGAGAGGTGAGCCGCAGGCGCCCGATGGTGGCAAAGCGGCAGCGCAGGCCGGCGTTCTCCAAGACCACCGCTCCGCGCGCGACGCGACAGGTGGGAGGGCGCCGTGCCGGCCGGCCGGCGGGGGCGCGGATCGCCGGCCGCAGGTTGATCGGCGCCGGCAGGGGGCGATACTGGAGCGCCCCGCGTACGGTCACCGCGCGCAGCGTCAGCGGCGTTTCACCGGCGGTGATCACCAGGCCGCTCGGCTGCAGCGTGCGCGTGGCCGGCAGGGTGATCTCGAAGCGCGGGCCGGCGGCGATGACCGGCGCGTCCGGCTGGCCCTGCGCGTCGAGCCAGCGGAAGGTGAACGGAGCGGCCTCCGTCGTTTCGATGACGGCCGTGAGTGGCTCCGCGCGATCCAGCCGCCGCGCCTCCCACTCGACGCGCGCCTCGCGGGCGGCGCCGGCCAGACGGATGCCATCGGCGGTGACCGCCGCGCCGTGGGCGCCGGCGTAGGCAAGGAGGCCCGCCTGGTCGGTTCGGTCCGGCCGGGCGCCCGACTGCCAGCGGCTCTCGAAGGTGGTCTGCCGCGTGAGGAGGTAGAGGCGCACCAGGTACTCGCCCTTACCGCCGGGGACGGTGAGTTCCTCGTTGGTCCAGTGGGTACCGCCGTCGTAGGAGACGAAGCTGTTGCCGCGCAGGATGCTGTTGTCAATCCCGAGGTAGAGGTAGTCGTCACTCTTCGGGCCTTTGGGGCTCGCCGCCTTGCGCAGGATCACCTCGTTGCGGCCGCGGACGAGGATCTCGCGGGGGATGACGAAGTCGTGCCAGTCGAGGACCACCCCCTTCGACTCGTCCATCACCGGCAGGCCGGCGTTAGTGGGATAGCGGAACACGCGGCCGTTGACGACCACCTCAATCGCCTCGTCGAGGCCGTTGCGGTCGCCTTCGTGCCAGGAGTAGTCGCGCACGCAAAAGTAAGCGGAGAGGCGCACGCTCTGCACGGACGCCCACACCGTGTCGGGAACGGCGCTGAGGTCGAGGATCTTGCGGGCCCAGTAAGTTGGTTCGACCTGGTGGGTGATGCCCAGGCCCCGCTCGGCACCGCCCCACTGACCGCGATCGTCGCTTACCTGGTAGACCCCGTCGGCCAGCCGCTCGAAGAGCGACGGGGCGGCGGCAGCCGGCCGCGGCAGCATCAGGGCGATTACGCCGATCAGCAGGAGACGACCGAGCATGGCAGATCCCTCTCGCGGTGCGTTACCACTCTATTCCGCCGCAGGCGCCGGCTTCCTGCCTGGGGGTGGCCCGGCCGCAGCCCTGGCCCCCAAGGAGTGACGGGCGCCAGGAGCAGAGCGCCGGAGGAGAGAACTGGTGGAGCACCAAGACCCAGGTGAGCGGCGCCCGACGGATCCCGCCCGGGCACGAGGGCGGAGAGGAGGTCCCGATGAAACGGGAGGTCATGATCCTGGTGGTGCTGGTGCTGGTAGCAGCCGGCATGCCCACGGCCGGTGCCGCGACCGGCCTGAGCACCACGCGCTATGCCAACGTGTTCACCGAGAGGCAGCCGGAAGTGGTCACGGTGAAGGGCGCGGACGAAGTCGTGCTGCGCGACTTTGCCGGCGCCGAGGTAGCCCGGCGCATGGCGGTCGGCGGTGGCACGGTCGATTTTGGGCAGTTGCCCCCGGGCCACTACGAGGTCTCTGCCGGCAACGCCATCCTCTATGTGGCGGTGCTGGTAGATCCCCGGCGACGCGTGCGCGGGGAGAGCCGACTGGCCACCGACAACGGGCAGTGCTGGCTGGTAGGTGTCGACGACTACGCCCGCGAGGCCGACCTGCTGCGGCTGGCCGGCTTTGGCTGGGTGCGCGAGCGCCTCTCCTGGGAAGAGGTGGAGCCGGAGCGTGGCCGGTGGGCGTGGGGGCGCTACGACACCAGCGCCACCCTCCTGGCCGCGCGGGGCCTGAGCGTCTACCAGGTGTTCCATGCCTCGCCCCCCTGGGCGCGCCGCGATGGGGATCGGGCCGCCGCCCCGGATGACCTGCGCGACATCTACCGCTTCGCGCGGCAACTGGGCCATCACTTCCGGGGGCGCGTGCGTGCCTGGGAGGTGTGGAACGAGCCGGATGCCGGCTTCTTCAGCCACCCGGCTAGCGAGTGTGCTGCCTTCCAGAAGGCCGCCTTCCTCGGCTTCCGAGCGGCAGACGCGCGTCAGCGCGTGCTGGGGCCCTCCATCGCCTTTCGCCCGGGCCGCTTTACCGAAAGCCTCCTGGAGAACGGCATCGGCGCCTACCTGGACGTGTGGAACTACCACATCTACGATCACCCCAGCACCTACGCCAGCCGCGCCGACTCCCATCGCAAGCTGCTGGCCCGCCATCGGGTCGCCGCGCCGCTGTGGGTCACCGAGTCTGGCGGCGTGGTCGCCCGCCCCGAGGGCGTGCTTACCCCAGCGGACGGCGCCTACCAGGCCGCCTTCATCTCGCGGGCGCTTCCCCAGGCGCTGGCCACCGGGGTCGACCGACATTTCTGGTTCATCTTCCCCTACTACCGGGAGGGCAACAACCTGTTCGGGCTTCTCCACCCGGACCGGCGCGGCGCCTCCCCCGGCCTGACGGCACTCGCCACCGCCACCTACGCCCTTGGGCGCGGCGACTACCTGGGCAGCCTGCGCCTCTCGGAGGGGGACGCCCACGCCTACGCCTTCGCCCGCGGCGATGGATCGGCGGCAATCGCCGTCTGGCGCGACGCGGAGCCGGCGCTGGTGACGCTGCCCCTGCAATGGCGCCAGGTGCGCGAGGCGCGCAACCACCTCGGCACGCCGCTGGAGCATGGGTCCGGCAGTGTCACCGTCACAGCCGGGCAGGCGGCGACCTACCTTCTCCTTCCCGCCCGTGCCCTGGCCGGCAAGCTAGAGGCCGCCCCGCCCAAACCCACCGTCACCCCGCGCCCGGCCCCGGGCCTGCACGCGGTGGTGACGCGCCTCTGTGCTCAGGGAGCCCCGGTGGACCGCGTGGCCGATGCCTACACCGTTCCCGGCGGCCAGACAGTGCCGGTGCAGGCCGAGGTCTACAACTTCGGCCGGAAGCGCCTCACTGGCGAGGTGCGCCTCGCTGCCCCGGAGGGGTGGCAGGTAACCCCGACGCACGTGCCGGTGCAGGTGGCCCCTGGCGACCGCGCGGTGGTGCCGGTACAGGTTACGGCTCCCGCCTACTTCTCGCGCGGTGAGATTCGTCTCGTGGCCGCCGCCGGCCGCCGCGAGAGCGCCCCGGCGCTCCTCAGCCTGATCACCGGTCCGGCCGACCTGCCCGACCGCGAGGCGCGCCCTCTCGGTTTGGACGACGTGGCGGCCTGGACGGGCGCCATCACCGCAGGCGCCACCGTGCGCCTCTCGGCTGGCCCAGAGGGGGGCGTGTGCCTCGACGCCTCGTTTCCCGGCCCCGGCGACAACTGGGTGTACCCCAGCGCCCGTTTCACGCCGGCGCTGGACCTCTCCGCCTACGGCGCGCTGCGCTTCGAGTATCGCACCAGCGCCGCCAACTGCGGCGCGGTGAACCTGCTGGTCAACGAACAAGGCGGCGGCGTCCACTACACCGGTGATCGGCTCTTCGGCGCCACCGACTGGACGCGCGTTACCGTGTTCCTCCAGGACCTGGAGTGGATGCCCTGGATGGGCGCCGATGCCAGCGGCCACCTGGATCTCAGCCGCATCGCGGCGATTAGCTTCGGCGCCAACAGCCACCTGCTCTCGCTGCGGATCGAAGTGCGCAACCTGCGCGCGGTAAAGCTGTAGCCATCCCACCCGCCGGGTCGCAGGGTGGGCTCTACCGGCTGATCCCTACGAACCCAGGTGCGGACGCGCAGGCGCCAAGGTCAGGCGGCACGGGCGAAGTAACCGGCGGCAATATGGATGCATGTGCCCGAAGGTGAGACACGCCGGTTGCTTCGCCCCTACGAACCCTGACACCTAACACCTATCACCTGACACCTGATACCTGGCACCTATCACCTGACACCTTCTCCTGGCCGCCGGTATTGCGGCACCGGCAGCTTCACCCCCTGGGTGGCCGCCTCGGCACCGACGATCACGGCGATGGTGCTGTTGGCTCCCTCGAAGGCGTCGACCAGCGTGGGCCGGTCCTCCAAGATGCAGGTGAGGACGTGGTCCACCTCCGGATCATACGGGTGGCCGGCAACCCCGAGGCCGGTCAGGTCTTGCTCGGTATACTCGTGGCCGTGGCCGAGGCAGACCCGACCGTTCATCACGGTGCCCTTGGTGCCGTAGATGCGCATGCCATAGAAGGGGGGCATCGGACCCACGGGTCCGTAGGCGGCAGCCACCTTGGCGATGGCGCCGTTTTCGAAGCGGAAGAGCGCCACCTGGCAGTCGGGGTTCTTCATCTCAGGGAAGGCGAAGCGGTTGGCGAACCCCTCCACCTCCACGGCGTTGCAGCCGGCATACCAGCGCAGCAGGTCAAACGGGTGCACCCCGCCGCCCACCAGCGGGATCTCCTGCTCCAGGTACCAGTTCATGCCAAGGTGGGGGTTGAAGCGCTCCGGGTCGGCCTGGACGTGCAGGTCGTGGATGTAGTCGGCCTCCATGAAGAAGATCTCGCCCAGGTCGCCGGCGGCGGCCATCTCTTTCAGACGAGCAAAGAACGGGTTGAAGCGGAGAATCTGGCCCACCATCACCTTCAGGTGGGGGTGCGCGGCCGCGGCGGCGGTCATCGCGTCCAGGTCGGCGCGCGTGTTGCCCATCGGCTTCTCGACGAAGACGTGCTTGCCGCCCTGCAGCGCCTTGATAAACGGCGCAACGTGCAGTGGGTCGGGCGTGTGGATCGAGATCAGGTCCAGATCAGCGGCGTAGATCGCGTCATCGGTGAAGCGGCCGGGCACCGCCAGCGCCTCGGCCACCTGCCGCACCCGCTCCGGGTTCAGGTCGCAGACGGCGGCCAGGATCGCTTTTGGGTGCCGCGCGTACAGTTCGGCGAAGGCGCGGCCGTTGCCGCCCAGGCCGACCACCCCCACTCGCAGTCTCTCAGGCATTGCGCCACCTCCGCGGGCTAGAGCCCATTCCAAGAAAACGCCGGGGTCTGGCTGGAATGCCGGAGCCATCGGGCTAGACGCCGCGGCGCCGTGCCAGTTTCCCGATAGGCTTTGGTTGGTCGCCGTGAGGTCTCCTCTTTGCTTGACACTCGATTCGGGCTGTGGTAGGTTGAGGGCAGGAGGGAGTGGCTTGGCTGCCGGCGAGGAAAAACAGGCGAACGCGGAGTCTGCCCCGCAGCGGGCGGTGGTGGCCGCCGTGGAACGGGCCACCGGCTGGCAGGCCCCCCCGGGTGCCGGGGCGGCCGAGGCCGCGGCGGCGCTGTGGCGGCGGGTGGCGGCGGATGAGAACGCGGTGGCGGCGACGGCGCACGCGCGGCGCCTGGTCGTGGCGGTCGCCGAGGGCGCGCGCGCGGAGGGCGTGGCGGCGGCGACGGGCGACGCGGCGCTGCTGCGGGCGGCGCGGGCAGTGTCGCTGGCAGG
>JAAZEB010000100.1 GCA_012512505.1 Armatimonadota bacterium | reverse complement strand
CCCGGGGCGCGGGCTCCCGGCCGCGGCGGAGTGATCTTACCCCGACAGCCCGGGGTGGCCGCCTGGCTCGGGCAGCGGAACGAACGCAACGGCGGCCGGGCACAACCGGTGTTGTGGGCGGGTCGTTAGGGGCCGCCCGGCAGCCCCAAGGCGATGCCCTCGCGCAAGGGGCCCGCGGGGTTCACCGGGGTGCGCTGGACGCGGATCTCCCAGTGGAGGTGCGGCCCGGTGACGAAGCCGGTGGCACCCACCCGGCCGATAACCTCTCCCTTGCGCACCGACTGTCCGACTTTCACCCCGATCTGGGAGAGATGGCAGTAGAGGCTGAACACGCCCAGGCCGTGGTCGATCATCACCGTATTGCCGCGCATCCACAGCTTCTGGGCTACCAGCACCGTGCCGCTGTTGGTTGCCTGCACCGGTCGGCCGGTGGGCGCGGCCACGTCTCGTCCCGCGTGCTGGCCCCAGAAGCGGCCGTTCACGTACCGCTTGCGGCCAAACGGCGAGGAGATGCGTCCTTCCAGCGGGTTGGCGAAGACCCCCTCCCATTGCGGCACGGCGGCCGTCTTCTTCATCGCGCCGTAGAGAATCTGCCGCTCCTTCGCCAGGATCGTGCTGGACATCAGCCCGGTTTTGCTCTTTGGCATCCGGATGCGCTGCGTTGGGAAGGTGCCGGAGGCAACGGTAAAGCCGAGCGGGAAGTGTTCCCGACTGCCGTCGGCATAGCGCACCAGCAGGGTGGCGGTCTGTCGGCCAGGGGGCGTTTGTACCGGCACCGCGAACAGGGCGATCAGGCGGTCCTCCTGCTGGAAACAGGGCAACGTGTTGCCCGCCACCTGAAGCACGGCGTTGGCGACTAGGCGCCCTTCTGGAACCGGATAAATCACGCGGCCCAGGGCGCCCTGGGTGATCGTCGTGGGCGCGAGGGTCGGGCCGCCGGCCGCCGCCAGTGACGTGAGCAGGAGAAGGCTGGCCAGAAGCGACATCGCTGCTCCTTTCCGTTCCTGGGTTGCGGGTGGGCTCCGGGGCAAGGAGCCGCCGCCTGCCCGCGGCTCCGTTCGGGACCGCGCGCGGCCACTCCTGCTGGCGGCGGGCAGGAGCGGCTGCCGCCGGAGGGGAACTCGGCCGATGGAAGGGAGGCGCGATGCGCTTCGCCGATCTTGCCCTGGCCCGCCGCCTGGAGGCCGCCGAGGTACAAGCAAACCGGGAGTACGCGCAGGCACTGGCATACCTGCGTCCGGAGGCTGGCGCCGCCGATCTGCCCGTTGCCGGCGGGATCGCCATCTACGCCGGCCCCGGCTCACCCCTGAACCACGCTACCGGAATCGGCATGGCCGGCCCCGTGAGCGCGGCGGACCTCTCCGCCCTGGAGGCGTTCTACGCCCAACGCGCAACCCCGGTGCAACTCCAGCTCTGCCCGCTGGCCGACTCGGCGCTGCCGGCGCTGCTGGCGCCGCGCGGCTACCACCTGGCGCGGTTCCTGAACGTGCTGGTTCGCCCGCTAGACCCCCAGGAGGCGTTCGCGGCCCCACCGGCAGGGATGAAGGTTCAGCAGGTCGGCCCGGCGGAGAGGGAGGTGTGGACGCGCACGGTAGCCCAGGGCTTCCTGGGCCGCGATGACATCACGCCGGCGGCCCTCGAGGTCCCGACCCCCAACACCCACCTGGCGAGCGCGACCTGCTTCCTCGCGCGGGTGAACGGCGAACCGGCCGGCGGCGGCGCCGTCACGCGGCACGAGGGGCTGGCGACGCTGTTCAGCGCCAGCACCCGCGCCGCGTTCCGTCGCCAGGGCGTGCAGACTGCCCTCCTGCGGGCACGCCTGGCATTCGCGGCTGGTTGCGGCTGTGACCTGGCGATGCTCCGCGCCGTTCCTGGCAGCGCCTCCCAGCGCAACGCCGAGCGCCTTGGCTTCCGGGTAGTTTACACCAAGGCCGTCCTGGTTCGGGAGGGCTAAGAACGGCCGCACCGCGCTGGGCGCCGGGCGCCACCCGCGGTGTACCGGCTACCCCTTGATGGGTCCGAGCCACGCTGGCGGCCGGCGGTGGCTCACGGTTCCACCCGGCGCAGGTAGGTGATGGCGTCTCGCAGCTTCTCCTCAGCGGGCACTGGCCGGAAATCCTCCAGCGAGATGAAGCCGTCGTAGCCGACCGCCTTCAGGTCGGCCAGGGCCTGGGGCACGTTGGTGAGGCCCTTGGCCAGCGGCGTGCCTTCCCACACCCAGGTTTGGGTGCCGTCCGGCTTCACCTCGCCAGGGCGCGGCGCATGGTTGCCGAGGTGGACGTGCGCCACGTACGGCCCCAGCAGCTCCAGGCCCATGCGGTAGGTCTCAAAGCCTTCCAGGGTCATGTTGTTCAGGTCGTAGATGACGCCGATCTGCTCCGGGTCGAAGTGGCGCACCAGGAGGTAGGCCTGGCTGGCGCTCACCGTGAGGGTGCCCATGTGGATCTCTACCACCGGCTTCACCCCGTAGCCACGGGTGATCTCCAGGGCAGCGCCGAAAGCGTCCACCGCCTCTTGAAGCAGCTCCGGATAGGGGCGAGTGCGGTTGTAGCCGGTTGGCGCTCCCAGGCGGAAGAAGGACGCCCCGCAGGCGGCACACCCCTCCGCCAGCAGACGCACGTCGTCCAGGTCGGTGCAGGCAGCGTTGCTGGCGATCCCGGCGATGGCCAGGCCGTAGTCCGCGCACACGCGGCGCAGGCGCTCTCCCTCGGCGGCAAAGCGCTCCGGCGGCAGGTCGTTCTTCACGTTGCCCCACGGGGAGTAGGGCTGGCCCCGCTGCCCCTCCGGGATGCGGCGCACCCGCCACTCCACCCCGTCATAGCCCAGCCGGCTCAGGAGCTCCGCCGTCTCCTCCAGGTCGTACTCCGGCAGGAGCACCGTCGTCACCGAGTATTTCATCCGTTCATCCCTTCGCCTCGTTCGGCATCCAGGACCACTGGCCCTCGCCGAAGCTCTCGGTTGCCGCCCGCGCCTGGGCCAGGAAGGCGGCCCGCTCCTCGCCCTCCAGGGGAGGCAGCCCCGCCTTCACCAGGGCAACGTTCCGCTCCAGTTGCTCGCAGTTATCCACGCCGACGATGCCGCAGTCGATCGGTAGGTTCAGGCTGTAGCGCAGGCAACGGCCGGGATCGCCGATCTCGGCGGCCTTCGTCGAGTGCATGATCTTCATGCCGATCCGCGCTAGCCCGTGCTCGCGCGCATAGGGAAGCACCGTCTCCTCGAAGCTGTAGCGCACCCCGTTGGCGGCGCTCACCGGGCAGAGGACGGCATCGAAAGGATACTCCTTCAGGCAGGCCAGCATCGCCTCGCGGTCGCTATGCCCCGAGAGGCCGATGAAGCGGATCTTGCCGGCGGCGCGCAGCTCCTCCGCCGCGTCGAGCACGCTCGGGCGCCGCAAGATCGCCTGCCGGTCTGCCTCATTCTCGATGCTGTGAACAAAAAGCAAGTCCACCTGGTCGCACTGCAGTCGCCTCAGGCTTCCCTCGAAGTCGGCCAGGGCCCCGTCGCGGGTGCGCTGTGCCGTCTTGGTGGTGAGGAACACCTCGCGGCGGCGCTCGGCCATCACCAGGCCGATCTTGCGCTCGCTCTCGCCGTTGCCATAGCTGACCGCGGTATCGATCAGGTTGATCCCCAAGTCAATCGCCCGGTGGACCACGGCCGCGGCCGCCGCGTCGGGCAGTTCGTGGTAGTTCACCCCGCCCAGGCCCAAAATGCTCACCCTGTGCCCGGTGCGCCCCAACGGCCGCCGGGGAATGCCACCCTCCATGCAACCCTCCCGCATCACACTGCTGGCCGGCGCCCCCGGCGCGCCTGGCCGGGCGCGCGTTGACAGGCGCTCTGGACCTGCCCCGCATCACACTGCTGGCCGGCGCCCCCGGCGCGCCTCCTTCGGGCGGGGTGCCGAAGCGGCCGCCGGCCTGCCGACCACCCCCTCCTCTTCGCGCCCCCAACCCCTATTCCTCCCCGCGGCCCCCGTCGGCGCCGGCCGCAAGGGAAGGTCCTCCGGCACGGCGAACTCTGCACCCGAGACCGGGCGTTTGGGAGGGGTTTCGTGAAAGTCGAATGCTGCGTGATGGGTCCGCTGGAGAACAACGTCTACCTGCTCGTGGATGAGGCGAGTGGGATGGCGGCGGTAGTTGACCCGGGGATAGACAGCGAGCCGCTGCTGGAGCGCGTGCGAGAGGCCGGCTGGACGCTCACCGCGGTGATCAACACCCATGGGCACTTCGACCACGTCTTTTGCGACGCCTACTACCTGGAGCAGACCGGGGCACCGCTGCTGATCCACGCCGACGACCTGCCGCTGCTGCAGGCACTCCCGGAGCAGGCGGCCTGGATCGGCTATCCCGCGCCGCCGATCCCTACGCCCGGGCGCCTCCTGGCCGATGGCGACCGAATTGCCCTGGGTGGCACCGAGCTTGCCGTGATCCACACCCCGGGGCACACGCCGGGCGGCATTTGCCTGCTGGGCGAAGACATTCTGATCAGCGGCGACACGCTCTTCGCCGGTTCCATCGGGCGCACCGACCTGCCCGGCGGCGATACCAACACCCTGCTGCGCTCGATCCGGGAGCGCCTGCTGCCGCTGCCGGACGCGACGCGGGTCTACCCCGGGCACGGGCCGGCCACCACCATCGGCCGCGAGCGAGAGGCCAATCCGTTTCTGCTGGAGGGGTGAGGAATGCGACTGGGCGCGCACATGCGAATTGCCGGCGGCTTCCAGACAGCCGTCAAGGAGGCGGTGGCCGCCGGGTGCGAGGCACTGCAGATCTTCACCAAGAGCCCCCAGCAGTGGGCCGCCCGGGAGATCCCCCTGGAGGAGGCAGAGACGTTTCAGCGCCAGTGCGCCGAGGCCAGCCTCTTCCCCGTCATCGCTCACGATTCTTACCTGATCAACCTGGCGGCCGGCGATGAGGCATTGCGCCGCAAGTCAGTCGAGAGCTTCATCCGCGAGGTGCGGCGCTGCCAGATCCTCGGCGTCACGGCGTTGGTCACCCACATGGGCAGCGCCGGCCATGACCCGGTGGAGGCCGCGACCGCCCGGCTCTGCGACAGCCTGAACGAAGTGCTCGCCGCGACCGCCGACAGCGGCGTGACGATCCTGCTGGAGACAACCGCCGGCCAGGGCAACAGCCTGGGCAGCCGCTTTGAGGAGTTCCCGCGCATCTTCGCCGCGGTGACCGACTCCTCGCGCCTGGCGGTCTGTCTCGACACCGCGCACGTCTTTGCCGCCGGCTACGAACTGCGCACCCGCGAAGGCTACGAGGCGACGATGGCGGAGTTTGACCGCCACGTGGGGTTCTCACGCCTGCGCTGCCTCCACCTCAACGACTCCAAGAAGGAGCTGGGCAGCCGCGTGGACCGCCACGCCCACATCGGCCGCGGCTTCCTCGGCCTGGAGCCGTTCCGCTTCGTGCTGAACGACCCGCGCCTGCAGGCGCTGCCGGGGATCCTGGAGACCCCCAAGCTGGAAGAGGGCCAGGAGATGGACCCGGTAAACCTGGCAACGTTGCGGGGCCTGATCGCCGGGTGACCGCCATGCCGTACCTGGTCGGCCTGACCGGCCCCTACACCGGCCAGGCGTTCGAGGTAAAGCCGGGGCGCACCACCGTGGGCCGCGGGCCCGGGTGCGACCTGGTACTGGACGCCGACCCGGCCATCTCTCGCGCCCACGCGCTGCTGGTGAGCGCCGGCGGGGTGGTGCAGGTGCAGGATGCCGGCAGCACCCACGGCGTCTTCGTCAATGGCCACCCGGTAGCGCAGGGCCTGCTGCGCACCGGTGACTGCGTGCAGTTTGGGGGCAGCGCCTTCCTGGTGCAGCCGGTGCCGGCGCAGGTGAGCGAGCCACCGCGCCTGAAGGTGATCCTGCCCCGGTCGTCCGCCCCCAACGCGCCCGCCGTGGCGGTGCAAGACGAGCCGATTGCCGCCGGCCTCGGGTGCCTCTACCTGCTGGTCGCCCTCCTCTTCCCGATCCCGTTCGGGCTGCTCCTCAGCCGCATCTACTTCCGCCGCGGCCACCCCGCCAACCAGAAGTTTGCAGCCGCCTGCCTGCTGCTCTCCCTCGTCTCCCTGGTGCTGCAGGTTCTCCTGGCCGTCCTCCTGGTGCGGCACCTGCTGCAGTTCACCCGGCCCCTAGCCGACCCCTGGGGGGATCTCGGCTTTTAAGGCAGCGCCCAAGGCCCCTTCCCCGCCCGGCAAAGCCCCATCACCACACCCATCCCCTCGGGGGAGGCGTCTCCGACGCCGAGGGGTCGGAGCGCCGGCGGCCCGCCGGCCACCGTAGGAGGCATGCCCCCACCGTTTCCAGGGTAGAGCAGCGGAGTGCCGTGGCGACGCGGCCGCCTGGCAGAAGCCCGATGGCTCGGGCACTCCGGCTAGTTGCCTGGGAGAGTAGCGGAGCGCCGTAGCAATGCGGCTTCCTGACAGTGCGAAGCCCGATGGCTCGGGCACTCCGGCCATCTCCTGAAGGAATAACATCTCCCCGGCGTCGGACGCCTCCTACGCCGGCCGCCAACGAGTGCCACACCCCCTGCATGGCACGCATCCTGCATCGCTGGGCGTGTTTTGTTGGGGGAGGGCGCATGGGAGCAGATCGCCGCTGTCGGTTCGTGAAGCTACTGCTGCTGGCAGCGATCGCCATGGCCGCGCTCGTATCGGGCGGCGGGTGGCGGTCGGATGCCGGCCGTGGGAGCGTGGTCCTCGGCCTGCCAGCGGCGGCCGCTCCCTCGGCCGACTACGAGGCGCAGGTGGGCCGGAACGCCGCGCGGGAGATGGAGCGGCAGCATGGCCTCTGCACCGATGCCGCCCTGAACGCGCGTGTGGCACGCCTGGCGGCGGTGATCCACAAGGCGTCCGGTTGCGCGACGCCGGTGCGGATCCGCATCCTCAACAGCCGCGAGCCGAACGGCGTGGCGCTGCCTGGCGGCTACATCTACCTCACCCGCGGCCTGCTGCGGCTGCTGCCAGAGGATGAGCTGCTGTGCGCGGCGCTGGCGCATGAGATTGCCCACATCGCCCTGGGGCACATGACGCAGATGCTGCGCGAGCGAGAAGCGGCCCAGGCGGGAGCGGCGCGTTCGACGGAAAGTGCCGGCGGGGCCGAGGGGGGCACCGGGGCGCCTGCCGGGAACGCGATGCACGCCCGCGAGAAGGAAGCTGACCAGGCCGCGGCGCGCTACCTGTGCATCGCCAACATCGACCCGCGCCTCATCGTGCGCCTGCTGGCACGCCTCTCCGAGCAGCCAGAGCTGGATGCCTCCGCCAGTGCCACCCACCCCACCTGGGAAGAGCGCATCCGCAGCGTCTCCGCTTACCTGAACAGCCCGCAGTTCCAGGCCGAGATGGCCTCCTGGGCGCCGTTCCAACGGCAGCAGGCCGGCACCCCACCTCAATAGCCACCTCCGCCACCGGGCCTCCGCCTGCCCACGGCTCTGGGCGGCGAACCGGAGAGGGAGCCCGCGCCCGCGTGGCGAATGAGGAGAGCGGCTGGGGCGGGTTGGTCCGAATCGCGCCGCTGGCGGCGCCTCGCGAGGTCCGGGGCCAGTCCCCTCGCCTGCCGGCCGAAGGAGGGGTACGATGCGGACTGCGCTACGGGTGGCCCTGAGTCTGCTGGTCCTGGGTGCGGCACTCCCGCCGACCGCGGCGGCACCAGCGGAGAAGGAGGGGATCTTCTTCTCCGAGAGCTTCGAGGATGCCAACCTGCCGCAGCGGGGCTGGTACGACGGCACGCGCTTCACCATCGCCCGGGAAGGCGCCTTCGCCGGCAAGGGGTGCATCGAGTACCGCTGGCGCGCGGGGGGCACCACCCCCAGCAGCTCGCAGGGGGTGCGCCACCTCTTCCCGCCGACTGAAGTAGTCTACCTGCGCTTCTACCTGAAGCTCTCGCCCGGCTGGGGCTGGAGCGGTCAGAACTATCACCCTCACCTGACGCACTTCATGACCACGGAGAACGGCGCCTACGACGGGCCGGCGGCGACCCACCTCACCCTCTACATCGAGCCGGTGAACGGCAAGCTGCGGCTGGGCACGCAGGATATCCAGAACAAGGACGCGCCGCACGGCCTCACCCAGGGGCCACTGCGGGGCGGCTACAACGGGCAGTTCTTCGACAGCCGCCAGGTGCTTTTCAACGACACGAAGTGGCACTGCATCGAGGCGATGTTCCGGCTGAACAGCGTCGATGCCCAGGCAGGCACCTGGAAAGAGGATGGTGAACTGCGGGGCTGGGTGGATGGCAAGCTGGTGGTCGAGCGCACCAACGTCGTCTTCCGCTCGTGCGACTTCCCCAACATGAAGTTCAACCAGTTTCTGATGACCCCTTACTTCGGGCCGGGGCTTCTTCCTCATGCCCAGACGCTGTGGATCGATGAACTGGCCGTGGGCAACCGCCGCATCGGCCCCCTGAAGCAGGAGTGAGCGCCAGGGAGCCCCCTCGGATCAAGGAGGATCGTGATGCGCCTTCCGGCAGGCGGGTGGTTCCTCGCCGCCGTTCTCCTTTGGGGCCCGGGCGGCCGGGCGACCGCCGCCACTCCGACGGCGCTGCCGTACGACCGCACCTGCCCGGTGATCTACGACAACGACGGTGCCATTGAGTCAGGGTTCACCGACACCTACCTGATGGCCCTGGCCAGCGCCCGGGTCATCCGCCTGCGCGGCATCATCACCACCTGCTCCTGGGGAGAAGAGCAGCGTCAGCCGCCCTTCTCGCCCCTCCCCACCAGCGAGGTGGTGCGGGAGCGGCAGGAGCTGATCGCGAAGGCGCGGCGCAGCGGCCTCCGGAACCTGCCGGACGTAACCGCCGGCCCCAGCCTCACCCTGAAGCGACCGGCCTCCGGACGCATCGAGGAGACCGTGCCCTACCGCACTCCCGGGAGCCGGCTGATCCTGAGGGAAGCGCGGCGGGCCACGTCCCATCGGCCCCTGGTGATCGTGATGGGCGGGCAGGCGACGTGCGTCGTGGACGCCTACCTGCAGGATCCCTCCATCGCCGACCGGATGGTGCTGGCCTGGATCGTGGGCAACAAGCGGGCGGACGATAGTATCGACGCGAGCGAGTATAACTTCGGCACCGACCCGTGGGCCACCTACATCGCCTTCGAGCGGCTGCGCGTGGTCGCGTTCCCCTTCTCGAACGATGGCGACGACACCAACGACGGGTTCGCGGAAACTCCCAAGTCGCGCCTGGGCGAACTGCCGGACACCGAGCTTCGCCGCACCATGAGCGAGGCGGCGTGGCCGAGAGGCGGAGGCACCTTCAGCGAGCCCGCCGTTGACTACGACGTGATGGGCGCCATCCCGCTGACCCGGTCCGACTACGTGCGCCGCACCGGGTACGTCTCCCTCGCTCGCTGGGAGCCCGCTACCTGGGGCCCACTGCCGCAGGTACCCTTCTTCGCGGCGGCGCCGCAGGGCCGCGCGCTGGTGGTGTGGGAGGCCGACCCCCGAGTGGCTACGGACGAGTGGTGGCGCCGGATGAAGGATCCTGCCGCGTGGGGCCGCCCGGCGGGCCAAACGCCCTTCCGGGGCGGTCCCTGGAAGCTGCCCGGCACCGTCGAGGCGGAGCACTTCGATGAGGGAGGCGAAGGCCGGGCCTACCACGACACGACCAACAACTTCCCCAAGGAGGGGTGGTTCAACCCGTTCCGCTGCCTGGAACAGGTGGACATCCTCGCCTCCGGGGCGGCGAGCGGCGGCTACCAGGTGGGCCGCACCGAGGCGGGTGAGTGGCTGACCTACACCGTGAAGGTGGCGCGCGCAGGGACCTACACCCTCGCGGTGCGCGTGGCCTCCGCCGGCCCCGGCGGCACCTTCCACGTGGAGTTCGATGGCGTGGATAAGTCCGGCCCGCTGGTGATCCCGGACACCGGCGGCGAGGGCTCCTGGCAGAC
Organism: Armatimonadota bacterium; assembly: GCA_012512505.1. Lineage (GTDB taxonomy): Bacteria > Armatimonadota > JAAZEB01 > JAAZEB01 > JAAZEB01 > JAAZEB01. The sequence continues at coordinate 935 of JAAZEB010000100.1, read as the reverse complement.
GCTCTCCCGGCCCGGCGTGACCCTGAAGGCCGGCCGGCAGACCATGCGCCTCGTGATGGACCGCGACGGTCCGGCCGGATCGGTCGGGGAGTTTGACTGGGTCCGGCTGGAACGCTGACCCCTGCGCCTTCGCGCCCGCAGGAGAGCGGGGCTGCATGGAGTAAGAGGCTGGGATAGGAGGCTCCGCATGAGGTACCTGGCACTCGTCGCCGTTCTGAGCGCCCTCTGCGCCCGGCCAGCGTGCGCCGCCGGGATCGAGATCCGGCCGACCGTGACGCTAGTGTTGCAGGCGCAGGAGCCCGCGCCGGTGCTCCTAATCGCCTGCAACACGGCCAACGCGCCGGCCAGAGAGACGCTCTCGCTCAGCCTGCCGGGCGGCACGGTGCAGCCGGACTCCGTATCGCTCGAGGTGGCGCCAAAAGGGTGGCAGCTTGTGGCGGCGCGCGTGTCTCTCCCGGAGGCTGCCGACACCGGCGTGCTGACCGCCCGCGCCGGCAGCGCCACCGTGCGGCTTCCCGTCATGCGAGGCATCGACCTCACGCTCCTCCCCTGGAAGCGGAAGCTCACCGATCGGAACGCCCCGGTGGACCCCCAGTGGGCCTCGCCGGACGTGGACGACCGCGCCTGGCCCGATCTGCAGCCGCCCGGCCTCTGGGAAGAGAACGACTACGCCTGGTGCCGCGTGCACGTCACCCTTCCGGAGGCGTGGCGAGGACGCAGGCTGCGCCTCCTCATCGGCGCCGTGGACGACAACGATGTGACCTACTTGAACGGCGAGGAGATCGGGCGCACGAACGGGTGGGATATCCGCCGTGACTACCCGCTCCCCGAGCGCCTGGTCCGCTGGGGCGCCGACAACGTCCTCACCGTGATGGTGGACAACCCCAATTACGGCGGCGGCCTCTACAAGGGGCCGCTCTTCATTGTAGTGGGGG
>JAAZEB010000099.1 GCA_012512505.1 Armatimonadota bacterium | reverse complement strand
CTCCTGGTAGGTGGGCCAACCGGTGGTGTCCGGCCGGGCCTGCGCGGGGTCGGCCGGTGCCGTGGGGGCAACCCGCCAGTCACAGCTCCACTGCAGAGCGCCCAGGGCGCTCCGTGCCGCCTCCAGCGCGCGGCGGATCCCCTCCGGTTCGGTGGCTTTGCTCCCCATCTCGCTCTCCCTTCGGCAGCGATCGCTGCCTGGCGCTGCCGGCGGCGGGCCGGCCAAGCGGATCTTCGCCACCCCCGGAGGCTTCCCTGCCCGAACGACGGAGCGTCGCAACGGTGGCGCCCCGGCACCTTGAACCTTGCCTCCTGCCGGCACGTCTAAGCACCAAACAGGCCGCTGTGTTTGCGTCCGATGGCGCGCACTCCGGCGGCACTCGCTGGCGGCCAGGCGGCATCGGCCGGCACAGCACCGGTGAGGAGGCCGGCTGCGTGCCCGGTGGCACGCGGCTAACGGCCAACCGCGGCAGATTGCCCCCAGGCAATGGTTTGCGTTGCCTGCTCTGCTGTGGTATAATATCGAACGAGAGTTCCGACGTGGCCAGGGTCCAAGACTCTGGGGAAATGGGGGCGACGGGTTTCGACAGGAGCGAATAAGACAGGGACTGCGAGCCGAGGCGCCGCTGGCCTCGTAAAAAGCGGCAAACCAACAAACGCCGAGAACAATCTCGCGCTCGCTGCCTAAACGGCAGCCATCTGGCCGTTCCCCGTCCGGTGGGAACGAACCGGGTGTCACCAAAGCCGGATTACCTGAGCGGTCAGGGTACGCGGGCCGCCCGGGGACACTCAGCGACCTAGTGCCGGCGGATCCCGTCTGCGGGAGCCAAAGGCGCGAATTTTAAAGCGCAGACTACGCTCGTAGCAAGCCCTGGCAAGTTCCTCTTGGACGGCGGTTCGACTCCGCCCGCCTCCACCATTTTGGGTTTGCAGAGGGCGGACGGCGAGGAGCGCCGGGCGCCGTTGCCGGAAGGCTGGTGATAAGCCAGCAGCAGCCGGTTTGCGGCTCGCTCCCAGGTCCGCCCTTTGCGATTCGTGCCCGGCCCACGTTTCCCGCCACTGTCCTTCCTGTGAACCGCGCTTCCTGAGCCGGGGGAACACGGACGGGGCACCTCACCGTTGTCGCATCGCCAATCTGCTACCGCTGCCAGCGGGATCTCTATCGGCCAACCGTGGGTTCCGGCCTGTCCGGCGTCCACCCGTGCTGCAGGCTTTATCGCCGTCCCCGCACCCTGGGAAGCCGGCGCTTGAGCAAAGGAGGTGCCGTCACGACCGCCCGTTGTCCATTCCGCTACGCATTGCTGGTCTGGTGCCTGGTGCTTCACACCGGGTCGCTCCTCGCCGCGCCCAAAGCCCCCGAGGTCTACATCGGCAGTAAGGTGGCGCCGTGCGCGCCGTCGCCGATCTTGCAAGACGGGGAGGTCTACCTGCCCGTGACGTTCCGCTATGCCGGCCTCCCGGTGACGGTGTTTGCCGAGGGGGAAACGGTGGTGGTGCGCGGCCCCGGCCAACTGGAGGGCTGCCTCCCCGCGCTGCAGCACCAGGGCACCCTCTACTATCCGGTCAACCGCGCCTGCGCGGCTCTGCGGCTCAGTGCCCGCTGGGACGAGAAGGCCAACCGCCTCTCGATTGCTCCCCGGGTCGACGCGATCCGCCCGGAGATGTTCGACCGCCTGATGACGCTGCGCATCCTCGCGGGCTACCCGCTCACCGCCCGGCTGGAACTGGAGCGGAACCCTGGCCAGCTCATCATCGAGATCGCCGAGGCGCACCTGTTCAACGACAGCACCCTGATCCCGGTGAACCAGGGGGGCATCACCCGCATTCGCGCCACTCAGGTCTCCTATCAGCCGTGTCTGGTGCGGATCACCGTCGAGGCGGAGGCGATGCCGCAGTATCGGGCGCTCAGCGCCCGGGCCACCACGGAGATCTGCCTGCGCCTGGGGGTACCGGAGAACAACACCCCGGAGGCGTACACCGTCCTCGATCGCCTGCTCGACGCGCCTGGTTCCGAGCTCACCGGGCTGGCGGTGACCGGCATCGACGTGGGCACCAGCGAGGAGGGCAACCCGCTCGTCGTGGTGCGCACCAACGGCCCGGCACAGGCCAAGGTGCTGCGGCTGGGGTCTCCCCCGCGCGTGGCGCTCGACATTGAAAACGCGACGATCCAGGCCCAGGCGCCCGCCGTGCCGCCGCACACGCCCTTAGTGCAGCGCGTGCGGCTCGGGCAGTTCACCGAGAAGGTAGCCCGGGTGGTGGTGGATCTGGTGGAGGAAGCAGAGTGCGTCCTCACCCAGGGGCACGAGCCGGGCACCCTGGTGCTCACGCTGCGCTCTGCCCTCAGCCGGGTGCAAGTCACCGGGCTCAAGGGCCTGAAGGTGATGGTGGATCCCGGGCACGGCGGCTCGCTCTCGGGCACCACCGGGCTGTCGGGCAGGCGCGAGCAGGACATCAACCTGGACATCGCGAAAAGGCTCTATCGTCTGCTTGAGGCAGCCGGAGCCAAACCGACGATGACCCGCTATGGGGACGACACGGTGGGCCTGCGTGCCCGGCCGGCGATGGCGAACTCACAGGGGGTCCACATCTTCATCAGCATCCACTGCAACGCCAACGGCCGCCCGAACAGCGCGCGTGGCATCGAGACCTATTACTGCCACCAGCACAGCTACCGGCTGGCCCGGACGCTGCACTACCGCCTGGTGAAGGAGTTGGGGGCGCCCGACCGACAGGTTCGGCGTCGCCCGGGGCTCGTGGTAACCCGCGAGACGAAGATGCCATCGGTTCTGCTGGAAATCGGGTATATGAACCATCGCGAAGAAGATAGATTGTTGGGCACACCGGAATATCGACAGCGGGCAGCCAGGGCGATCTTCAACGGGATCGCCGAGTATGTCGGGGCGTCGACCACCGCTGCTCCCGTAGCGGCGGAAGAGGCGGCGTTGGCCGTGGAGGAGCTGGAGGATGCGGTCGTAATCGAGGAAGGGGAAGCCGCGGCCACGGTGGAAGAACAGGAGGGGCAATAACATGCGACGTGTCGCGTGTCTGGCGATCCTCCTGCTGGCGCTGGTCGGCGGCCTGATCCTCTGGTCGCGCGCGCAGCGGCCCCCCTCGGAACCGCCCGCCCCCACGCCTCCGCGGGCTCAAAATGCGCCCGAGTCGCCGGCGTCACAACGGATCACGATCTACCTGGCGCGCGAGTTGCCGAGGGGAACCCAGGGAGAGTTCGTCCTCTCCCCCGTGGAGCGGGAGGTCGCCGCCACCGCCGCGCCAACGATGGCCAGTTTGGAGGCGCTGGCGGCGGGCCCCACGCCGGCGGAGGAGAGCGAGGGCTTCCGGGCCACCTTGCCAGAAGGCACCCGGGTGCTGGGAGTGGAGAGGGAAGGTGGCGTGGTGACCGCGAACTTCAGCCGCGAGCTGCGCGATAACTTCAACGGCGGCGCGGACTGGGAGGAGATCGTCCTCTACTCCATTGTCAATACGCTCACCGAACTGGAAGGCGTAGACTCGGTGCGCCTCACGGTGGAGGGCGCACCGATTGAAAGCATTGGCGGGCATCTGTCAGCGGAGGAACCGCTGCGGCGCAATAGCGAGATTGTTGTCCGCGGGAAGCGAGGCGAGTGAACCCGGAAGGGCCCATCGGCCTGTTTGATTCTGGGGTCGGTGGGTTGACGGTGGTCGCCCGCGTCCGGCAGTGCCTGCCGGACGAGTCGATCCTATACTTTGGGGATACGGCGCACCTGCCTTATGGGCCCCGCCCGTTGGCGGAGGTGCGGGAGTACGCGCTGCGCATCAGCCGCTACCTGGTGGCGGAGGGCGCGAAGGTGGTGGTCATTGCCTGCAACACCTCCACCGCCGCCGCCCTGGAAGCGGCCCAGGCAGAGCTGCCGGTGCCGGTGATCGGGATGGTCGAGCAAGGCGTGCGCGCCGCCCTGGCGGTGGCGCGCAACGGCTGCGTGGGGGTGGTGGCCACTCAGGGCACCGTGCGCTCCGGCGCCTACGAGCGCGCCTTCCTGGCGGCACGGCCGGATCTGACGGTGGTGCAGCAGGCATGCCCCGCCTTTGTGCCGCTGGTAGAAGCCGGCGCCACCGACGGCCCGGAGGCGTTGGCAACAGCCCGGGAGTACGTCGCCCCGATGAGCGCCCAGGGCATTGATACGATCGTGCTTGGTTGCACGCACTACCCTTACCTGGCGGGCGCGATCCGCGCCGTGGTCGGTCCGGACGTGGCCCTGGTCGACCCCGCGGAGGAGTTGGCGCAGGCGTTGGTGCGGCTATTGGATGAGCGCGGCCTGCGCCGGACGGCCCCCGCGGAGCCGGCGCACCGTTACCTGGTGAGCGGCGACCCGGCCGTTTTCGTGGAGGCGGCCCGGCGCCTGCTCGGTCGGGAGATCGCCGTAGAGAGAGTGGATATCTTCGATGGCGAGAGTTGATGGACGGGCAGCCGACCAGATGCGGCCGGTGACTTTCACCCGCCACTTTAATAAGTATGCTGAGGGGTCTTGCCTGGTGGAGTTGGGCGACACCCGCGTCATTTGCACGGCCAGCGTGGAGGAGCGTGTGCCCCTCTTTCTGCGCAACACCGGCAGCGGCTGGGTGACCGCCGAGTATGGGATGCTGCCGCGCTCGTGCGCTACCCGCACCCCCCGCGACCAAGGGCGCGACCGCGCCGGGGGCCGCACCGCCGAGATCCAGCGCCTCGTCGGCCGCTCGCTGCGCGCCGCGGTAGACCTCAAGGCGCTGGGCGAGCGCACGATTTGGCTCGATTGCGACGTGATCCAGGCGGATGGCGGCACCCGCACCGCCTCGGTTACCGGTGCCTACATCGCGCTCGCCGACTGCCTGGCCCACCTGAAGCGCAACGGCCAGCTTCAGCGCCTGGCGATCTACGAGCCGATTGCCGCGGTGAGCGTGGGCATCGTCAACGGCGTGCCGGTGCTGGACCTGAACTACACCGAGGACTCCAACGCCGCCGTAGACATGAACGTGGTGATGACCGCCTCCGGCAAGCTGGTGGAGGTGCAGGGCACCGCCGAGCACATGCCCTTCACCCGCGCGGAGATGAACGCCCTGCTGAACCTGGCGGAGAAGGGGATCCAGGAGCTGATCCAGCGTCAGAAGGAACTGCTCCCGGATCCGCTGTGAGTCCTGAACCGGTGAAGACCCTGGTACTGGCAACACGCAACCCGGGCAAGGTGCGAGAGATGCGCGCCTTGCTCGCCGACCTGCCGGTGGTCGTCCAGTCGCTGGCCGACTATCCGCAGGTGCCGGAGATTGCCGAGACCGGCACCACCTTCGCGGAGAATGCCACGCTGAAGGCGCGCGCCGTAGCTGCCGCCACCGGTCACCTGGCGTTGGCAGACGACTCGGGCCTGGAGGTAGACGCGCTGGATGGGGCGCCGGGCGTCTATTCCAGCCGCTTCGCCGGGCCGGACGCGACCGATGCCGACCGCAACGCGCTGCTGCTGGAGAAGCTGCGCGACGTGCCGGCACCCCAGCGCACCGCCCGCTTCGTCGCCGCCGTGGCGATTGCCACACCGGCGGGAGAGTTGCACCTCACCCAGGCCACCTGCGAGGGGCGCATCGCCTGCCAGCCGCGCGGGGAACACGGCTTCGGCTACGACCCGATCTTCCTCCTTCCGGAGCGGGGCCAGACGATGGCGGAGCTCTCGCCAGAGGAGAAGAACCAGATCTCGCACCGGGCACGCGCGGTCGCCCAGGCCCGTGAGATCCTCCGCACCCTGGTGTAGCCACAAGCCGCACGCGGTGCGGGGTAGACGGGTAGTAGCCCTAAAGGACTACCCTATCCAGGGGACAAGCCGGCTAAAGCTGGCTCCGCGATACCGTTGCGGACGCAAGGCACCGGCCCAGCGCCCTTTATGGTGCTTGTCCCCAGGGTCAGGGGCATCGTTTACGGCGTCCCGCATCGGCGCCCTGACACCTGACACCTGACACCTGGCGCGCGGCAGGCGGCGGCTGGTGAACGCGGACCTCCCAACCGGGCATCGGGAGTAACCGGCGGTGCGATGCACCGGGAGCACTCCATGCGTGTCTTGATCGTTGATGATGAACCCGGCCTGGCCGAGACGGTCGGCTCCGGCCTGGAGGAGAACTACGGTTGTCGCTGGACCGCCGCGGTCAGCGCGGCGGAGGCCCTGGCCCTCTGTCAGGAGAACGATTACGACGTGGTCGTCGCCGACTACGTGATGCCGGAAACCAGCGGCCTGGAACTCGCCCGACAGCTTCGCCGCTGCCGCCCCAACCTGCCGGTGGTGTTGCTCACCGCCTACGGCAGCTCCTTCTACAGTCGCGAGGAGCGCGAGCCGGAGATCGATGCCGTGGTGCAAAAGCCGATGCCGGCCTCCCAGTTCATCGCCGTCCTCCGCCGCGTGGTTCAGCGCCGACACCCGCCGGCGGTTTGACACGCCTCCGCGCGTGTGTTACGATGGGATTACCCCGCCGCGCGCAGCACTGGAGAGGCGCTCCCCCGGGCGAGCCACCGGGTCGGCCGGGCCGCAGCGAGTGAGCCGCTTATGTTCTCGGACGCGATTCGCCGTGAGTTGGCCGCTATCGTCGGCGCCGAGTGGTTTTTGGACCGCCCGGAGGATCTGCTCGCCTACTCCTACGATGCCACGCCCCTCCACCAGGCGCTGCCGGATGGCGTGGTGTTTCCCGCCAGCACCGCCGAGGTGCAGGCGATCCTGCGTCTGGCATCGCGCGCGGGGCTGAAGGTGATCCCGCGTGGCTCCGGCACCAACCTGGCCGCCGGCACCGTGCCGGTCGAGGGCGGGCTGGTGCTGGTGCTCACCCGGATGAACCAGGTGCTGGCGATTGATGAGGAGAACCTCACCGCCACCGTGCAGCCCGGGGCGATCACCGCGCCGTTCCAGGCCCAGGTGGAGGCGCTGGGCCTCTTCTACCCGCCAGACCCCGGCAGCATCCAGGTCTCTACCCTCGGCGGCAACGTGGCGATGTGTGCCGGCGGCCTGCGCGGCCTGAAATACGGCGTCACCAAAGACTACGTCCTCGGCCTCGAAGCGGTGCTCCCCTCCGGCGAGGTGATCCGCACCGGCGGCAAGGTGATGAAGGACGTGGCCGGCTACGACCTGACGAAGCTGTTGATCGGCTCCGAGGGCACGCTGGCCGTCATCACCGAGATCCTGCTCAAACTGGTGCCCAAGCCGGAGGCAAAGCGCACTGCCCTGGCCCTCTTCCCCGACCTGACGCGCGCCGCGCGGGCGGTCTCCGGGATCATCGCCGCGCGCATCGTGCCGGCCACCCTGGAGTTCCTCGACCAGGGCACCGCGCGGGTGGTGGAAGAGTATGCCCATGCCGGGCTTCCCACCGACGTAGCGGCGGTGCTGCTGATCGAGCAAGACGGTGCCCCCGACGCGGTCAATCGCGACATCGAGCGCATCGCCGTCATCTGCCAGAACACCGGCGCCAGTGAGGTGCGGGTGGCGGCCACCCCGGAGGAAGCCGCCCGACTGATGACCGCGCGGCGCACGGCGCTGGCCGCCCTGGCCCGGGTGCGGCCCACGACGATCCTGGAAGACGCCAGCGTTCCCCGCGCGAAGCTCGCGGAGATGGTGGAGGCGATTGGCGCGATCTCCCGCAAATACGACCTCCAGATCTGCACCTTCGGGCACGCTGGCGACGGCAACCTCCACCCCACCTGCCTTACCGACGCCCGCGACTCGGCCGAGATCGCCCGGGTCGAGGAGGCGTTCGCCGAGATCTTCGCCGTGGCGGTCGATTTAGGCGGCACCATCACCGGCGAGCATGGCGTCGGCGCCGCCAAGGCTGGCTACCTGGAGTGGCGGATCGGCGAGCACGGCATCGCGCTGATGAAGCGCATCAAAGCCGCGTTCGACCCCCAGGGTATCCTCAACCCCGGCAAGATCTTCGCCCATACCACGCGCAAGCGAGTGGTCGTGAGGAGGTCTGGTGGCTAAGCAGCCCGGCGGCAGCCGGCCTCCATCCCCCACCCGCCTCCCCGCTGAGGGCACGGCAGGCGACCGCGCGTCGGCCGGCGGCGGTGCCCCCCCACCCCTGGCCGGCGTCTACGACGAGTTGATGAACTGCATGCGCTGCGGCTTCTGCCTGCCCGCCTGCCCCACCTACCGCCACCTTGGTCGGGAGACGCACTCGCCACGCGGCCGCATCGCCCTGGTGAAGGCGGTGGCCGATGGGCAGCTTGCCGCCGAGAGCCTCACCCTCCCGATCGATCTTTGCCTGGGCTGCCGGGCGTGCGAGCCGGTCTGCCCGGCCGGCGTCGCCTACGGGCACATCCTGGAGGAGACACGCGCCCACCTCTTTGAGCGCGTGGTTCCCAACGTGCGCCTGCTGCGCTGGCTGGGCGGGCTGCTGTGGTTTTACGAGAAGCTGGGCCTTCGGCGCCTGGCCCGCGCCACCGGGATCCTCGCTCGCCTGCCGGGGCACCTGGGCGAGTTTGAGGCGGCACTTACCGACTTCGCGCCACCCACCGAGCGGCTGCCGCAGGGCGCCGTCTACCCGGCCGTGGGAGAGCAGCGCGGGCGGGTGGCGTTCCTCACCGGGTGCGTTGCCGAGGCGCTGCTGCACCGCACCAACCGGCGCACGGTGCAGCTCCTTTGCGCGGCCGGCTTCGAGGTGGTCCTCCCCAAGGGCCAGACCTGCTGCGGCGCTCTCCATGCCCATGCCGGCGATGCCGCTACCGCGCGCCGGCTGGCGAAGGAGAACATTGCCGCCTTCGAGGCTTCCGGTGCCGACTGGTACGTGAGCAACGCCGGCGGCTGCGGTGCCCAACTGCGCGAGTATCCCCACCTCCTCCGGGAGGAGCCCGACTGGCATGCCCGCGCCGAGAAGTTTGCTGCCCGCGTGCGCGACGTGGCCGAACTGCTGGTGGCGCACGGTGCTCCCCTTCCCTTCCGGGCCCTCGACGCGCGGGTGACCTATCAGGATTCGTGTCACCTGTTGAACGTGCAGAAGGTGAAAGCCCAGCCGCGCGCCCTCCTGCGGCGCGTGCCCGGCCTCGAACTGGTGGAGATGGCCGAGTGCGACCGCTGCTGCGGCTCCGCCGGTTCCTACTCGCTGCGGCACTTCGACACCTCGATGAAGCTGCTGGATGAGAAGATGGCGCACCTGCGGCGCACCGGCGCCACCATCATCACTACCGGCAACCCGGGGTGCCTGCTGCAGCTCCGCCTCGGCATCCAGCGCGCCGGCCTCACCGGCCGCGTCCGCGCCGAGCATACTGTTGACCTCCTCGCGGAGGTCTGTGAGCAACTGCCACGCCTGCCGTGAGCGCGGCACGGGCAGGCATGGGCATCGGTGCCCGACGGGCAGACCGCGCCCTGGCGAGGAGCAGGGTTCCTCCTGGCCAGCGGCCCGCGCGCCGCGCTGCCCACACGCCGGCAGCCGGCAGAACCCCAAGATGAGCGACGCGCGGCCCCTTCAGGCTCGTCCCGGGGAGCATGCGCGCGGGATCGGACGCGATCACGGAGGCATTATGGCAACACACTACATCTTCGCCTATGACCTGGAGAGCCCGGATCGGTGCGTGGAGGCGGCGCCGGTGCTGGCGCGCCTGCACGAGAAGTACGCCATCCCGGCCACCTTCTTCTGCCTTGGCACTGTCCTGGAGCAGAAGGGGAAAGAGCTAAAGGCGATCTTTGGCGACTCCCCCCTCTTCGACCTGCAATCGCACACCTACGCCCACCAGATGCTGCGCGATAACAAGATGCACGGCGCCGGCGTTTCCTTGGAGGAGCTGCGGCGCGAGGTGACGCTCGGCAAGCAGTGGGTGGAAGACACCTTCGAGCGGCCCTGCATCGGCACGCGCTCCGGGTGCGGCTTCTTCCGCGGCATGCGCGGCGAGCGCGAGCGCCTGGCGGTCATCGCCGAGTGCGGCGTGCGCTACATCAGCACCGACCTGCGCGGGCCGGCCGACTCGATCCCCTCGGGCCTGCAGCAGGCCTACTGGTATGCCGAGGATGGCTTTCCGGAGCTGTTGGAGTTGCCCGGCCACGGCTGGCACGACAACGTGCTGAAGACCTCGCCGGGCTCCTGGCTGGCCTTGGCCTGGCCGCCGGTCCTCACCTGGGGCATCCCCAACCGGCAGGTGCGCACGCCGGAAGAAGAGGTGGAGGTTCAGCGCCGCTGGATCGAGCGGGCGGTAGCCTGCCGCCTCGACTACATCGGGCTGGTCTACCATCCCCACTCCATCTCGCGTCAGAACCCGGAGTGCCGCGTGACCGAGTTGCTGATGCGCACCGTCCAGGAGATGGACCTGCCGACGACCACCTACACGGCGCTCTACGAGCGCTACGCGGCCGCGCCGCAGTCGGTGCCCGGGGATGCCGCCTGGCCCTGGGAAGCCCAGGCGGAGGATGGCTCACTGCGGATGCTCGGCGACTAACGCGCGCCATCGCCAGCCCTCTCGCCCGGAACACCGGTGGGTGCCTGAATCGGAGGTGGAGACGCTCCTACGGCGGCCGGCGGGACGCCGGCGATCCGACCATACGCGAACCGTAGGGGCGAAGCATTGGCGGGGTAGACAGATTGCGCCGCAGTACGCCTGGCCTGCCAATGCTTCGCCCCTACCACCGCCCGGAGACCCGCAAACGGCCCGCGGGCCAACCTGTCGGCGTCGGAGACGCTCCTACGGGGGCCGGCGGGACGCCGGCGATCCGACCGTGTACTGGGTGTAGGAAGGGTTGCCGACCCCGATGGGTGCCGAGCCGACGAAAAAAAGGCGGTGCCCATCGGGGTCTGGGCACCGCGAAAAGAAAAGAAAAGGAAACGGGATCAGTTCGGGGACGTGCCGCTCGGGCGGGGCCAGGGCATCGCCCGGTGCAGTACATCACGCAGATGAAGGAACACGCCACGCGCCTCCGGCGAGAGCCGGTTGTCCATCGCGGCCACACGCGCCGCGCGCAGCGCCTCTTCCCAGTCCGCACGCGGGAGCACCACGGAGGGGTGCTCCGCCAGGTAGTCCAGGGTCTCGCAGGGCATCTCGACGCCGGTATACTCCCGGATGGCGTTTCGTAGCGCCGCGGCGGGACCGAGCGGGAGGTAGCGAAACCCTCCCAGGTTGGCATGGGCCACGACCCCGGCGTCCCCCGTTTCGGACACGCGAAGTGTCACGGGGCTTTCCATTACCACCGACACCTCCCTCCCTCATCGCCCGGTGAGCGAGTACGTGGGGTCGCATCGCTATCAGTAGGACGATTGCGGTTGTCCCCGTGTTCCGCACGTCGCGCCGCCGTCGGTTGACAGGCTGGCCGCCCGGTGCTACGATCGGCCCAGGATTAGCAGGGTCGGCAGTAGTCGATCCGAACAAGAGTGGGAGGCTGAGGGCGCGCCGGCGATCGGTGGCACCGCAGAGACCAGATGAAGAGATATCGCTTCGCACAAAACCTGAAGACGGAAGACGAGATCG
>JAAZEB010000098.1 GCA_012512505.1 Armatimonadota bacterium | reverse complement strand
TTCTGGTAGGGGTGCCGCGGCCCCGGTCCTCGGGGTCACCGGTAAGTGGGCCGAGGTAGTGGGTGAAGCCCGGGCCCAGCAAGGGGGCGACGGGTAGCGAGCCATAGACCCGGAAACGCTCGCGGTACCACACGCGCGCCTGGTTGGGCCACTGGTGGTCGTGGCGCAGGCCGTAGGCCACCTTGGCGAGCGCGCCGGTGTAGAGATAGAGGGCTGCCACCACTGCCAGGAGGCCGGCGTTGCGCGCCATCTTTGCCCGGGAGCGAATCCCCTCCGGGCGGCCCACCAGCCGGACGTTGACAAGGTAAAGCAGGAGTCCCAGCGCCAGCAGAATGCCTTTGCTCAGCTTCCAGCTCGCCGCTAGCTCTTCCGCTCGCAGGAACGCCGCGTAGCCCTGCAGCGACAGCAGGGGGTGGAACTCGACGCCGCCGTAGAGGTCCGCCGCCCAGTAGAGCCCGGCGACCGCCACCCCGACCATCGGCTGTCGGGTTAGCGTCGCCAGCATCAGGCTGAGCATCGAGAGGAAGAGCACCGAGGGCACGCCGGCCAGCACCACCTCCGTGGTGGAGAACTCTGTGCCGATCCCCTTGGCGTAGACGAAGAGCATGACCGCGACCAGGAACGCCACCAGCAGGTAGACGGCGAGCAGGCGCAGGTAGAGGATCCGCCGCCCGGCAAACGGCTTGGCGAAGGTGATCTCGCCGATCCGGAAGCGATACTCGACGCCCAGCAGGTGCGCGCAGAGGAACGCCGCCAGGATCGGCGCCAGGCCCTCGGTGGTCTGTGCCACCTTGCTGGGGGTGAACATCGACGCCATCGCCATGTTCCAGAACAACACCAGCATGCTGGCGGCGACCGGGATGATCAGCAGCCAGGGCGTGTGCCCCCAGACGATCCCGAAGTTGTAGCGCAGCAGCGCCCGCAGATTCTTCACTCTCATGGTGATCCCGGGTTCCCCTGGGGCGGAACCGCCGCGGCCGTCGCCGTCGAGAGCAACTGCCGCACCGTGTCTGGCGCCTGCGAGGCATCGGGGCCAATGCCCGTTTCCACCAACTGCACGGTGCGCTCCCGGTCGGCCACCACCAGCTTCGGTAGGTCGGCCGCGTCGTAGGCTTCGGCGACGGGCGAGCCGGCCGAGGGTGGATACGTCTGCCGGGCGCCCGGGTCGTGAAGCATCAAGAAGCGGTAGCCGTTCTCCCGGGCGACGTGGCGGGCGATCGCCGTGTCTTCGCTGACACAGATGGCGATCGCCGTGGCGCCCTGCGATCCGAACTCGGCGTCGATCTGGCGCAGCACCTCCAGCACGCCCAGCGATTCCGGCACCGACGGCGCCCAGAGCCCCACCGCCAGCACCCGGCCGTCGAACGGGTAGAGGCCGGTGAGCGGGACCTTGCCCCCGGGAAGCCAGAACCCGGGGATGCGCCGGCCGGGCTCCAGATGCTGGCTGGCGATGGCGAGGATCCCGTCGCGGCGGTGCAGCGGCGGGTCGTGCCGGCTGTAGACGAAAAGAACCGCCACTAGCAGGCCGCCGCTCAAGAAGAGCGCCGTGGCGGCCACCAGCGGCCGCGGCCACCGGTTCCCGCCGCGGCGGTCGCGGCGATAGACGAGCAGCATCAGCGTCAGCACCCCCGCGGAGAGGAGGGCGTAGATAGCGTTGTTCTGGGTGAGCGAGAAGTTGAAAACGCGCGAGACGAAGTCGCGGCCGGAGAGGACCAGGATCCAGTAGAGCGCCACCACCCCGCCCGCCACCGGGGTGCCGAACAGCGTGCAGAGCGCGAACCCCAGGGTCGACAGAGTGCCGAGCGGCACCAGCGCGCGAGCGAACGCGTGGAGGTAGGCCAGGAGCCGGAAGGGAGTGCCGCCCCAGGTCACCTGGGCGACGGCAGCGGCCGCGAGGCTGAACAGCATGACCGTCAGCACCACCCCGAGGTTACCCAGGAAGCGGCCAAGGAGGATCGCCTCTGTGCTCTGGGGCTTGACCATCACCAGCTCGTCGGCGCCCATCCAGGCGTCGCGGCAGGCGGCGTGGCACATCCAGAGGAGCGCCACCAGGCCGATGACGGTCGAGGCTTGCTGGCTCACCCGGTAGGCCGCTACGGAGGCGGTGGTGCCCGCGGCGGTGCAGGAGAGGCCGGCCACCGCGGCGCAGAGCGCGGCGGCCACGCGAAAGCCGGGGTTGCGCCAGCCCACCAGGAATTCCGAGCGCGCCAGCCCCCAGAATGCCTGCCGCGGTCTACCCATTCTGCGTGCCTTTCATCAACCAGATCGAGGCATCCTCCAGGTTCGGCTCTACAGGGCGGGCGTGCGGGTGGTCCATCTCCTCGGCAATCACCCGCACCTGCATCCCCGAAGCCGACCGAAACACCCCGGTCTCCAGGTAGCGGTCACGCAGCCGGCCCAACTCCTCGCGGCTGACATCCACCAACCACACCTTCTCGTGGAGTTGCCGGAGGAGGGCGTCTGGGGGGCCCTGGAAGCGGACCCGGCCCTGGTAGAGCACGCCGAGTTGGTCGGCCACCGCCTCCACGTCGGCGACGATGTGGGTAGAGAGGATGATGATCCGGTCTTGCCCCAGCTCTGCCAGCAGCGAGCGCATGCGGATGCGCTCCTCGGGGTCGAGGCCGACGGTCGGCTCGTCCACGATCAGGAGCTGCGGCGAGTGGAGAAGGGCCTGGGCGATCCCCAGTCGCTGGCGCATGCCGCCGGAGAAGGTGCCAACGCGTCGGTCACGCAGGTGGGTGAGGTTGGTTTCGGCCAGGGCACGCTCGATGGCCTCCTTGCGCGCCGTTGGCTCGGTGAGGTCGCATAGCAGCGCCATGTAATCGAGCACCTCGTAGGCGGTCAGCGACGGGTAAAGCCCGAAATCCTGCGGCATGTAGCCGAGGATGCGGCGGACCTGGGCTTTCTGGCGGCGCACGTCGAAGCCGTTCACCCGCACGCTGCCGGCGGTTGGCTCCAGCAGGGTGGCGATGATGCGCATCAGCGTCGTCTTGCCGGAGCCGTTCGGCCCCAGCAGGCCGAAGACGCCGGTGCCGATGCGCAGGCTGACATCGTTCAGGGCGGTGATCCGGCCCTCATAGACCTTGGTCAGGTGGTCAATGGTGACTTCCACGTTTTCCGGTTTTCCCTCGGGGTCGCTTGGTCTCTCGGTTGCTCCCGGATGCGGGCTGGCGCCGGGCCTCACCGGCCGAAGCGGCTGCCACGCCGGCCGCGCCGTGGCCGGCCGTGCCCGGGAGGGGGCTGCAGGGCCTCGGGCGGCAGCAGCGTCACCCGCCGCACGCAGTGGTTGCCGCAGTCGGCCACGTACAGCGTGCCGTCCGGGCCGGCTGCCAGCGCCGCCGGCCGGGCGAACCGGGCGCGGTCGCCGCCGCCGTCCGCCCACCCGGGTGCCGCCCTCTCGCTGTGGATGCCCGCCGCCAGGAAAAGGGCGCCGGCGTTCACCTGGTAGAGGCAGTGCACTCCGGCATCGCCGATGCACAGCCGGCCCCAAGAATCCACCGCTACGGCCACCGGCTGCACCAACCGGGGGCCGGCGGGCGCCGGGTCGCCTGTCGGATCGGGGTGGCGAGTCCACTCGGCCTGTGGTGGCGGCGCCTCCATCCGCGGGGTCGGCACGGTGCTCACGCGGCCATCCGGGCTGATGGCGCGCACGCAGCGGTTCGCCGCGTCGGCCACGTAGAGGACGCCGTCGGGGCCGCAGGCGACGCCGCAGGGGGAGTGGAACCGGGCGGTGGTGCCCGGACCATCGGCGTGGCCTGCTTCCGGCCGCCCCGCCAGGGTGCTCACCTGGCCGTCGGCGGTCACGCGGCGGATGCAGTGGTTGCCGGTGTCGGCCACATACAGCACCCCGGCGCCATCGAGCGCCAGCGCCGTCGGGAAGGAGAAGCGCGCCTGGGGGCCGCGGCCGTCCTGGTAGCCGCCGGCCGGGATCCCGGCGGCGTCCGGCGGGCCGGGGCGTCCGGCCAGGGTGCTCACCCGGCCCTCCGGATGGAGGACGCGGATGCAGTGGTTGCCGGCGTCGGCCACGTAGAGGGCGCCGTTGGGCGCCAGTGCCAGCCCGGCCGGGTTCCAGAAGCGCGCCGCCAGCGCCGGGCCGTCCTGGTAGCCGCCCTCCACCGCGTCTGCCGGCCCGCTGCCGGCAACGGTTTGCACCTCCCCGGTGGGGCTGACCCGGCGAATGCGGTGGTTCTGGCTGTCGGCCACGTAAAGCTGGCCCTCTGGAACCACCGCCACGCCCGCGGGGCCGGAAAAGCGCGCGGCGCTCCCCGGGCCATCCAGGTGTCCCGGCAGGGGCCGCCCCGCCAGCGTGGTGACCTCAATCCGCGCGTGGCCTAGCGGTGGTGGCGGGGGCATGCCGCCGCCGCCACCCATCATCCGCCTGTCGCCGCCATCTGGCTCCGTCAACAGCCCGCGCCAGTAGAGCGCCAGCACCACCGTCAGGGTGACCAGCACCGCCGCCGCGATCAGCCGCGGCGAGACTTCCCGGTTCCTCAAAAGGCTTCCTTTCCTGCCGCGGCACCGCAGCAAGCCCGGCGCGGCCTCGGCGTCACCATCGCCTCACCAGGCCGCGCAGCCGCGCTCCCAGCGTCAGCGGCTGGCGCACCACCAGCTCCGGGGCCGGCGGTTCGCCTCCGGCGCCGGGCAGCCCAGCCGTCGCCGGTTTTTTCGCCAGGTAAAGAAACCCGCCGGCAACATCCGCCGCCACCGGATAGTTGAGGTCGCGCGCCCGCAGGCGGGGCCAGTCGAGCGTGTCCGGCACCTGATGCAGGCGGTCGCTGAGGTGGTAGACCGCCCCTTCCCGGGCCAGCAACCAGCCGCGGGGGTTCAGCCAGTCGGTCAGCAAGGTGCGCTCGCCGCCGGCAAGTGGATGGCGATGCACGCTGGCGTAAAGGCCCACGGGTGAGGCCTCGGTGGAGACATCGGTGGCGTAGACAGCCTCGTCGCCCAGCGCGGCACGGGAAGGCCCCTCGCCCACCCAGCGAGTGGAGTGGGTGCCCATCTGCAGCGACACGGCGCGCATCAGGGTAACGCCCGGTTCGGCGTAGCCGCGGCGGGGTTCCATCCAGAGGAAGCGGCCCTCGTGCCGGCCAAGGAGCTGACCCTCAAACTCAGGGCCGGTGCCGGCCAACCGTGCCACCAGGCGAGGCGGCCCTCCCGCGGCGGGAAGCAACCGCAGGAGGGAGACGTGCCCGAGCGCCGCCACATGCGGCACCGCCGGGGCGCGCGGCGGGTAGGTCTCCGTCCAGAAGATACCCTGGTCATCGGCCCACAGCCCGGCCGGGTTGCGCAGGCCCTGGGCGATCACCTCCGGGGTGCCTCCAGCACGGGGGAGGCGCAGCAAGCAGCCGTTGGGGCGCGGCGAATGGACGCTCGGCGCGGCCGGCCCGGCGTCCAGCACCAACAGGTGTTGGTCTTGCGCCACGAAGGCAACGAACGCCTCGCCCCGGGCCAGCACTTCTGCCTGGCCGCCCACGCGGTTCAAGAAGAGGATGCGCGAGCCTTGGGCGCCGGCGGCATCCTCGATCCAGAACAGCCCTTCCGGGGTAGCAACGAGCTGTCGCACCGGGCCGGCCGCCGTGGCCAGTTCCACCGCGCGCCCTGCCCGCGCGAGCGCGGCAACCAGCAGGGCGACGGCAAGGAGCAGCAAGCTAGCCCAGGCGAAACCAGGCAGGCGCCGCCGCTTTCGGCCGGCGGCGGCCGGCAGAAGTTGCGCTTGTTCGGGGGTGTCGGTGAGTGTCATGCGCTTCGCTTTGCCGCGGCTGGCGCGGCACACACCGGACGTGCCGACCGGCTACCAGCCGAGCTGCGCCAGCAAGGCGTGGGCGAGGACCAGGTGCCCGCCTAGGTTCGGGTGAACCGGCTCGGGGCAGAACAGCTCCGCCGGCCGGTAACGAAGCTGCTCTTGAAACGCCTCGTGGGCGCGGACGTGGATCGCGCCGAACTCGACGGCCAGCTCACGCACCACCGCGAGGTACTCCGGCAGCAGCGCCAGCACCTTCCCGCGCTGTGTGTCGGGGTCTTTTTCCACGCTGATGTAGAACGGGTCGATCAGGATCAGGTGCGCATCCGTCTCCTTGGCGGTGCGCTGGAGGATCTCCCGGTAGCGGGCAGCGAAGCGCGCGGGCGGGATCGCGTCAGCGCCACCGTTCAAGGTGCGGTGCAGGTCGTTGATACCGATCTTCACCGACAGCCAGTGGGGTTGATGCACCAGCACGTCATCGTGCCAGCGGGCGTGCAGATCCTCCACGGTGTTCCCGCCGATCCCCTCGTTGAGGTAGGTGATGTGCCGGTCGGGATAGCGGGCAGTGATCAGGTCGATGGCGAGCTTGACGTAGCCGGCGCCGAACGGCGCGTGCTCGGCGCGGCGGCCGCAATCGGTGATGCTATCGCCGATGAAGAGTACCTTCTGCCCATGCTGGAAGAGAAATTCGCTCATCGGAAGCCCTTTCCGCACTCCAGGGGAGTTTCCGCCTTCTTCGCGCCGGAAGCACGCGGCTCCTGCGGCCGCGCGCTTCCAGGATCGGGAGTGTGCTCCCACTTCAGGGGAGGCCGGCGAGACGCCGGCGATCTGACCGCAAGGGGGCGGATGTCCCTCGGCCGGGGAGGAGCCTGCCCTCCTCCGGGCGAATCGATCCCTATGACCGGGCGAACACATGATCTCGCCGCGGCCACGGCCGTCTCGCTAGTGGTCCTGCGGCAGCCGCTGCCGCCGATTGACGCGGTGACGTTGGTCGCCTGCGCCGTGGCGACCTTCGCCGGCGGCTTGGCCCCCGACCTGGATAAGCCGGGCAGCAAGCTGTGGCGCCAGGTGCCGGCCGGCGGCCTCCTAGCGTGGCTGGTGCGCCCGGCGTTCATCGGCGGCCACCGCAACCTCTCCCACTCGCTGCTGGGCGCGGCGCTCTTCGCTCTGGGCGTGCAGGCGCTGCTGCATGCCGTGCCCGCCGGCTACATCCGCGTTGTGCCGGTGTGGACCTGCTTCGTCGTCGCCTACCTCTCGCACCTGGTGATGGACTCGCTCACCGAGGAGGGGGTGCCCTGGTTCTTCCCGTTTGGCGGCCGGCTCGGCTTCCCACCGCTGCGCCCCCTGCGCCTGAAGACGGGCGGGTGGTTCGAGCACCTGGTCGTTCTTCCGGTCCTCTGGGGGGTGCTGGTCTACACCTGGCACGCCCACCTGCCGGAAGTGATGGCACTCCTCAAGGCGCTCGGCGCCTCGGGCCGGTGAGAGCTCAGGCGGCGCGATCCAGCCGTAGGGGCGATAGGCCCGGAACGTACTTGCACGCCTCCACCAGGGCATCGCCATAGTGACCGTAGCCCATGGCGGCGTGGTGAATGAAGGGCCCCTCCATCAGCAGCCGCTCCCAGCGCGGCCAATGGTCCACCTCCATCCAGACGTAGTTGTTCTGGGTGTCCGGGCCGTCCATCGAGCGGCCCTGGCCGACAGCAAGCTGATACTCGCCGCGGTCGCCATCGAAGCGAGCCACGGTGATCGGGCCGTCCTTCAGCCGGAAGTGCGTCATCCCGGAGAGCGGGCTGGGGAGGATCCAGTGCTTGCCAAGGCGCACCCTGGCCTCCGGGTGGCGCAGCGACAGCGGCGCCCCGGCGTGCCACAGCAGGATGCCGTTGTCGTTCTCCGGGTGACGGATGGTGAGGTCCGCCAGGAAGGCGGGGCTGCCTCCAGCCGCGCGCCGCATCAGGATGCAGCTCAGCGCCCCGTGGATGTCCGACTCGTAGCCGACGGCGTAATGATCGGCCACGGCGCTGTCGGAGTAGAAGCAGTAGGCGCCCATCTCGTCCACCAGCGACATGAAGTCCTGAATGGCGAACCCCTCCAGGCCGTGCTCCTCACCGAGGGCCAGCAGTTGGTCGCGCACGGCGAAGATGTTCACCAGCGCCGGATCCTCCAGGAACTCGACGGTGGCCGTCTGGCGCAGCTCCCGCGCTTCCTGCTCGTAGGCGGCGCGGCCCCGGGCAGCCCGGTCCTTCGCCGCCCGGATGAACTCCACCAGGTCGAGGGGGAGCACCTCCACCTTGAACCGCTCCAGCAGCTCGCTCTCGTTGACGATGGTGGTCCAGAAGAAGTCGATGCGCTGGCCAAGGTGCCCGATGCGGGTGCCATTGCGGAGGGCGTCGGCGACGTTGACCGCGCGCAGGAACATCTCCACCCCCTGGCGCAGCACCGCGTCGTCCACGCGGCAGTTCTCCAGGTAGGTGAATGGCACGCCGAGCTTGTGGAGCACCTTGCTGGAGGCGAAGAGGCCGCAGAGGGTATCGCGCAGGCGGGTGCCGTCGGGGAGGGGCGCCTCATCGCGCGGGCCCCAGAGGAGCGTCGGCACGCCCAGCTTGGCGGCGACCATGCCGGCGGCGCCCTCGGTGCCGAAGTTGCAGTGGGGCAAGAAGAGGGCCTCCACCCCCTCCCGGCGGAGGTGCGCCACGGCGGGGTCCACATGGCTCTGCGCGCGCACCATGCCATCTTCCAGGACCCCGTCGAGCGCAACATAGCGCACGCCCCACTCCCGCAGCTTCGCCTCCAGCAGGCGTTTCTGGCGCACGGCGTCTTCGTGGCTGAAGACGAACTTCCCGATCGGGCAGAAGCCGAGTTTGATGCTCTCCTGGCGCATCGTCACCCCTTTCGCGGCAGGCGCACCAGCGCCATGCCATCGGCCGGAAGCTCCGCGGTGAACGCCTCAGGCGCGCCCGCCAGGTCGAGCGTGCCCTGGACCGTTCGCGCCTCTCCCGTCAGGTTGCCTACCAGCACCAGCGCCTCCTCCTCGCCCAGGTAGACGGCGCCGGCCACTCCCTCGGCGGCAAAGCGCAGGGGCGCGTGCCGCCAGTCGAGGAAGCGAGTCTGGCTCAAGTCGAAGTCCCGCAGCGGCAGGAACATCTCCTGGTCCAGCGTCAGCGCCGGCCAGGGGGCCACGCCGGTCAACAGGCAGCGCAGTGTCATCTGGCGTTGGAGCGACTCCGGGGCGCCAGGCTCCAGGCAGCCATAGCCAATGACGCCCCGTGGGCGCGCCCCCAGGAACATCCACTCCAGCGGCAGCGACGCCAGATCGGGCGCCCCCACCGACAGGCGGCCGTAGCCCCACTCCATGGCGACGACTTGGTCGGCGAAGTTCTCGGTCACGGCGCAGGGCACCATCGTATTGTGGATAATCACCAGGCCGTCTTTGCCGACGCGCTGGCGGGTCCACTCCATTAGCTCCACTAGCTCGTCCATATCCCAGTGACCGACGGGGGAGAAGGCATGGCCGCCCAAACCGGCCGGCAGCGGCTCGGCGCCGGGCACGTGCGCCGGATTGTGGCAGTAGAGGGCGACGTTCCAGTCGTAGTAGACGCCATTCAGCGGGTGGTTGGTAAGGACCTGGTCGATGTTGCGCTTGAGCTGATCGAGCCAGCCGGAGCGCAGGCACATCTGGGCGCCATACTCATCGCCGGAGTAGTAGTTGTGAAGCTGCTCGCCGCGGTCGCCGGGAAGGCGGGCCCACTCGGCGCCGTGCGCCTGGTAGGCGGCGGTGGTGGGGTGCAGCTCCTTGTTCGAGAAGTAGGTGGCGACGCGAATGCCGTACTCCTGGAAGGTGCGGATTACCCGGTCATACTCGCGCATGTCTTCCGGGCCGAACGGCGGGTAGCTGCCGTCACGCCAGAAGAGACCGTCGTGGAAGGAGTCGCCGTCGTGGTGGAAGTGGGCCGTGCGCACGCCGCGTTCTGCCATCGACCGGATCTGCTCGCGGGTTGGCCAGTGCTTGCGGTTGAAGCCGGTGTGGATGACCGGCCGGTGCGCCCGGCCGCTAATCACCGGCAGGCCGAGCCAGGAGTCGAAGGTATACTCCCCGGAGAGCGTCACCGCGCCGCGCGGCAGGGCGACGGCGGCGATGTCACAGACCACGGCGGGCGGGCTGGCGTGTGGCCCCAGCCAGAGGTGAGCGAACCCGGGCTTGCCGCAGGTCTGGTAATCCCACTGGGCCAGTTCCGAGGCGGCGAACCACTCCAGGCCCTCGCGGCCGGGGTTGGCACACACGACGTAGCGGGGCACGAAGCGACTCTCATAGGGGCAATCAAAGGAGGCGCCGGGGCGGAAGTGGCCCCACTGGCACACGCCGAACGCGGCGGGATCCGGCGAGGCCTCGGCTGGCGCTCCGGGCCGCACGCCGAAGGAGCCCAGGTCGGGCCGCAGCCGCCACTGCAGCAGGCTGAGGCGCGAGACGCGAGCGCCCCCCTCGGGGAAGCGAAGCTGCTGGCGCACCCGAATCGACCCCCAGCGGTACTCGTAGGTGAAGTGATACTCCACCCCGCACGTTTCGCCCTCCGGCGAGCGCAGCAGCCCCGTCACCGTGACCAGGGCGCCCCCTTCGGTGCGCCGGACCTCCACCCGAGGCTGGGTATCGGCGACGGTGGAGAAGGGCGCCGCCACGCCGGCCAGCGCCACCTCGCAGCCGATGGGCGCCTGGAGCAGGTTCTCCCCTGTGCCGTACGGATAGCAGATCGAGTCGATAGCCCCGCCTTGGGTCAGGTTGTGCCGCACCGCATAGAACGGCGTGCGCAGCGTAAGGAAACCGCCGTCGCGGTCCTCCTCAATCTGATACGGTTCCGGCCACGTGCCGTAGAGGGTCGAGCCGGCAAACGCTGTTGCTCCCATGAAGGCCTCCATCCTCCAGTGACGATCCCTGCCGTCCCCGATCAGTTCCGGCCCTGGGGCGCGCTTCCCTGCCCGTTTCGCCACCCCATCGGCGTTCGGAGACGCATCCTACGGCGGGGGGCGCGCCTCCTACGACGGCCGGCGGGACGCCGGCGATCCGACCGGGGGCAAGGCGGCCGTTGGCCGGCGGGACGCTGGCGATCCTACCTGTCGGCGTTGGAGACGCCTCCTACACTGGGGGTGCGGGCAACGGGTAGGAGGGGGCTGGGCGGCCGCCGTATCTGACGGTGGAGGAAGCAACCATGCTTGCAGCCGTTCTCAAAGACTTCAACAACCTGGTCCTGGAAGAGGTGCCGGTGCCGGAGCCGGGTCCGGGCGAGGTGTTGGTGCGCGTGCGCGCCTGCGGGATCTGCGCCACCGACTACAAGGCGATCAATGGGATCCGCCGCAACGTGCGCTTTCCGATGGTGCCCGGGCACGAGCCGGCCGGGGTGGTCGCCGCCGTCGGCGCCCACGTGACCCACGTGCGCGAAGGCGACGAGGTGATCGTCCAGCCGACCGGGTTTTGTGGCGTGTGCCCCCACTGCCGGATCGGTTTGACCCACTATTGCGAGAATTCCTATACCACCGGCGGCGATGGCCCGGAGGATGTGCGGCCGGGCAGCTTCGCCGAGTACGTGCTCACCGGCGCCAACACGGTCTACGCCAAGCCGGCGCACCTGAGCTTTGATGCCGCCTGCCAGACCGAGCCGGTCAGCGGGGCGTGGAAGGGGATCATTCAGAACTCGCAGATGGCGGTTGGCGACGACGTGGTGGTGATCGGCACCGGGGGCATCGGGATGTACTGCCTGATGGTGGCCAAAGCCGCTGGCGCCGGACGCCTGATTGCCGTCGACGTGAGCGACTACGCCCTGGAGACGGCACGGCGGCTGGGGGCCACCCACGTGATCAACCCCGCGCGCGAAGATGCCCGGGCGGCCGTCTACGACATCCTGCCGCAGGGGCCAGACCTGGTGGTGGAGGCTGCCGGGCCGATTGAGGCGGTGCGCCTGATGGTCAGCCTGCTGCGCCGGGGCACGCGCTGGAACGTCTTCGGGATCACCACCCACGAGCGGTTTGAGCTGGACGGCGGACTGATGCACTTCCTGGAAGCGCGCATGGATGCCAGCTTCGGCACCAATCCCACGGCGATGGAGAAGGCAATCCGCTTGATGAGCCGGGGTCTGGTCGACCCGGAGCAGGTCATCTCGCACCGCTTCCCGCTGACGGAGATCCAACAGGCCATGGAGGTGATGGGCTCCCCGGAACGCAACAAGGTGATCATCAACCCGTAGGTTGGCTCAGGCCAGGGGGCTGCCCGCGCGCCACCTGGCCGCTACTCGGGCCGCAGCCGCGGGTGCTGGTAGCTCACGCGATACTGGAGGCCATCGTCGGTGTCCACCGTGAGCGTCTTCGGGTTGACGCGGCGCACCTGGCCGCGCAGCAGGCGGCCAGCGCCGTCGGTGAACTGCACGCGCATCCCGACGCGCCAGGGCGACGCCGGAGCGGGGAGGGGCGCGTCCGCCCGCGCCAGCGCGGGGTAGCCGAGCGGTACCCGGTAGACGTGCGTGCCGTCGGCGGTGGCGATGGTGTAGGTGCGCGCGTTCACCCGCCGCACGGTGCCGGCGACCACCTGCCCCCGGTTGTCGGTGAAGTGGACCGCCTCGCCTACCTGGTACGCCGGCGCGGCACGCTCGGGAGGGGGCAGCAGCGGCTGGCCGTCGGCGCCACAGAGGCGGCAGAGGTAGGTGCGTGCCTCGCCGGCGGTGGCATGGCGCAGCACTTCCTGCTCGTTGCCCGGAAAGAGGCCCTCACGCACCGCGGAGTGGACCAGGGAGGCGAAGAACCGGCGCCAGTCAGCGCCATGAGGCGTCTGGCGAGGCCGGTTCTTCTGGCGCTGCACTAGCAGGTGCGCCCACT
The DNA here is from genome assembly GCA_012512505.1 of Armatimonadota bacterium. Classification (GTDB taxonomy): domain Bacteria; phylum Armatimonadota; class JAAZEB01; order JAAZEB01; family JAAZEB01; genus JAAZEB01. Next base: position 2,547 of record JAAZEB010000098.1, on the reverse strand, counting down.
CGTGCAGCAACGTCAGCAGCAGGAACGGCTCGGGGCGTGAGTTGCTCGGCAGGCGCACTAGGCCCTCGCCGTTCACCGTGCCCGCCTTGCCGTGGAACGAGCGCCGCTCGTCCACGAACTCATAGCGCACCTGCCGGTCGAGGCCGAAGCGAGCCGCCACGCGCCGAACACCTCGCGACTGCAGTAGCCGCCGGTAGGTCTCGTGTGTCTCGCTGCGGTCCATTCGCCTCCCCAGGAAGTGATCGGCTGCTTTCTCCTCGAGGCGCCGTCGCTCAGTCGGCGGTCACCACGCGGGCGCCCTCGCTATCCACCGCGACACACACTGCCCGGCCCTGGAGGCCACAGGCGGTGCCTTCGGCCTCCAGGGCGTGGGCCACGGCGTCCGCGTCGTGGTCGGCAAAGGCAGCAATCGTCGGGCCACTGCCAGAGAGGGCGGCGCCGCGCGCGCCAGCGCCAATCGCCGCGGCGATCAGATGCGGCATCTGGGGGTATCGCTTTGCACGGTAGGGCTGGTGCATGCTGTCCTGCATACTGACGCGCAGCAGCTCCCAGCGGCCGGTGGCGAAGGCCGCGGTGGTGAGCGCCGCGCGGCTGAGGGCAAAGACGGCGTCGGCGCGGCGGTAGCTATCCGGGAGTTGGTGGCGCGCGGCTGACGTGCTCATCTCGAACGCCGGGATGTAGAGAACCACCTGGAGGCCATCCGGCACTGGCACCCGCGCGAAGTGCACTCGGTCCACCTCGACGGCGGTGACGGCCAGCCCGCCGGTGAGGCAAGCGGTGACGTTATCGGGGTGGCCTTCCAGGGAGGTACCGAGGTTGACCAGGTCGGCGGTGCTCAGCGGATCGCCGGCCAGCGCGTTGGCGCCGACGAGGCCAGCGACGATTGCCGCCGAGCTGCTGCCGAGGCCCCGTGCCAGGGGGATGGCGTTCTCCTGGCGCACGCGCAGGGGCGGTAGGGGGCGGTCGATTGCCTCAAAGAGACGGCGCATCGCCCGGAGGGTGAGGTTGGTGTCATCCCGAGGCAACTCCGCCGCGCCTTCCCCGGTGGCGCTCACCTCCAGGCCGGCCGGGATTACTTCGAGGGTGAGGCGGTTGTAGAGCTGCAACGCCAGGCCGAGGGAGTCGAACCCCGGTCCCAGGTTGGCGGTGGTGGCGGGCGCCAGCACGGTGATGCGACGCGGCGCGGACGGGGGGAGATCCGGCGCTGCCGCACGGCGCTTACGCATCGCCGCGGGTTCCTGCCGGCAGCAAAGCGGCGCGTCGGAACAGGCCGACGCGCCGCACAATGGGTCTGCGGTGGGGGATCATGCTCCGCCCATGCGCGGCGGGCCACCCGGGCCGGGCATCATCCCGGGGCCACCGGGACCCGGCATCATCCCGGGGCCACCCGGGCCGGGCATCATTCCCGGGCCGCCCTTGCCGGCGCCCATGCCCGGGCCCATCATGCCGGGGCCACCGGGCCCCGGCATCATTCCCGGGCCACCCGGGCCACCCGGGCCGCCCGGACCCATCATCCCGGGGCGGCTCATTCCAGGCATGCCGGGGAGTGCTCCCGGACCCATGCTGGCGCCGCCCTGGCGGCTTGCCGTCGCGGCCACCGCCGGGGCGCGGATCACTCGCGACGATTTCAGCAGCGCGGCCGCCCGGGCCTTGCCTTGCCGCGCGGCGGCCCGGCTCTCCGGCTCATACTTCTCGGCATCGGTGTAGGCAGCCAGGGCGAGATCGAACGCCTGAATCTGCATAAAGATGTTGGCCATGTCGATCAGCTTGGTGGCCTTGGCCAGGTCCGCCGCCGGGTCCACCCCACTGGGAGCGCCGCCGCTGCTGGGTGCGGACGGGGCTGCCGCGCCGCCGCCCATCATCCCGGGGGCACCCCCCATCATTCCGGGGCCACCGGCGCCGGGCATCATCCCCGGGCCCATGCCAGCCCCGGGCCCCATGCCAGGACCCATGCCCGGAGCGCCAGGCCCCATACCAGGAGCGCCGGGCCCAGGAGCGCCGGGCGCGCCAGCGGGGGCACCGCCGGCAGGGGCGCCACCGCCCTCATCATCCTCCAGACCGGCCCTGCCTGCCTTGCCGGCCGCGGGGGTGCTGCCGCCGCTTGCGTCGCCGCCACCGCCGCCACAGCCAGCAGCCAGCAGCGTGACTGCGCAGAGGATCATTATCAGCATTGCCAGGGTTCGCTTCACGGACATCTCTGCACTCCTCTTTGGGTGCTGCGACAGCCCCGATCCGGAGGGGCGGCTCTCACGCGCCCCACTGGAGGCTCTACCAGCCCGGGCACCGGGCTTCCTAAGCGGGACGGTTCGGCACCCGCGCGGGGGGATCCTTCTCCCTCGCACGTGGGATCAAGGGCGCTTTCGCCACCAGGTGCCGTGGGCGGGGCCGCCGACCCCGATTGGGTCATCCCCTCGGCGTCGGAGACGCCTACCCTGAAAATAGCCTGCCGCCGGCCCAACTCCGGATTAGTGCGCAGGAGGCGTCCCACGCCGGGGAGATGTTACTCCTCCAGGAGGGATGGCCGGAGTGCCCGAGCCATCGGGCTTC
>JAAZEB010000097.1 GCA_012512505.1 Armatimonadota bacterium | reverse complement strand
GCCCAAGGCAGACAACCCGATGGGGCAGCGCATGTACGAGCCGCTGAAGAGTGCCCTGACGGCACTGGAGAAGCGCGCCAAGGCAAAGTAGCCCCTCCCCCGGGTGCCCTCGGGCGGCAACCCCGATGCCCGGCGCGAAGACACCAGGCAGGAGCCGGTGCCAGCCGCGCCGAAGAGGACCCCGGGGTAAGAGCGTAGGAGTTCAGGAATGGGAGTAGGGTTGGCCCGCCGGCAGCCTGCCGGCGGGCCAACCGCGGTAGCCAGAACCTGCTCCCACTTCCTGAGCCGCAACCCAGCAGCAGCCCGCACCGGACGTCCGGTGGGAGGTGAAGGCCTTCCTCCTTGCGTCTCGCGCTTGATGCTCTGCCCCTCACATCTGGCGGGAGCCTTGGAGGTCCTTGACTCGATGCCGGCAGTTCTGGTGGTTAATGGGGAACAATCGCAGTTTGCCCAAATCCAGGCGATCTTGGCGCCGGCGGGCTATGGTGCCGCCTGGTCCAAGAACGCCGCGGCCGCGGTTCGGTTGGCTCATCGCACGCCCCCCGCACTCATCCTGGTCGATAGCGCTACCCCGTGCGTGGATGCCGCGGAGGCGATCCTGCTGCTGCGCCAGGACTCCTGCACCGCCCACGTCCCCCTGGTTCTTCTGTGCGACCGGACGCGCGCCGGCCTGGCGGACGGGCTGAGCACCGATGCCGACATGGTGCTGGAGAAGCCGGTCGATCCGGTGGAGCTGCTCACCGTGGTTGGCGGCTTGCTGGCGCTTCCCCGCCGCGGCGAGCGGCCCCACTACGACGGCGCCCAGTAGCTTTCTCCTCATACCAGGAACCGGCCGCTCTGACGTGCAATAGTGGATCGGCCGCGCGCCAGGCGTGCCGGCCAGCGAGCGCACCGGCGAGGAGGGGAGACTATGGGAAGCCTGTCGCCCTTCGCAGGGCAGATCGAGCCGTGCATCTTCACCGATGAAGTGGCCGAGGAGTTCGAGGAAGCGTGCCGGCTGTGCGCCGAAAACGGTGCCACCACCGTGGAGTTGCGCGGCCGCCTCTTCGGCACCGACGTGACCGGCCTCACCGATGACCACCTGGCGCGCGTGCAGGCGACGCTCGCTCGATACGGGCTGCGCGTGGCGGTGATCGCCTCCCCCTTCGGCAAGTGTCACCACAACCGGCCGGAGGAAGTCGCCCGCCACCTATCGCTGTTCCCACGCCTGGTGAAGCTGGCGCGGGCGCTCGGCACGCCCTTGATCCGCGGGTTCGCCTTCTGGAACCCCGAGGGCGGCACCGATGCCGACCGGCCGGATCTGGCGGCAGTGCTGCCCGCCATTGTCGAGTTTCTGCGCCCGGTGGCGCGGCAGGCGGAGGCGGCCGGCGTCACCCTCTGCCTGGAAACCGAGGGGGCCACGATGACCGGCACCGGCCGTGAGTGCCGCCAGGTGATTGATGCCGTGGGCTCGCCGGCGCTGGGCGTGGCCTGGGACGTGCGCAACGCCTTGATGTGTGGCGAGATGCCGCTTCCGGAGGGCTACGAGCCGGTGCGCGGGTTGGTGCGCCACGTTCACGTCAAGCCAAACCGCGAGCAGAGCCTGCGCACCGTGGGCGACACCCGGATCAGCTACGCCGAGGTGTTCGAGGCGCTGCTTGCCGATGGCTACCGCGGCGCGGCGAGCATTGAGCACTGGGGAAGCCCCGAGCAAATGCTGGCTGGCCTGCGGGAGTTGAGCGATATGCTGAGGAGAAGGAGATCTGGATGAGCGAGAAGCCACTGCGCTTCGCAGTTGTTGGGCTGGGCATGGGCCAGGCCCACTGCCACGATATTAACGATGCCCGCGGGGCGGAGCTGGTTGCCGTGTGTGACCTGGTGCCGGAACGTGTTGAGGCGATGACGAAGGCCTATGGCTGCCGTGGCACCACCGACTTCGCGGAGATTCTGGCCGCGCCTGACATCGACGTAGTGAACATCGCTACCCCCTCGGGGATGCACGCCGAGCACACGATCGCCGCCTTGCGCGCTGGCAAGCACGTCATCTGCGAGAAGCCCCCCGAGGTCACCGTTGCCAAAGTCGATTCGATGATCGCCGCGCAGCGAGAGACCGGCAAGAAGCTGATGATCATCTTCCAGTCGCGCTTCGAGCCGCTCTACCGCCGCCTGCGCCAGACGATCCAGGATGGGCGCCTGGGCCGGCTGATCGGCGTTCACGCCACCGTGCATTGGTACCGCGAGCAGTCGTACTTCACCTGCCCCGGGATGTGGAAGGGCACCTGGGCGCTGGATGGCGGCGGCTCCCTCGCCAACCAGGGCGTGCATACGGTGGACCTGATCCAGTGGCTGTGCGGCCCGGTGGTGGAGGTATACGGGAAGTACGGCGTCTACGCGCACGACATCGAGGCGGAAGACAAGACGGTGGCCGTCCTCGAGTTCGCCAACGGCGCCCTCGGCACGCTCACCAGCACCACCGCGCTCTACCCGGGGATGGACACCGAACTGATCGTCCACGGCGAGCGGGGCACCATCCACTGCCAGGCCGGACTGCGGATGTGGCGCATCCGCGGCGAGACGCCGGAGGCGGAAGCCGAGGAAGAGCGCCAGATGATGGAACTCTACGGCCCGGGCGACAAGCCCGCCGGCTCGGTCTCCTCCGACCCGTTTGCCTTTGCCACGCGCGGCCACCTGGCGCAGGTGGAGGATATGGTTCAGGCGATCCGCGAGGATCGGGAGCCGTACATCACCGCGGAGAGCACGCGCCACACCGTGGAGATCCTGAACGCGATCTACCAGTCGGCCCGCGACGGGCGCCCCGTGCGGCTAGGCTGAGCGCGAATCCCGCGAGCGCGACGGTGCCTCTAACCATTGGTGCCGGACCAGGGTTTGGGGGTTTCCGAACCGATGAGAGGAGCGCGCAAGGGGATGGGTGAGCTGCTGGCGATCCTCGCCTTCGTGGCGATTTGGGTCTTCCTGCAGGCGTGGCTGCTGCCGCGCCTGGGGGTGCCCACCTGAATGTCGCAATCGTGCGCGGTGGAGCCGCGCCAGGAGACAGAGTCGGAGTTGCCAGCCGCTCGCGAGCCCCGGCCATCGCGCCGTTAGGCCGCGCTCGCGAGCGCGACGCAGGAGAGGGGCCCCCTCCCACGAATACAGCACAAACCGTTCGTGGGAGGGGGCCCTTTGCCGTTGCCGGGCGTTTCCCGCCGGAACCGCCAAGCCGCCCGCCCCGGCCGGCGTAGGAGGCGCCGCCAATACCGAGGAGGTGTGACTCCTTCAGGAGGGATGGCCGGAGTGCCCGAGCTATCGGGCTTCAGGGTTTGGGAAGCCGCATGGCTGCGGCACTCCGTTACTCTCCCAGGCAACTGGCCGGAGTGCCCGAGCCATCGGGCTTCTGCCGGGCGGCCGCGGCGCCGCGGCACGCCGCTGCTCTACCCTGGAAACGGCTTTGTCATCCGCCTAACGCATGGATTGGCGACAGAGCCCCATTTCCATCCTCCTGGGTGCCCGCCTGCCGGGCATGGGAGACTCCTACACCGAGGGTGCGCCACTGGAGGAGGCCGGCGGGACGCCGGCGATCCGGCCGGTCGGCGTCGGGGATGCCTCCTACGGCGGGACGGGGACACGGCTGCTCCCGCGGGCCCTAAGGAACGCGGACGACGGGCCGCGCGTTGACGAAGGGGAGGTACGCCGATGCGGCGCAGTGCGGTGCTCCTCTGGTTGATCCGGCACCCGGCCGTCGTGGCCTGGGCGGTGCTGCTGCCGGTGCTGTTCGCGGGCTTCCGCCTCTTTCAGATGGGGCGGGCCTACTTCCTGAAGCCGGCCGTGGCGCCGGTTGGCTACGTGGCGGTTCTCCCCGCCCACGTGCCGGACGAGGTACTGGTACGCCTACGCGCGCCGGCTACCGCTGGCACGCTAAGCGGCGTGGTGCGGGCGGCCGGCGCGCTTCGCGCCGAACCGATCCGCGGCACCGGCCTTCACCGCCTGAAGCTGCCCGCCGGCCGCTCGGTGCGAGAGGCTCTGGTGGCGTTGGCAGGCATGCCCGGGATCGAGTGGGCTGAGCCCAACTACCGGGTGCGCACCTGCCGCGTGCCAGAAGGACCGCGTTTCGCGGAGCTGTGGGGCCTGCGCAACATTGGGCGCACCTTTGTCTCGCGCAACTGCGGCACCCTGCCCGGCACCCCTGGCGCCGACATGCTCGCCGCGGACGCCTGGGAACGAACCCGGGGCAGCCGACAGGTCGTCGTTGGCATCCTCGACACCGGGATCGACCGCACCCACCCGAACCTGAAGGCAAACCTGTGGACCAACCCGGGCGAGATCCCCGACAACGGCATCGATGATGACCGCAACGGCTACGTCGATGACGTGCATGGTTACGACTTCGTCAACCGTCAGGGCGATCCCAAAGACGACAACGGGCACGGCACCCACGTGGCCGGCTCCATCGGCGCGGCGGGCAGCGACGGCACCGGCGTCGTTGGCGTGAACTGGGAAGTGCGCCTGATGGCGCTCAAGTTCCTGAGCGCCGAGGGGTGGGGCAGCATCGGCGATGCCGTGGAAGCGATCGCCTACGCCCGCAGCTTCGGCGTGCGCATCACCAACAACTCCTGGGGAGGGGGAGGCTTCAGCCGCAGCCTCTACGAGGCGATCCGCACCTCCCGGTCGCTGTTCGTTGCCGCCGCCGGCAACAGCGCCACCGATTGCGACCTGGTGCCCGCCTATCCCGCTGCCTACGACCTGCCGAACATCATCTCCGTCGCCGCGTCCGACCCGCGGGATGACCTGGGCTGCTTCTCCAACTACGGGTTGACCAGCGTGGACGTGGCCGCACCGGGGGTCTCCATCCTCTCGACGCTGCCGACCTACCCCTGTGCCCTTACCCAGCGCGGCCTCAAGCAGGGCTACGACTACCTCGACGGCACCTCCATGGCGACGGGGAACGCCTCAGGAGCGGTGGCACTGCTCGCCGCCAGCTTCCCGCGCGAGAGTGACGCGCAGCGCCGGCATCGCCTGATCGCCACGGCGCGCGGCCTCGACTCCTTCCTCGGCCGCTGCGTGGGCAACGGCTGCATCAACCTGAAGGATGGGGTTACCACTCGCCTCGTGCCCCCCATCGCCGAGGCCGGCTGCGATACGGCCGCCCCACCCGAGGTGCCGGTCCTGCTGGACGGGGCCGCCTCGGTGCCCTACCCGGGCCGCCACCTCGCCAGCTTCGTGTGGTCCGAGAACGGCAAGGTGCTGCACCGCTCGCGCCACCCCGCCTTCACCTACCGCAGCCGGGAGAAGGGGACCCACCAGATCGACCTTGCCGTGGTGGACAACGAGAACCAGATTGGACGCGACCGCGTGCGCGTGGTGATTGCCGACCAAGTGATGGCCGCCAGCGCCCTCACCCTGGAGCGTCAGGGCTCGCAGACGCTGGCGATCACCCTGTCGGTGCAGGACGTGAAAACGAAGGCGCCGGTGGCCGATGCGGCCGGCTCACTGCTGCTGGTGACGCCGGGGCCGCTCTACTTCCGCGCTGAGGGCCGCACCGACCGCGAGGGCAAGCTGCGCACCGCCTGGAAAGGCCCTGGCCGCCTCCGGCCCGGGCGCTACGAGGCGCAGTTGATCACCCTGAGGCACTCGCGCTACCTGTGGGATCGCAAACCGATCTCCGGGCGGTTCGAGAACTGAGCGTTCAGCCAACCCGTTGGCCGGCCGGCGATTGGCGATCAGCGCCGCCTTAGCGTTGGGCTAGCTGCCGGATCTTCAGGTTGCGGAACCAGATGCGGTGGCCGTGGTCCTGCAGGCTGATGAAGCCCCCGCGCGGCATCTCCCGGTAGGGGGTGCGGAACTTGTTGTCGCTGCCGTCCGGGTTTTTGTGCGCCGTCGTCCAGCGGTTGAGGTCCATGTCGATGATCTGCTCGTGGTTCAGGCGCACGGTGATCCGTTTGGCCCGGCAAGTGACCTGCAGCGTGTTCCACTCGCCCGCCGGGCGGCAGGCGATCTGGCTTGGTGCCAGGCAGTCGTAGATGGCGCCGCACTCCCAGCGCGAGGGCTGCTTGCCGAAGCTGTCGTACAACTGCACCTCGATGCCGGTCTGCACCGGGTCGTTCGGGTCACCAACGCGAATGAAAACGCCGCTGTTGGCGCCGGGCGTCAGCCGGAAGTCGAGCGAGAGGTCGAAATCGTCGTACTGCTTGGCAGTGCGCAGGTCGCCCCCGCCTTGCGCCTGACAGACGATGGTGCCGTCTTCAACCGTCCAGCCTTCCTTTCGACCGGGCACCACCCAGCCCTCGAGGCTTTTGCCGTCGAAGAGCAGCCGCCACCCCTGGGCCTGCTCCTCCGCCGTGAGCGTGTTCTCCGCGGCGCGCGTCGGCCCCAGGAGAAACACTCCCAGAAGCCCCACCACCGCGCCGCACGCCAGCAAGTATCCGCTCTGCCGCATGGATGCCTCCCATCGCCTGGACGCCGCAGCCCCCACGTTCTTGCTACCCGACTCGTTCGCGGCCGTGCCGCCAATCCCTGCGGCCGCTTCACCTGGCGTTCGACACGCACTGCCTCTGCCCGCGCCGGCTCCTCACCCAGAGCCCTATCCACGGGGGGATTGGCCCGGCCAGACCCCTAGATGTCGTGGCGTTGACAGCACTCCACGCTCCCGCTATACTATTCTTTGCCGGGCGTGCCTAGCCACAGCTTTTCAGATCACTTAGCCCGGCCACGGACCAAGAGCGGATCCGGAAAGCGCGGACCCGAGGCCGCGTGCCCGAGCCACCGGGTGCGCTGGCGGGGAGGCCGCGCTGCCGCGGTGGTTCGGCGGTTGCCGGATCGGCTCCAAGCAGGATTGGAGAAGGCACGTGGGTACGTGCACGGAAGAGATCGCCGAGCTGGAAGTCCATTTGCGCCATCAAGGGGAGCGCGCGCTCTTCATTGCTGAGACCGGCAACCGGGCAGCCGCCCGCGAGCTGACCGGCTACTTCGCCGCCATGCCGTGCGAGACGCGCCTGATCGCGATCGGTCCGGTGGTCGTGTGTGCCGCCCGCGTCCGCGAGGGGGAGCCAAGCCCCTTCGACGCGATGGCCCAGCACTTGCGCGACCGCTACGCCCTCTCCATCTGCGAGCCGGGCTTCACCCCCAGCATGTACCGCGTGGCGCTGCAGCTCGCTCGTGACTCCGAAGGCGAGGTTCATCCCCTGGGCTGCTGCGCACTCTGTGGCGCGGTTGACCCGTTCCCGACGTTGCTGCGGGTGGTCGCGGGGGCGTCGCTGCTGGCGGCGGAGGTGCGCCAGGCTTGCGTCAGGGCGACGGGCGAGGAGAGTGGCGCCGCGATCTGCCGCCGGCTGCTGGCAAAGCTGGGAGAGCCGTTTGCGGCGTGGCAGGACGTGCCGTTGGCCGGCCCACGGGAGGGCGAGGTGTGGTGGGCCACCGTGGCCCGGCCGGCACTGGCGCTCGCGGTGGGAGCCGACCGGCGGGAAGGGTAGCGGCCGGGCGTTAGGGGTCGCGGGCGAAGCGGTAGCCGACGTTGCGCACCGTCTGGATCAGCTCCTCGTGCTCCGGGCCGAGCTTGGCGCGCAGGCGCCGGATGTGCACGTCGACGGTGCGGGTGCCGCCGTAGTAGTTGTAGCCCCACAGCTCGCTGAGGAGCTGTTCGCGGGTGAAGACGCGCCCCCGGTGGCTCGCCAGGTAACGGAGCAGCTCGTATTCCTGGTAGGTCAGCGACAGGGCCACGCCCTGCAGCGTCACCTCGCAGCTCGCGGTGTTGATGAGCAGATCCCCCACCTTCAGCAACTCCGCGGCCTCGGTGTGGTTCTCGCGCCAGCGGAGTTGGCGCGTCCGTGCGGCCACCTGCATTCCGCTGAAGGGTTCCACCAGGAAGTCGTCGAAACCAGGAGAGAAATCGACCCATGCCAGTTGCATCGGGGCGAATGCCGCCAGCACGTAGGCTTTCCCGCCCCCAACCAGTTGGCGCACGCGCCCTGGCCGCGGCACCACTGTGCCGGGGAGCCGGTGGTCGACCACCACGGCGGTGACCGGTGCGTCGGGGTCTGGGGATAGGTCGCCGAGGCCGTCCAGGGCGAGCGCCGTGGCCTGGTGGCCGCTGGCCTCCAGGTCGGCGGCCAGCGCCTCGCGCCAGGCACGGTCATTGCTCAGGATGACGACTTTCTCCATAGTGCCGGTGTTCGCTTTCCGGTGCATTATAGCAGAACCGCTCGCGGCCGCGCAATAAGCGCGGGCGTAGCGCGAATTTGGAGAATTGGCGAAAGTAAGGGAACCGAATGCGAGTTGGGATTATCGGGGCGCGGGGCTACACCGGCGCGGAGTTGGTGCGGTTGCTGTGCAAGCATCCGGCGGTGACGGTGACCTACCTGACTTCGGAAAGCCAGGTAGGGGTACCGATCAGCAACCTCTACCCCGGCCTGCGCGGGCATATTGACCTGGCGTGCGAATCGTTTGACCCAGAGACCGCCTGCGCCAAGGCCGACGTCTTCTTCTACGCCCTGCCGGCCGGCGAGGCGATGAAGAGCGCGGCGACGCTGCTTGCCGCCGGCAAGAAGGTGGTAGACCTGGGGGCCGATTTCCGGCTCCAAGACCCGGAGCGTTACCGCGCCTGGTATCGGGCAGAGCCGGCGCCGGCCGACCTGCTCGCCCGGGCGGTGTACGGCCTGCCGGAGCTGAACCGGGCGCAGGTGCGCGAGGCCAGCCTCATCGCCAATCCGGGGTGCTACCCGACCGCGGCGATCCTCGGGTTCGCGCCGCTGCTTGCCAGCCACCGCGTGGATCCTGCCACCATCATCATCGATGCCAAGTCGGGCGTTTCGGGGGCCGGCGGGCGCTCGGTGATGAAGCCGGAGTACTCCTTCCCGCACGTCAACGACAACCTGCGTGCCTACGGCCTGGTGAGCCACCAGCACACGCCGGAGATCGAGCAGGAGTTCGAGCGCCTCTGCGGCACGATCGCGCCGGTGCAGTTCACCCCGCACCTGATCCCGATGACGCGCGGGATCCTGATGACCGGTTACGCCACCCTTCGCGGCGATGCCGACACCGCTGGTCTGCTGGGCGAGTACGCGGCGTTCTACCGCGACGCGCCGTTCGTGCAGGTGCTGCCCGAGGGCTCCCTCCCCGAGACCAAGTACGTGCTTGGCTCCAACCAGTGCCACGTTGGCCTGAAGGTGGACCCCCGCACGCGGCGCGTGGTGGTGGTTTCGGCCATCGACAACTTGATGAAGGGGGCTGCCGGACAGGCGGTGCAGAACATGAACCTGATGTGCGGCTTCCCCGAAACCCAAGGCCTCGATTTGCCCTCGCTCTACCCGTAGGCCGAACCCGCGTGCCGGCCCCGGCAGCCGCCTGGGCCGGCACGAAAGCGTGAGCAGATGCAAGATGTTGGTTCCGCGGCCCCTTACCGGCGCGTCTTCTGGTCGCTGTGGGGTGGCTACTTTGCCTTCTACCTCTGCCGGCTGAATCTGGCGGCCGCCCTCCCGGCGATCATGGTGGCCCAGCAGCTCACCCGCAGCCAGGCCGGCTGGATCGGCAGCGGGTTCTTTGCCTGCTACGGGCTGGGACAACTGCTCAACGGGCACAACACCGACCGCTACGGCCCACGCGCCATGCTCTCGCTGGGGCTCTTCGGCTCGGCGGTGCTGTGCCTGGCCTTCGGGCTTTCCAGCGGCTTGCCCCTGCTGGTCGGGCTGTGGGCGCTCAACGGCGTCTGCCAGTCGGCCGGGTGGCCGTCGTGCGTGCGGGCGATGGCCGACTGGTTCCCCGCCGAGCGGCGCGGCAAGCTGTTCGGGCTGTTTGCCACCTCCTACCACACCGGCACCGTGGTGGCGTTGCTGCTTGCCGGGTGGCTGTGCGATGCCGTGGGGTGGCGCGCCGCCTTCCTGGTGCCGGCCCTGCCGGTGGCAGTGGTGGCCCTCTTCTTCCGCGCCACCTTTCGCGACCGGCCCAAGGCGCCGACCGCGAAAGGCTCCGATCCCGGCCAGGCCCCCGGCGGCAGGGGGAAGGGGAGTCTGCTCCACCCGCGCGTTCTGCTCGTCGGCCTGGCAACGTCCGCGCTCAGCGTGGTCGGCTATGGGTTCCTCTTCTGGACGCCCACCTACCTGGCGGAGACTCGCGGGCTCTCAACACTGGATGCCTCCACGCAGAGCCTCTTTCTCGCCGTCGCCGGCGCCGCCAGCGTTGCTTTCACCGGCTGGGCTACCGACGCGCTCTTCCGCTCGCGGCGGATGCCGCTGGTGGTGATGATGACCCTGGTCGCGGCGCTGCTGGTGCTGCTGCTTCCCAGGCTGCCGATCGCCGCGGGCTGGCAGGTAATGGCCTACCTCGGCGCCGTCGGCTTCTTTTCCTCCGGGCCGCACGGCCTGCTAGTGGGCGCGGTGGCGATGGACCTGGTGCCACAGGAGCTTGCCGGCCGGGCCGCTGGTCTGCTCGACGCGTTCGGCTACCTGGGCGCGGTGTTGACCGGCGCCGGCACCGGCTGGCTGGCGCAGCATCGCGGCTGGCCGGCCGTTTTCCCCGTGTGGGCGGCCAGCCTCGCGCTGGCGGCGGTTCTCTGCAGCTTCCTGTGGAACTTGCGGCCCCGAAGCGCCTCCTGAGGGCCACGCACCTTACGCCTGCCGGTGGCCGAACAGGACGGCAGCGAGCGCGGCCGGGGTGGTGATGCCGTAGTCGGCGAGGAGCTTCCGGTGATAGTGGAAGTCACCATGCTCGCTCCAGCGGTGGGCATCGG
>JAAZEB010000016.1 GCA_012512505.1 Armatimonadota bacterium | reverse complement strand
CTGCGGCGCTCCGCTACGCTCCCAGGCAACTGGCCGGAGTGCCCGAGCCATCGGGCTTCTATCAGGCGGCCGCGGCGCCGCGGCGCTCCACTACGCTCCCGGGAAATGGCTTGCCACCCGCCTAACGCTTGAATTGGCGGCGGAGCCCCATTTTCATCCTCTTGGGGGCCCGCCGGGCATGGGGGATTCCTAAAGCGGCCGGCGGGACGCCGGCGATCCGACCTATCGGCGTCGAAGACGCTTCCTAGGTTGGGGCATCTCTTTCGTGGGTGGGGACAGCGCTCAGTCCGGCAGGCATTCTTTGCGCTTCTGCATGGCGCGAAAGGCGAGGAGGCACAGCAGCGCCATCGTGATCCCCGAGGCGCCGGCGGCGAACAGGATCCACGGCTGCCAGCGCGAGCCCCCGTGCAGGTCGCGGCGCCAGGCGGCCTCCCACTGCGCCGCGTCTCTCCCTGTTGCCGCCACCAGCGCCTCGGGGAAAGCCTTGCCGGCGCGCATCTGCCGCACCAGGTGGGCCAGGGCTTCTGGCGGCGACTGCTTCAGGAGGTAAGCCACCAGGGAGTGGGCCTGGGCGTAGGCGATGGCGGCCTCCTCGCCCGCCCGGGGAAAGTGCTGCTCCAGCTCCGCCAGCCGGAAGAGGCGGCGGGTGCCGCTCCCCTCTGCCAGTCGCTCGCGCGCTGCCCACTCGGGGCTCCCCGATACGTGCTCGGCATACCCCTCGTCAAACCAACGCGGCACGCCTGCGCCAACCGCCTGGGAGAGGAGCAGGTGGGCCACCTCGTGAGCGACCAGACGCGGCAGGCCGGCAATCGCCCCGGAGGCATCGACGTGGGCCACGTCGTGGGCACCCGCGGCGATGCCCACCACCAGCTCGCGTCGCCCGAGGCCCACGGCACGGCCGAAGTCGCGGTGCGTCGGGTGCAGCACCACGGTAATGGCGCGCTCCGGCGCGATCCCCAACTCTCGACCAGCGCGGGTGATCGCCTCCGCGGCGGCGGCGGCAGCGCGGTCCGCCACGGCCGCCTGGCCAGCACGGTAGCGGATGCGCACTCCGGGCCGCGTCAGGGTGTGCCACTCGGGTTCGGCGGTGGGCGCGGCGCGCGCCGACGGCAGGACCAGCCACAGCAACAGCAGGCCGGCGGCAACGCGCCCGCGCCGGCAGCTTGCTTCGCCGTGGCTCGGGCGCTGACCGCTCATCGCGGGCGGGCCGGCCGGGCCCGGCGTCACTCCTCGCCGCGGTAGTCGGCGTCGACGGGGCTATCAACGGCCGGCGAGAGGACGCCTCGCGCCTTCAGTTCCAACACCAGGCGGTGCGTTGCCCGCAAGACTGCCTCGGCACACCGGCGCGGATCCGTGCCGCTCGAGTCGCACAGGCTCATCGCTGCCTCGCAGATCGGCATCAGGTGGGCGAGCAGGTGCTGGTCGTCCGGGGTCAGGTCGCCGTCGGCCGGGGCTGTGTCGGCTGCCGCGGGCGCGGTGGGTGCCATCAGCGAGCCGTGCTCGCGCTCGTAGATCCGCAGTGCCTTCCCTACCGCAATGTAAAGCGGCGTCTGCTCCATATCTTTATCGGCCGAGACGCCGTAGTCGTCTTTGTTCGTGCCGTAGAACACCGGGTCGGTGGTCGCGTAGTTCACGAACATGACGGCGATGAACTTCTGGAAGACGTTGCGGTCGAAGGTATGCCGGTCCTTGTAGTTCTCCTGGTCCTCCACGGCGGTGAGGAGGTCCTGGAACACGCGTCCGATGAACGCGCGGGGAGGCATCTCCTGGATTGTGTCGAGAGCGTTCTCGGGGAGCAGCTCGTAGAGGTAGACGAACTCCGGCGAGAAGGAGCCGTTGATCAACGCCTCGGTGCTGGCCACCGTCTCGAAGACATCCAGCTTCATCATGCTGTCGAGCGTCTTGCGGGGCACCCCTTTGGTGACCAGGTTGATGATGTGGCTCTTGAACTCCTCCAGATCGGCGCCCAGGAAGTGGGCGCGGCCGCTGGAGATGCAGTCTCGCAGCTCGGTAAGCCGGCGCACCAGCTTCCCCTGGGCGTCGGCGATGATCTCCATCAGCTCGGCACGCAGCTCGTCGTCGTCGTCGGGAAGCAGATCGAGCGTCTCAAAGGTGGAGCGGATCACCGCGAAGTCGTTCAGGCCGTCTTCGAGGCAGGGATAAGCGATGCCCAGCACCGTTCCTTCGGGGTAGTGCTCGATGGTATCCGCGTTCTTCAGGCCGCTGTCCGGGGCGACCAGAACGTAGAACCGGTTGCCGGTGCTCAGGCTCTTTAGCAGTGCTACACGACGGTTATCAGTTTGCCGGTCGGAACTGCCGCTCCATGCGGACAGACTTGCCATAAACCCCTCCTCCTGGAGGCTCGGGATGGTGTGTTGGTTGGTCAGACTGCGCACTCTCCCAGGCCAACGGGAAGAGCGACAGCACGGCACGGCGCCGCGGTCGGGCCGGCCAGGGGCTCCGCGACACAGGCGACCGCGCCGGGCGCCAGGCCACCCGCGGCCAACCGCGGAAAACCGCTTCTGAACCACTATTCGCTGCTTCCCGTACAACTCCTGCCACCGGCCGGCGGTTCCCGAACGGGCGCAGGATTCCCTCCGGGGCCATGGAACCAACTGGTGAAGTGCTACCCGTAGGGGGGCCGGAGGGTTGAGATGAACGCACGCGCTTGGATGGTGTTCGGGCTGCTCTTCATCGCCGGCAGGATGGCGGCTGCCGATCCTCCTTACTATGCCCGCCAGGCAACCTGGCAGGAGACGCTGCGAACGGCGCGCGAGGGCCTGGCGCGCTTCGAGGCAGAGGCAGCGCGGCAGCGGCAGACGCCGGCGAAGCCGGACGAGCCGGTTTGGGGGCCATGGTATGCCTACGGGCCAGTGGGCAAGGAGGGCGAGACCTCCTTCGCCGCCGTCTTGCCGCCGGAGCAAGGGGTGGACCTCCACCGCGTGGACGCGGACGGCCGCCTGCGCTGGGTGAAGCACCCGGAGTGGCAGGATGGCGTGGTGACGATGCTACAGGCCGGCACCCAGGAAGCCACCTACCTCTTTCGCACGATCACCGCGCCGCGGGCGCTCACGCTCACCGGCTACTTTGGCAGCGACGACGGCTTGATCGTGTGGCTGAACGGGAAACGGATCCTCGCCAACGACGTGCCTCGCGGCGTGACGCCCAACCAGGATACCGCGCCGCTGGCCCTGGTGCCGGGCGAAAACCGCCTGCTGCTGAAGATCTGCAACCAAACGGGCGATCACGGCTTCTACTTCTCCACCTCGCCCACCCCGGCGCCCAGCACCGGCGCCGACGCCCGCGCCGAGCTGTGGGCCCTGGTGGAGCGCGACTTCCCCACCCCCGAAGCCCGCCGGCAGATGCGCCGCGAGCGCGCCGACGGCATCTGGGAGGGAGACTGGGAGCCGGGGGAATGGTCCGCCCTCGCCAGCCGCTACGCTGCCGCCACCCGCATCCCCTTCCTGGCCCCGGCGGCAAAGAGCCGCGCCAGCCAGGCGAAAGACGCGGCCGGCCTGCAGGCGGCGCGCGCCCTCTACCATCGCTCCCGCAACTTGGAAGAGGCGCTGGCGCGGCTGCGCCACTTCAACTCGCCGGCCGTGCGCCGGGCGATCGCCGACCTGTCGCGCACCTATGGCAAGCGCTACCCGAAGGGACAAGCCTACCTGGCCCGCCTCGCCAGACTGGAGAAGGCACGACAAACGATCCTCACCGCCGGGGAGAAGGCCGACCGGGCCACCCTCGAGCAGGCGCCCCAGGTCGCTGACGACCTGGAGAAGCTGCGGGCGGAGGCGCTGCTGGCAAACCCGCTGCTCAACTTCGAGCGCCTGCTGGTGGTGAAGCGCCGCGCGGATCTGCTCGGCCTGCCGCAGAACTGGCAGGGCAACTCCAGCATCCCCCGCACCGGCTACGACAACGAGATCGCCCTCCTCTCGCCGGTAGGCCCGGGAGGAAAGCTGACCACCCTCTTCCGCCCCGAAGGAGGCCGCTTCGTGGGCGATATAGACCTCCACTTCGATGGCCGACGGATGCTCTTCTCCATGCCAGACGAGCGCGGACGCTGGCAGGTGTTCGAGATCGGCAGCGACGGGAGCCAACTGCGCCAGGTGACCCCGGGCAATCCACCGGATGTGGACAACTTTGACGCCTGTTACCTGCCCAACGGCAAGGTGATCTTCTGCTCTACCGCCTGCTTCCAAGGGGTACCCTGCGTGGCCGGCGCCGACCACGTCTCGCTGCTGTACCTGCTGGACCGCGAGAACCAGCGCATCCGCCAGCTCACTTTCGACCAGGACCACAACTGGTGTCCGACGCTGCTGAACAACGGCAAGGTGCTGTATACCCGCTGGGAGTACAGCGACACGCCACACTACTTCACCCGCCTGCTGTTCCACATGAACCCGGACGGCACGGAGCAGGCGGAGTACTACGGCAGCAACTCCTACTGGCCGAACTCGATCTTCTACGCCCGCCCGATCCCCGGTCACCCAACGCAGGTGGTCGCCATCGTTTCCGGGCACCACGGCGTGCCCCGCATGGGCGAGCTGGTCCTTTTCGACCCGGCGCGGGGCCGGCGAGAGGGCGATGGCGTGGTGCAGCGCATCCCTGGTTACGGCAAGAAAGTAGAGCCGATCATCCAGGATCAGCTCGTTGAGGGGAGCTGGCCAAAGTTCCTGCACCCCTGGCCGCTAAGCGACCGCTACTTCCTTGTCTCTTGCAAGCCGAACCCGGACGCGCCCTGGGGAATCTACCTGGCGGATACGTTCGACAACCTGGTGCCGCTGGCCGAACTGGAGGGCTACGCCCTCTTCGAGCCGATCCCGCTGCGGCCTCACCGGGCGCCGATCGTGGTGCCGGAGAGGGTGCAGCCGGAGCGCAAGGACGCCCTGGTCTACCTGGCTGATGTCTACCAGGGCGACGGGCTGAAGGGAGTGCCGCGCGGCGCGGTGAAGGCGCTGCGTGTCTACGCCAACCACTACGCCTACCCGAACATGGGCGGGCACATCCACATCGGCATTGATGGTCCCTGGGATGTGAAGCGCATTCTGGGCACCGTGCCGGTGCGGCCGGATGGCTCGGCGCTGTTCCGGGTGCCGGCCAACACGCCGCTGGTGGTGCAACCGCTCGATGCCGAGGGGAAGGCGCTGCAGGTGATGCGGAGCTGGATGACCGCGATGCCGGGCGAGACGCTGTCTTGCGTTGGCTGCCACGAGCCGCAGAATAGCACGCCAACCGTCCGCGACAGCGAGGCCGCCCGCTCCGCGCCGGTGGAGATCACCCCCTGGTACGGACCGACGCGCGGCTTCAGCTTCGAGCGGGAGGTGCAGCCGGTGCTCGACCACTACTGCGTGCGCTGCCACGGGGAAGCGGGGACGCCACCGGATCTGCGCGGGCTGAAGGCGCGGCCGGACTACCGCGGCCGCTTCACGCCGGCGTATGAGGCGCTGCACCGCTACGTGCGCCGGCCCGGCCCGGAGAGCGACTACCACCTGCCAATCGCCGCGGAGTACCACGCCGACACCAGCGAGCTGGTGCAGTTGCTGCAGAAGGGACACTACGGCGTGGTGCTCAACCGCGAGGCCTGGGACCGCCTGATCACCTGGATCGACCTGAACGTGCCCTGCCACGGCACCTGGCACGAGCACCAGCCGATCCCGAACAAGGGGGACGAGCGCCGCCGGGCGCTGCGCCTGCTGTACGCCGGCATCGATGAAGACCCAGAAGCCGTTGTGGATTTGGGGGTTCGGATTTCGGATGTGGCCGGGCAGTCCCCTCAGCCCCCCGAATCCGGGGGGAGTGGGGTCGCACAGCCCCCTCAGCCCCCCAAACCTGGGGGGAGCCAGATCGGCCAGGTCCCTAAGAGCGGCGGGGAGAGCTCGGCGCGGCTGGCTCGCCTGGCCGCGCGGGGGGCCGGCACGCCGCCATCCGCCATCGGCAAGCCCGAATCGCTTGATTTGGGGGGTGGTATCACCCTGGAACTGGTGACGGTGCCGGCCGGCGAGTTTGTGATGGGAGATGCCGCGGGCTACCCCGACGAGCAGCCGCCGGTGCGGGTGCGGATCGCGCGGCCGTTCGCCATCGGCAAGCTGGAGGTGACCAACGAGCAGTTCCGGCGCTTCGATCCCACGCACGATAGCGGCGTTGCCAACTGGCTGAACAAGGACCAGTATCTGCGCGGCTATCCGCTGAATGGGCCGAAACAGCCGGTGGTGCGTGTCTCCTGGGATCGAGCCATGGCGTTCTGCCGCTGGCTTTCCCAGCGCACCGGCCGGCGCGTCTCGCTGCCGACCGAGGCGCAGTGGGAGTACGCCTGCCGGGCCGGCACCACCACCCCGCTGTGGTATGGCGATCTGGAGACCGACTTCTCCGCTTCCGCCAACCTGGCCGATGCCTCCTTGAGCGAGTACTACCGCGCGGATTCGCCAGACTGGCTGCTGAAGGAGCCGCGCTTCCGCGACGGCGCCCTGGTGACGGCGGACGTGGGCAGCTTCCGACCGAACCCCTGGGGCCTGCACGACATGCACGGCAACGTCTGCGAGTGGACGCGCACCCTCTACCATCCGCAGCCCGGCGGAGGCGAGGAGGGGGCAGCCGGCGCGGCGGGCCGGCGGGTGGTGCGCGGCGGCTCGTGGACCGACCGGCCACGGCGAGCGCGCTCTGCTTTCCGCCTGAGCTACCCCCAGTGGCAGGGGGTCCACAACGTCGGCTTCCGCGTCGTTTGCGAGTGATCGCCTGGGTCGTCGGTACCAGGCACCATGAACGACGCCGATCCCCGGTAGAGGTACGGGGCGCCGTAAACAGCCACCCATCGGGGGCCCGCTCCGGGGGCTACCCTGTCAATGGGCTACCCTGCCACCCACCCGGGGCAACCTGCCACAGGCATAGATGAGGGAGTGACCATGGATCGACGCAGTTTTCGCGACGCGGCTTTATCGGTCGTGCTGCTGGCCGTGCTGGCCCTGGCCGGTCCGGCGCGCGCGCAGAACCTCTACCTGGACCCCGGCTTCGAGAAGACCGGCGTGCCCGGCACGGCGCGCACCGGCGAAAGGGCCGGGCACCTGGCTGTCGGGGCCGCCAACCACTGGGACGCCATCGGCGAGCGCCTCGCGGTAGAGCCTTTTGCCCGTTACCGGGTGACTACCTGGGTGAAGGCGAAGGTCGGCACCGGCACCCTCTATGCGCCCTACTGCTACGAGTGGGATAGCTACGAGTGGGCCTTCATCAGTTTCCAGCCCATCACGGCCACCACCGACTGGACGCGCACCGAGGTCACCTTCGTCTCGCCCCACGAGACGATGTACATCCACCCGCTCGCCTACATGGATGCCGCCCACTGCGAGGCGTGGGTGGATGACGTGGTGGTCGAGAAGATCGCCGGGCCGGAGGAGACGATGGCGGCGCTGCTGGCCAAGCGCGAGCCGACGGAGGACGAACTGCGCCTGATCGCCCGCTGGCTGGTCAAGCAAGGAAAGATGCGCCAGGCCGCGGCGCTCCTGAAGCGCAGCGACGGCCTGGTTCGCGCGGACATCGCCACGGTGCTGGCCCAGAACACGCCCCAGCCACGCGCGCGCCGGCCCTACGTGCGCGACGTGGTCGCCTTCGGCGGACCCAGCTATCATCAGGGGATGGAACGCTTCAACGAGATCACCGTCGGGATGAGCGACGCGGAGAAGGTGGCGATCTGCCGCGACGCGGTGCGGCTCAACCCCGGCCTGGAGCGCGCCGGGCGCAGCGTGCGGTTGGTGATCGAGAACCTCATCGCGGGCACCGGGCCCGCCACGTTGAAGGAGCAAGAGCAGCGCCTGCGGCAGGTGCGCCGGCCGCTGGCCGCGGCCCTGGCCGCGATCCCGAAAGACTCGCCCTCGGCGGGAGAGTTGGAGGCAGCCATGAAGCAGGTGGAGGAAACGGCGGAGAAGCTGGCCGCCCGCCGGCAGGAGTTGGGCCGCTGCGTAGTGCGCATCGGCGGCAAGACTGTGACCCCGGCGACACACGCCATCGTCGTGCCGGAGCAGCCGACGCCCTCCGAGACCTACGCGGCGCGCGAACTGCAGAGCCACCTGGAGCTGATCACCGGCGGCGTGGTGCCAATCCGCAGCGAGAAGGCGGCCGGCCGGGCAATCCCATTCTACATCGGCCACTGCCGCCAGGTAAAACCGGACGCGCTGCGGGTGGAGACGGAAAGCCTGGGTCTGGAAGGGCTGCACCTGAAGAGCGCCGGCCCGGCGGTGATGCTGGCCGGCAACCAGCGCGGCGTGCTCTACGCCGTCTACACCCTGCTGGAGGACGTGCTCGGCTGCCGCTGGTTCACGCCCGACTGCGCCACCTGGCCGAAAGAGGGCACGATCGACGTGCCGGCGCTGGACAAGCGATTCGTCCCGGCACTGGAGTACCGCGCCGGTGACTACCCGATAGCGCAAGACGGCGCCTTCGCCGCGCGGCTGCGCCTCAACGGCTCCCTCCACCACCAGACGAAGGAGCAAGGGGGCAACGTGGGGGTGCAGAGCCTGGCGCATACCTTCGCCTCGCTGGTACCGCCGCAGAAGTACTTCAACGAGCATCCCGAGTACTTCTCGCTGGTGAAGGGCAAGCGGCAGTCTGGCTACGCCCAGCTTTGTCTGACCAACCCCGACGTGCTGCGGATCACCATCGAGGGGGTACGCCGCTGGATCAAGGAGATGCCGGACAAGACCGTCTTCTCCGTGTCGCAGAACGACACGCACAACTACTGCGAGTGCCCGGAGTGTACCCGGATCGCCGAGGAGGAGGGCAGCCAGGCCGGCCCGCTGCTGCGCTTCGTGAACGCCGTGGCCGACGACATCGCCCGCGACTACCCGCACATCGCTATCGAGACGCTGGCCTACCAGTACACCCGCAAGCCACCGAAGATCACCAAGCCGCGCCCCAACGTGATCATCTGCCTGTGCAGCATTGAGTGCTGCTTCATCCACTCGCTGGGTGAGGATAACTACAACCGCACTTTCGCCGATGACATCCGCGGCTGGAAGGCGATCTGCGATCGGCTCTGGATCTGGGACTACATCATCAACTACGCCCACTCGATCTGCCCCTTCCCCAACCTCTACGTGCTGAAGCCGAACATCCAGTTCTTCCTGGCCAACGGGGTGAAGGGGGTCTACGAGGAGTCGTGTTACTACACCAAAGGCTCGGAGCTGCAGGAGCTGCGCAACTACGTCTTCGCCAAGCTGCTGTGGGATCCAGACTACGACACCGACAAGGCGATTGATGAGTTCTGCGCCGCCTACTACGGGCCGGCGGCGCCGCAGGTGCGCCAGTACCTCAACCTGATCCACCGCGAAACCCAGCGCGACCCGAATCTGCACGTGACCATCTACACCCACCCCCGGCACTACCTGACGGCGGCGATGCTCGCCGAGGCGCGCGCCATCTTCGACCAGGCGGAGGCGGCGGTGAAGGATGATCCGGTGCGCCTGCACCGCGTGCAGGTGGCCCGCTTGCCGATCCTCTACACCGAGATCACCCTGGCGCGCACCCCGGAAACGCAGGCGCAGTACGCCACCTCCGACGTGCCGGCGCTGGTCGACCAGTTCGAGCGCATCGCCCGCAAGGAGGGTGTGAGGATGGTCCGCGAGTGGGGCGACGACTCCCAGCTTGATGCCTGGCTAGCCGCCGTACGGAAGTAAGGACCACACCGGGGGCCGGTCTCACCACGCAAAGGCGAGGGACACCACCCGCCTGCCCTCGTGGGGAGACCGGCCCCCGACCGCCGTGATGTTGATTGGAGTGCTCGCCGCATGCCCTTCCAGTACCGGTTGCGCCTGACCATCCAGCCCGGGTTCCATGAGGCAGAAAAAGTGGACGCCCTGGTGCGCTTCTGCCGCGACGCCGGGATCGACGACGTGATGTTCTTCACCAGTTGCGGCGAACTGGATCAGGGCCATGCCACCGCCGCGGAGATGCGCCCCTGGCTGGAGACGATCCGCCGCGCGGGAGAGGCCCTGCGGGAGATCGGCACCACTACCTCCCTCAACCCGCTGATGACCCTGCGCCACTTCGACCACGGGCGCGTGCTGAAACCGGGGCAGCGTTTCGAGCGCATGGTGGATTGCCGCGGCCGGCAGTCCTCACTGACGCCGTGCCCGCTGTGCCCCGAGTTTGGCCGCTATCTGGAGGAGATGTTCGCGCTGTACGCCGAGGCGCGGCCCACCTACCTGTGGGTGGAGGACGACTTTCGTCTCCACAACCACCACCCGCTGGAGTGGGGAGGGTGCTTCTGTGACCGACACCTGGCCGAGTTCTCGCGCCGCGCCGGTCGGCCCGTGTCTCGCGAGGAGTTCGTGCGGGCCATCCTGGCGCCGGGCACTCCCCACCCGTTCCGGGCCCTCTGGCTCGACGTTTGCCGCGAGTCGATGGTGGCGCTGGCGCAGCGGATCGGCGACGCCGTGCGCGCGGTCGCGCCCGACACGCGGCTCGGCTTGATGAGCAGCGACCCGGCGGTGCACTGCGCCGAGGCGCGCGACTGGCACGGCATTCTGAGGGCCCTGGCCGGCCCGGAGCATGCCCCCGTGCTGCGGCCCAGCCTGCCGGCCTATCGCGAGCCCAGCCCGGCCGCCTACCTCGTCGGTTTCAACCAGGTATCCCGGCAGACGCGCGCCCTGGTGCCCGCGAACACCGAGTGCTACCCCGAGCTGGAGAACTACCCGCACGCGCGCTTCACCAAGTCGAAGCGGTTCTCGCGATTCCAGATCACCTCGGCGCTCTCCCTGGGCATCCAGGGGATCACGATGAACCTCTTCGATATGATGGGCAACGGGATCCATCCCGGCCAGGGGTGGGAAGCGATGCTAGCCGAAACCCGTCCCTTCTGCGAGGCGATCTGCGCGCTGGGCCTGGAGACAATGCGGCCCGGGGGCATCACCGTGCCGGTGTGCCCAACAGCCGCCTACACGCTGCACACCCAGCAGGGCGAGCGGCTGGAGGAGCTCCACCCCACCGAGGCGATCTGGCCGGCGGTCCTCTCCGCCTTTGGGATCGCCAACACCTACCACGCCACGGCGCCCGACGCGCTCGTTGACGGCTGCGTCGCGCTCTCGGGGCAGTACCTGCGCAACCTCACCACCGCGCAGATCGAGCGGCTGTTCGCCCGCAACTTCGTGATCCTGGACGGCGACGCGGTCGCGACGCTGGTGGCGCTGGGCCTGGGGGAACTGGCGGGGATCACCCGGGCAACCTGGGTCGCGCTGAACGAAGGCCGGCACTCCTACGAGCAGGTGTGCGACGGCGAGCGCTATGAGGGGCTGCCGGAAGCACGCCTCTCCTTGCAGGAGACCGGGTGCTGGTTCCTCGACATCGAATATGGCCGGCCCCCTGCCTTGAAACCGACCACCCGGCATCCCTCGGGCGAGGTGGGTGCGCCGGGCATCGCGGTCGTCGACGGCCGCGTGGCGCTTTTCCCCTACGGCCGCTATGGCGCTGGCGTCTCGTTCTACTTCCAGCCGGCGCGGCAGGCGATTCTGCAGGCGGTGCTGCGAGGCCTCGGCCCCGACCGCTGCCCCCCCCTTCGTGATCGGCGAGGCGTACGTCTCCCTGGATCTCTTCCACGCGCGTGACGGCAGCCGGACGGTTCTCTACCTGACCAACTGGAGCCTGGATGACGTGCCGGCGCTGCGCCTGCACTGCCCGGGGCTAGGTGCCGATGCGGTAGAGGTGATCAGCTTTGCCGGCCGGGACACCGTCGCGCTGCCGGGCGATGGCGACACGCGGGTGCTGCAAAGCGGCCTGCGCGCGCTAGAGTCGAAGGCGCTGCTCTTCGCGGCCAGGTAGCGCCGGGCTACCCGGGGCCCAGGTGAGCGGCGCCGTTCTGGGGGATGTGCGCCGGGCCTACCGGCAGCGGCTGAGCGGGGCGCTCGCGGCTGAGGGCGGTGGGACCGGCCTGATTCTGCACGGCGCGCTCCGCCGGGCCGGCCACCTCGTTGCCGGCGAAGTGGATGCGGTCGGCCTTTGGACCCACGAGGAGGCCCCAAATCGCCTGGGTGCCGCGGGCAATCGGCACCAGGATGTTGTCTAGCAGGTGGATGTCGCGCGTCTCGCCCTGGATCTCGATCTCGGCGCTGCCTTCCCGGCGGCAATTGCCTTCCAGGGTGTTGCGCTCGATGTGCTGGCGGCTGCCAGCCATGGCCCGGTCACCCTCACGGAAGTAGATGCCCGCCTTGTCGTTGCCGCGGATGGTGTTGCCCCGGATCAGGTGGTCGGTGTCGCGCCCGCCGATGGAGATGCCGTAGCCCCCGTTGCCCTCAATCGTGTTCCCCTCGCACAGCGAGTAAGAGACGCGCAGGCAGTAGAAGATGCCATCGCCACCGTTGCCGCGGCAGACGTTGCCTCGCAGCACCGGGCCCACGGAGCCGCTGCCCGGATGCAAGCCCAGGCCGGCGTTGCCCTCCACCACGCACTCCTCGATCCGCGTGTCGCGGCACTGCTGGAAGCTGATGCCATCGCCATTGTAGTTGCGAACGAACAGCTTGCGCAGAGTGATGCCGTGCGCCTGCAGCAGGAACACGCCCCCGCCACGGCAGCCGTTGAGGTAGGCGTTCTCCGCCTTGTTGCCGTCGATCACCAGGTTCTCGACGCCCGCGTCTTGCAGGTGGTAGCCGCTGATCACCGGGAAGATGGAGGTCACCACCGCCTCCGCGTAGCGTCCGTAGTCGTGGTTCAGCATGCGGCTGATGCCAAAGCGGTCGCCTTCCCGCCAGGTGAGGGTGGCGACGGTATCGTAGAACCCCATGCTGTTGTTGTCGTGGATGTGAACGCCCATGCCGACGTGGAACCGGTCCGGCTCAGCCAGGGAGAGGTCGTAATGCCCATAGCCCAGGTCGGCGGAGAGGGGCGAGCTGACGCTGGGCCGCTTGCGCAGGATGGTTCGCTCCCCTTCCCCAACGACGCGCACGCCGCTGCGCAGGTGCAGGGAGTCTTCCATGTCGTAGGTGCCGGCGCCGAGGCGCACGATGCCGCCCCCCTGGGCGGCGGCGCGGTCCACCGCCGCCTGAATCTCGCGGTTGGTGTGCCCGGTGATGTCGGCCGCAGCCAGGCCGACGGTGATGACAAGCGTGTTCAGCATGGCGTCTCTCCTCGATGGGTTCGCGCTCAGGGTTCCCGATGCCCGCCCCGATCTCCTCCCGCCGCTTTCACCGGCGATGACCGCGGTGCCGCCGCGATCGGGCGTTCCGGCGAGGCGCCGTGCCCAGGCCAAGCGGCGCCGGCGGCGGGTAGGGATCGCTCTTGGTTGCGTCAAACTGATCCGCCGGGGCTCGGCCGTGTTCGGCATAATGCGCCGATACTGATCGGCCCACCGCGCCCCAGGGCCGATGCCGCCCGAGAGGAGAGAACCGGCGTGCTGCGACAAGCGATGGGGCTGGCACTGGCCGCGGCAGTTCTGACGCCCGGCTTGCCGGCGGCGGCGACCGAGGCAACGGGCGCGACGATCCTCTTCGACGTGAGCCGCACGGCGCAGCGGGTGGCCGGCTTTGGCGCCAATATCTGGCCGGGGGATCTGACGGTGGAGGGGATGTTCCGTTCGCTGCGGCTGAACCACGCCCGCCTGTGGCTGGGGCTGCCCCCCGATCCGGCGCCGAGGGCGGCGGCAACGCGCGACGAGTTTGACCGCTGGTGGGCCACCTATCCTGGCGCCGAGCCACTGCGAGCCACGGCGGCGCTGGCGCGGCGGCTGCGCCTAAGGGTGATCTTGTGCATCGGGAACCCGCCGGTGGCCTGGCTGGGCGAGGGCCGGCGCCTGAAGCCGGAGTATCACACGGCGTTTGCCCGCCTCTGGGGCGCCGCCGTTCACCACTGCGCGTCGCTGGGGCTGCGCCCACCCTACCTTGAGCTGTACAACGAGCCGGATGGCGACTGGAACATCCACGTGCCGCCCGCGGAGAACGGTGAACTAGTAAAGCGGGTGCGCGCGGAGCTGGACGACCGCGGCTACCGCGACGTTGGTACCGTCGGCCCGGGCACGGCACACATCGACTGGGGTCCGGAGGGCGAGCGCTGGGTGAACGCCCTGGACGAGGAGGCGGTGCAGGCGTTGGCGGCCTGGTCGATCCACGCCTGGGAGTGGGGGCTGCCGGCCATCAACGCCGAGGGGGGGCAGACTTACGTCCGCCAGGTGTGGCCGCACTTCGAGGCGTCGCTGCGCCGCAAGGACCCCCGGCGTCGGCTGCCGCTCTTGATCACCGAGTACGCCACCAAGGCCACGTGCTTCCACGGCGTGGAGTACCCTAGCCCCGACGGCGGCCGCAAGGAGTTGGCGGCTTCCGACACGGTGCCCTACGCCGTGCGCGTCTACGAGAACACGCTGTCGCTGCTGAACGGCGGCGCCAACGCGGCGATCCTGTGGGAGGCGGCCGACCAGGAATGGAGCAACCACGAGTGGGGGCTCCTCCGCCGGCCCTCGCGGGGCAGCACTCCCCGGCCGGTGCTACACGCTCTGCAGACGCTACTGCCGTGGATCCCGGCCGGCGCCCGGGTGGTGCCGGCGCTGCGGCAGTGCGATGCGCCCTACGCGGCCGCCTTTGTGAAGGACCAGCGCCTGGTAGTGGCGCTGGCCAACGGCACCCACCGCGAGGTGACGGCGGTGGTTGGCCTCCGGCACGCCCGACGCCCGCGTTTGCAGCGCGCCCTGCCGTTCCCCCGTCCGGCAGCGGGCACCCACCTGGCGTGGCACCAACCCCTGGCCGGCACCACCCGGGTGACGCTGCCACCCGACAGCACCCTCACGCTGCTCTACCACCTCCAGGAGGGCAACTGAGGAGCCGACGGCCACGCACAGCGCCAGGGTGCGCCCCGCACCGGGGGCGATGGTCCGGGTGGGAGCGGCCTTCCGGAGGTCGGTCTGCTTTGGGGGGAAGGGGGGAGGATGCGCCGACAACGGTGGCGAGGGTGGGGTTTGCTGCTGGTGATGCTCGCGCTGCCGGCGGCACAAGCCGCCGCGGAGGCGAGCGGGGGCGAGGTAGTCACGCCGCTGTCGGCCGCGGAGACGTTCACCACCGTGGCGGCCCTCCTGGAAGGCAGCTTCCGCGACTACCCCCGGGAGGCGCTGAGGCGTGCCCGGCAGGCCGCCGAGGGCGACCGCCCGGAGCCGGCGCGTGACCTCGCCCGGCAGGCCCTCATCAGTGCCCTGGAATCGATTGCCGCCCGGGTGCCGGTGCCAGGGGTGGCCGGGCAGTCGCCGGTCGATGGTCGCCGCTTGCCGGTGGCCAGCCTGGTAGTGTTCAACCCGCTGTCATGGGAACGCAGCGATCTGGTGCGGTGCCGGGTGGCGCTGAGGCCGGGCCAGGCCCACGGCCTGCGAGTGCTCGACCCAACCGGAGCGCCGGTGCCGTCGCAGCTTGCCGCCGTGGAGCGCCACGGCGGGGGCAGCCTGAAGGCGGCCGAGTTGCTGTTCATCGCCCGGCAAGTGCCGCCGCTTGGCTACCGGGCCTTCACGCTGGTGCCGACGTGGGAGTCCGGCGATCCCCCCGCGCCGGCACGGGCACCAGCCAGCTATGAGAGCCATTTCTACCGGGTGTTGTTCGCTCACGGCGGCCTCAACAGCCTCTACGACAAGGCGCTGAAGCGCGAGTTGCTGCAGCCTGAGCAGCTTCTCGGCGGGGAAGTGCTCCTTCGGCGCCCGGGAAGCGATGGCCCGGGGGCGTTCTACCGGCTGAGCCGCGACCGCCCGTGGTGGATCGCCGTCGAGCACGGGCCGGTGCGCCACCGCTTCCAGTGGGAGCAGGCAACCCCTCACGGCCGCGTGCGCCAGCGCCTGTCCCTCTATCCGAACCTCAAACGTGTGGATCTGGAAACGACCCTCCTGGAGGGGAACCCCGCCTCCGGCCCCGAGTGTCACCTGGCGTTCCCGCTCCGCATCCCCAGCGCCCACATCACCTTTGCCACGCCCACCGGGGTGGTGCGGGTCAGCCCCGACGATTACCACCAACCGCCAGGGAGCAGTACATTCCGCCCGGGGGTGCCGCGCTGGGTGACCGTGGGCGATGGCCGCTTCAGCGTGACGCTGAGCCCGGGCACGACGCAATGGGAGGCCACCGAGGCGGTCGGCGTGCCGCTGCCCTACCCCATCCTGCAGCCGGTGCTCCCGGAGCCGGTCGCGGGAGACGATTGCGACTACCGCGTCTCGCTCACCTCGCACCGGGGTGGTTGGGAGCGTGGCTGGCGCGCCGGGGCAGAGGCAGACAGCCCGCTGCTGGCCGTGTGCTCGCCGGTGGTCGAGGGACCACGCCCGCTGCCGCCGGCGGCGAGCTTCCTGCGCGTCGCGCCGGGCAACGCGCTCCTCTGCTCCCTGCGGAAGAGCGAGGAGGACGACAGCCTGCTGCTGCGCTGTCGCGAGATGCTGGGGAAGCCAGCACGCGCGCGGTTGGAGCTGTTCTGGCCGGTGCGCTCCGCCTGGCATGCCGGGCAGGCGGGGGCAGAGCGGCCACTGCGCGTTGAGGGCAGGCGGGTGCGGCTGCGCCTGGGCGCACACGCCGTCACCACGGTGCGGCTGTCGCTAAGGGCGGCCGCGCCGTAGGCAGAGCGGCCTCAGGTTTGGACCGTGCCCGCGCGTGGAACAATCCCTTGGGGAGGAGGCTACTCCTTCGCTGCCGCACGCGTCTGGCGGGCGGCACCCCCGGTGGAAAGGGAGGCAGCACCCGATGAACGTACGCGCACTGATGCAGACGATCGCCCGGCAGCGGTGGCTGGACCCGGTGGACCGCGTTCTCGGCACGGTGGCGACGCGCGCCCTGGGGCAGGACAGCCCCACGCCGCGCGCCGTCCGCAATGCCCTCCACGGCACCTGGCTGCAGCATCCCCTGCACCCGGCGATCACCGACGTGCCGGTGGGCGCCTGGACGGCGGCAACCGTCCTCGACGCGGTGGATACGCTGCGCCCGACCAACGAACTGGCGGCCGGCGCCGACGCGGCGGTGGCGATCGGGCTGGTGGGGGCAGCCGGCGCGGCGGTGACCGGGTTGAACGACTGGCAGTACACCAGCCGCGACACCCGGCGCATTGGCGTGCTGCACGCCACCCTGAACGTAGGAGCCACTCTCCTTTACGGCGCTTCCCTGGTCATGCGGCGGCGGGGCGCGCGCGGGGCAGGCCGGGGGCTGGGCCTGCTGGGGTTCGCCCTGGCCGGCACCTCCGCCTACCTGGGCGGCCACCTAGTGTACGAGAAGCGGCTCGGGGTAGACCGCACCTCCGGCCAAACGCCACCGGAAGAGTTCGTGGCAGTGCTGCCCGAGAGCGAGCTGCCGGAGCGGCAGATGCGGCGCGTGCTGGTTCACGGGATGCCGATCCTACTGGTGCGCTTCGGCGACCGCATCCACGCGCTGTCGGAGACCTGCACCCACATGGGCGGCCCGCTGTCTGAAGGGGAGTTGGGCGAAGACCGCGTCACCTGCCCCTGGCACGGCTCACAGTTCGCCTTCGATGACGCCGGACAGGTGCTGCGCGGGCCGGCCACCTTCCCCGCCTACTGCTTCGAGACGCGGGTTCGCGATGGCCAGATCGAGGTGCGCCGGGCCGATTCGTGCCAGCAGCAGCCCGCCGCAGCCGTCGCTCCGGCAGCCCCGGAGATGGCGGCAGCCAGCAGCCCCGGCTAAGGCGCCGTCACCTCGGTGCCCTTCCTGGCCCGGGGGCGGCGATCCCCCGCCGCACTGCCAACGGGGCGCGACACCTCACCCACGCGCTCGGGTGGCGGTCGCGACGACGTTGCTGAACTGCTGGTGGTAGAGGGTGGCATAGAGGCCGCCGCGCTGCAACAGCTCTTCATGGCGCCCGGCCTCCACCAGGCGGCCGCCGTCGAGGACCAGGATCTGGTCGGCGGTGAGGATCGTCGAGAGGCGGTGGGCGATCACCAGGGCGGTGCGGCCCCGCATCAGCGTTTCGAGCGCCTCCTGGATCAGGTATTCGGAGGTAGCATCCAGGTTGCTGGTCGCCTCGTCCAGGATGAGGATGCGTGGGTCCTTCAGCAGCGCCCGGGCGATGGCCAGGCGCTGCTTCTCCCCGCCGGAGAGGCGGAACGCTCGCTCGCCCACGACCGTCTCGTAGCCCTGGGGGAGGCTTTGGATGAAGTCGTGGATATGGGCCGCCCGGGTTGCCGCCTCGATCTGACGATCGGTGGCGTCGGGCCGGGCATAGAGGAGGTTCTCGCGCACGCTGGCGTGGAAGAGGAACGTCTCCTGGGTGACCATCGCGATGTGGGCACGCAGGCTCTCCTGCGTCAGGGAGCGCAGGTCGTGGCCGTCGAGGGTGATGCGCCCCGAGGTGGGGTCGTAGAAGCGCGGCAGTAGATAGGTCACCGTCGTCTTGCCGGCGCCGCTGGGCCCCACCAGCGCCACGCGCTCTCCCGGGCGGATCTCGAACGTCACGTCTCGCAGGGCCAGCCCCTGGGGGGAGTGCTGCGGCCGTGAGGCTTGCGGCTCGTCGCCAGGGTCCTCCGCGCCCGTCGGGTAGGCAAAGCTCACCGCCTCGAAGCGCACGTGCCCCTGGGTAGTGGCGAGGACGTGGGCGTCCGGCCGGTCCTCCACCTCCGGGCGGGTGTCTAGATACTCGAAGATGCGCTCGAAGACGGCCATGGCGCCCAGCACATCCACGTAAACGCTAGCAAGCTGGGCGACCGGGCGGTAGAGGTTGGTGAGGTACGCCACGAAGGCGATGATCGTGCCGACGGAAAGCTGGTTCTGGATCGCCTGGTAGCCGCCGTACCAGTAGATGAGCGCCGGACCAGCCACGCTGATGGTGCTCAGGCACATGAAGAGCCAGCGGCCGGCCATCGCCTGGCGCACGTTCAGCTCCATCAGGTCGCGGTTTCTCGTCTCGAAGGCGTTGGCGTCCGCCGATGCCTGCCCAAACACCTTGGTGAGCAGCATTCCCCCGATGTGCAGGCGCTCTTGCATGAATGCCAGCAGGTCCGCCTGGCGTTCTTGGGTCTGCCGGGAGAGGCGGTGGCGGAACCGGCCCACCACCCGCGTGGGGAGCACGAAGGTGGGCACGACCAACACCGCCATCAGCGCCAGCCGCCAATCGAGCCCGAAGATGACGATCAAGGTGGCGGCGACGGTCAGGGTGTTGGTGACGATCCCAATCAGGGTGCCGGTGGCCACGCTCTGCACGGCGGCGACATCGTTGTTGACCCGGGAGACGATCTCGCCGGCGCGGGTGGTGGTGTAGAAGTGCAGCGACATGCGCTGCAGGTGGCGGTAGAGCTGGTTGCGCAGGTCAAACAGGATCCGCTGGCTGACGCGGGCGTTCAGGTAGTTCTGCAGCACTCCGATCAGGTTGACGAGGAGGCTGAGGCCCACCAGGCCGCCCACGAGCCGGTGCAACTGGCGGATGTCTCCGGTTGGGATCGCGTGGTCGAGGATGCCGCGCACCAGCAGCGGCGGCAGCACTCCCAGGCCGGCGGTGGCGCCGATGCAAACGAAGATCACCAGCCACTGCGCCCAGTAGGGAGAGAAGTAGCTCAGGACGCGCCGGACCTGGGCCCGGTCGATCTTGACCGGGCCCTTCCAGTCATCGCCGTAGTACCCGTTGCGCAGGCCGTGGGTCCGCGGCAGGCCGCCGAGGCTGCGCTCAGCCCCCATCCAGCCGCCGCCGCCGCCCCTCATGGCCGCACCGGGGCACCCAGGGCACGGCTCAACGCCGCCCGTGCCTGGGCGACAGCCGCCACAGCATTGATGTGGGTGGTCTGAGCGGTGAGGAGCGCCGCCTGGGCGTCGAGCACGTCGAGGAAGATGCCCACCCCGGCGCGGTAGCGGCCGGATGCCAGACGCAGGCTCTCCTCGGCGTTGGCGATACCGTCTTCGGCGGTGGCAACGCGCTGCTCGGCGGTGCGCAGGTTCAGGTACGCTTGCGAGACCTCGGCCACCACCTGCTGCTGGATGTTGCGGAGCTGGGCCTCCGCCGTCTCTGCGCCGGCCTGGGCCTCCGCCATCCGCCCGGCGGCCACCCCGCCATCAAAGGGGGTCCACTGCAGTTGCAGCCCGAGCGTCACCGAGGTGCCGATGCCAGACAGGTCGGCGCCGCGCGAGGAGAGCCCGGCGCTAGCGGAGAGGGCGGGGGCGTTGGTGGTGCGCGCGGCGCTCACCGCGTAGCGCGAGGCTTCCACCGCCGCCTCTGCCTGACGCACCTCCGGCCGCTGCTTTAGCGCGCTCTCGATCAGCGCGTTCACATCCTCCTCCTTTACCTCCGGTTCACTGCTTTCCGCCACCTGGATCGGGGTGCGGGGATCCAGGCCCATCAGCGCCGCCAGGCTTACCCGCGCGGTGGAGGCGTTGTTGCGCGCCGTAGTCAGCGCCAGCACCGCCTCGGAGACGGCGGTCTTGGCGCGCACCACGTCCAGCGGCAGGCCCACGCCTGCCTTCAGGCGGGCCTCCGCCAGGGCCAGGTGCTCGCGCCGGCTGCGCAGGTTCGCCTCGTTGACCGCCACCAACCGCGTGTTCTGGAGGTAGGTGTAGAACGCCTGCTTCACCTGCAACACCAAGTCGGCCTCCACCCGGCTGAGGCTCTCGGTCGCGCCGCGCTCCTGCGCCGCCGCCTGGCGCACCAGGTCGCGCGAGTGCTGCCGGTCGAACAGCAACTGCCGGAGGGTGGCCGAGGCAGAGTAGCCGGGCGAACTAGAGCCACTGCCGCCACTGCCGCCACTGCCACCGCCAGACACGACGCGGTCGGAGCGGGTGTAGCCGGCGCCGATGCCGGCGGTGGGGCGCAGGGCGGCCTGTGCCTGCCGCACGCGCGCCTGGGCGCCCACCACGCCCGCCTGTGCCGCGGTGACGTTGGCATGGTAGCGCAGGGCGATGGCCGCCGCCTCCGCCGCCGTCAGCGGGCGGTCGGGAACGTCGTCAGGTCGGGAGTCGGGCGCCGGCAGCTCCACCGGGGGCGGCAGGGGTGCCTCCTGCACGTTGGGCGCCACCGGTGGCGCCGGCGCTTGCTCGGCCTGCGCCGGCAGCGCGCACGCCAGCAGGACAGCCAGGCACGCCGCGCGGCGCCCGGACCGCGCCGGGTGCACCGCCGGCGGTCTTCCTACAGAAGCAAGCGGGATATCATTCTGCATCACCAGTCGCTCTTTCAATGGGCAGGGCAGCCACCGACCGGCGGCGCCTTTCCCGCCACTCACTCGGCCGGGGTGTGCGCCTTCAGGTGGTCGGCTACCGTCTGCGCGTGGCCATCGCCGTCGGCGCTGCCGTTTGGACCCGTGCCGGGCGTGGCGGCGTCGCTCTTCTTCTTTCGCCCTCGGAGCAATCCGGCCAGGTCATCCAACAGGGTATAGACGGTGGGTACCACGAACAGGGTCAGCAGCGTCGAGGTGGCAAGGCCGCCGATGGCAGCGGTGGCCATGGGGGCCTGCATCTCGGAGCCGCGGCCCATGCCGATGGCGATCGGGAGCATGCCCAGGATCGACGCCGCCGAGGTCATCAAGATCGGCCGCAGTCGGGTGGGGCCCGCCGTCAGCACCGCCTCGTGCAGCGACAGCCCGCGCGAGCGCAGGAGGTTGGTGTAGTCCACCAACAAGATGCCGTTCTTGACGACGATGCCCACCAGCATCAGCAGGCCGATGAAGGCGGTGAGGCCGAAGGCCCGCCCGGTCAGGAACAGCGCCAGCGCCACCCCCACGGAGGAAAGCGGCACCGACAGCAGCACCGTCAGCGGGTGGATGAACGACTCAAACTGGGAGGCCAGCAGCATGTAGATCAGCAGCACGGCCAGCACCACCGCCAGCGTCAGGCCGGCAAACTCCTCCGCCTGCCGCTTCTGCGAGCTGCCCCAATCCCAGTAGTAGCCCTCCGGCAACTGCAGGTCGGCCAGTGCCGTGGCGATATCGGCCTGCACCTCTCCAGCCGGCCGGCCCATCGGCGTGCCGCTCACCGAGATGAAACGCTGCCGGTTCAGGCGGGTGATCTGGCTGGGCCCCATGGCGAACTGGGGCTTAGCCACCTGGCTGAGCAAGACGTGCTGCCCGCTCCCGCTGATCGGTCGGATCGGCAGGTTCATCAGCGCGTCCACCGTTTTCCGCTTCGCATCCGGGAGGATCACCAGGATCGGGTATTGGAAGCCCCCTTCTTGGTAGTAGCTGGCCACCGTGCCGTTGGTGGCCGTGCCGATCGCGTTGGCGATATCCTGGAACGTTACTCCCAGCGACAGCGCCTTCTGGCGGTCCACCCGCCACTGGATCTCCGGCGTCGACTCCTCCCAGTTCACGTCCACGTTCTCGTAGCCGGGCACGCTGCGCACGCGCGCCATCACTTCGCCCGCCAGGCGCGAGAGCGTGCCCAGGTCGTCGCCGAAGATGACGACCTCCACGCGCTGGGTGCCGCCGGTGACCATCTGCGAGACGAGGTCGGAGGTGCGCACGAAGATGCGCGCGCCCGGGATCTGCGCCATCTCCCGGCGCAGGTCGTTCACCACTTGCAGCGTGGGCGTCTCGCGGTCCTCCTTCAGGCGCACGGTCACCCCACCCTGGTTCGAGGCGGACGACGCCAGGCCGCCGCGGATGCCGCCCGAGCCGGCGGTGGCGAGCGCCATCTCGACGTTGGGGTTCTCCTCGAGGATCGCCTCGATGCGCCGCATCACCGCTTCCGTCTTCTCCAGCGCCGTGCCCACCGGCATGCGCACGGAGATGTTCAGGTCGCCCGTGTCTGATTCGGGCAGCATCTCCGTGCCGATGTGGGGTACCAGCAGTGCCGTGGAGGCAGTGATCGCCAGGGCGATGAGGATCACCCAGGGGCGGTGCCGCAAAGCCCACCGCAGCCCGCCGCGGTACGCCTCATCGAGGGCATCAAACCAGGCACCCCAGCGCATGAAGAGGCGTTCCATGAGCCCGCGCCGGTGGCCGTTCGCCAGCACCTCGCGGTGAGCCTCGCCGTGGACCAGGCGCGAGGCCAGCATCGGCACGATCGTCGTTGCCGACAGCAGCGAGACGGCCATGGCGAAGACCACCACCAGCCCGAACTGGGTGAACATCTGCCCGGCCTGCCCGCGAATCAGCAGCAGCGGCAGGAAGACGATCATCACCGTGAGGGTGGAGGCAATCACCGCGCTGAGGATCTCGGTGGTGCCACTCACCGCCGCCTCAACGGCGCTCTTGCGGTCACGCTCGATATGCCGGAAGATGTTCTCCAACACGACGACGGCGTCGTCGACGATCAGGCCGGTTGCCAGCGCCATGCCACCCAGCGACATGGTGTTCAGCGAGAAGCCGGCCAGGTAGAGCAGGGCGAAGGTGGAGATAATCGAGATCGGGATGGAGAGCGCCACCACCACCGTGCTGCGCACGTTGCGCAGGAAAAAGAGCAGGATCAGTACCGCCAGCAGGCCACCGATAATCGCGTGCTTCTTGACATCGTTGATCGAGTGGACGATGAACTGCGACTGATCATAGACCACGTCGAAGCGCAGATCCGGGTAGAGCTTGTTCACCTGGCGCACGCGCTCGAAGACCGACTCGGCGGTGCTGACGGTGTTGGCGCCGCTTTGCTTGGTGACCGTCAGCCCGATGGCCGGGCGGCCATCCAGCCGCGAGTAGACGCGCTGCTCGGCATGGGCATCGCGCACGGTCGCCACGTCGCGGAGGAGCACCGGTTGGCCGGCAAACATGCCGACCGGAATGGTCTCCACATCCTCCAGGCTGGTGAACCAGCCGAGGCTGCGGATGGTGTACTCGGTATCACTCTCGCGGGCGATGCCGGCGGGCAGGTTCTGGTTCTCCTGAACCAGGCGCCGGGTGATATCCGACAACGACAGGCTGCGGGCACGTAGGCGCTCCGGGTCTACCTCCACCACGATGGCGCGCTCCAACCCGCCGGAGACGGTCACTGAGGCCACCCCATCGGCCGACTCGATCATCGGGGCGATCTGGTTGTCGACCACCACCCGCAGTTTCACCGGGTCGGCGATGCCGGTGACGCCGAAGGTAAGGATCGGCAACTGCGACGGGTCGAACTTGCCGACGGTGGGGCTTTGCAGCGTCGGGTCGTCGGGGAAGCGGCGGCGCACACGCTCGATCTGCTGCAAGACATCGACGGCGGCCTGGCCGATATCGGTGCCCCAGCGGAACTGAACGCGCACCCGCGAGCGGCCCTCCGAGGTGGTGGAGCTCACCTCGTAGACGTTGCTGACGGAGGCGACGGCGCGTTCGATCGGGCGGGTCACCTGCGCCTCGATCTCCTGGGGCGCCACGTTGGGCCATTCCGTGGTCACCGAG
>JAAZEB010000096.1 GCA_012512505.1 Armatimonadota bacterium | reverse complement strand
GCACGCGGTGGATAATCTCCAGCCTGCGCTGTTGTTCCTTGCTCAAGGTGATGCTCTCCATACCCATAGGGTATGGAAAAAGTCACTGAGCAACAACCATGGAACTTTTCACTGAGCAGTGACACGGGCGTTTTCATTTGTTTGACAGGGGTGGCACGCGTGTGGTAGAATCCGCCCGGCTGGCATAGAGCCGGCCGTCTGCGCCTGGCGCCCCCCCACGCTGACCGGTGCTCGCCGAGCGGGCCTGCCCGCGAATCAGGATCCGGCTGATGAAGAAGCGCGTGCTCGTAGTGGACGACGAGGAACAGATGCGGCGTGCCCTGCGCCGCAACCTCACCGCCCGCGGCTACGACGTGACCACGGCTGCCAACGGCGAGGAGGGCCTCGACCTCGCCGCCGCCTGCCCGCCCGACGTGATCCTCCTCGACCTGCTGATGCCGGTCCTGGACGGCCTGGAGTTCACCCGCCGCATCCGCGAATGGTCGCAGGTGCCGATCATCATCCTCTCCGCCCGTGGAGAGGAGCAGGCCAAGGTGCAGGCGCTGGACCTGGGCGCCGATGACTACGTGACCAAACCGTTTGGCCTGGAAGAGGTGCTGGCGCGAATCCGCTCCGCGCTGCGGCGTGCCGGCATCCAGGCCGAAGGAGATGCTCCCCCTGGCGCCACCTTTACCACCGGGGAGTTGCACATCGATTTCCATCGCCGCGTCGTCACCTTACGTGGGGAGGAGGTGCGGCTGACCCCCACCGAGTACGCGCTGCTGAAGTACCTCGTCGACAACGCCGACCGGGTGCTGACGCACAACATGCTGCTCAAGGCGGTGTGGGGCAACCGTTACGGCGCGCAGCCGGAGTACCTGCGCGTCTTCATCAGCCAGCTTCGGCACAAGATCGAGGCGGACACCTCTCGCCCCCGCTACATCCTCACCGAGCCGGGCGTCGGCTACCGCTTCCGTACCGGCGAGTAGCGCCTTCGCGTTCGCCCTCCACCCCCCGATCCCCAGGCAGACCTTTTCCCCCGGCCCTGCTCTCCCCACGCGCCGAATCACGCCGCTTTGACGCTGGGAGGCCGCTCAGGGTATAATGGTGATGGCGATGAACGAACAAGAATACCACCGTATGCGGGCTGTGGAGGACCGCAACTGGTGGTTTGCCGGCAAACGCCTGCTGGTGCAGGCCCTGCTACGGCAGGTGGCGCGCCCTGGCGGCGAGGCCCTCATTCTGGACGTGGGGTGCGGAACGGGGGCAACCCTGGCGGCGCTGGCGCGCTTCGGGAAGCCGGTCGGCGTAGACCTGGCCGCCGCGGCGTTGGCCTACACTGCTCAGCGCGGCTGCCGGCGGGTGTGTGCCTGCGACGCACAGCGCCTGGCGTTTGCCGATGGCACCTTCGCCGTGGTCACCGCCCTGGACGTGGTCGAGCACCTGGACGACCCGGTGGCGGCCTTGCGGGAGATGGGCCGGGTGTGTGCCCCCGGCGGCAGCGTGGTGCTCAGCGTGCCGGCTCACCCGCTGTTGTGGAGCGACCACGACGTGGCGCTGGCGCATCGGCGGCGCTACACGGCCCGGCTGCTGCGGCAGCACGTGGAGGCCGCCGGGCTGACGGTGACCCGACTGACCTACGGCTACGCCGCGTTCTTCCTGCCGGCCCTGGCGATCCGCAGCCTGCGGCGCCGCTGGGGGCGCGGGCGGGCGCCCAAGGCAGACCTGGGGATGGTGGCCGGCCCGCTGAACGCGGCGTTCCTCGGCTATCTGCGCCTGGAGGCCGCATTCCTTGGCACCGCCAACCTGCCCATCGGCACCTCGCTCCTCTGTGTGGCCCGGCCGGCGGAGCGACCGGGCTCGCCCTGATCCGGTTGCCCCGGTCGGCGTGGGGGGAACCCCGTTCTGCGTTTGGGGTCTATGGACCGGGGTGGCCTTGGGGTGGTGGTGGACCAAACGCGGTGCGCCCTTGGTAACATGGCCCCTTGGTTGGGTGAGCTTTTCCGCGGCGGGGAGGGTCCCGCGCGCGGCACGCTGTTGGTGTGGTTCCCAAGTATTGCATAGATGCCCTTGGAGGTCCCGCGATGGCAAGAGCGACGGTAGCGGTGCTGCAGACCACGCCGGAGACGGTGGTGGAAGACTACGGCCGGCTGATGGAGCTGGCGGGGATGCGGCAGCACCTTCCGGTGGCAAACGATACCCTGCTGAAGATTAACATCTCCTGGCACCACTACTACCCCGGCTGCTCCACCACGCCCTGGCAGTTCGACGGCGTGATCCGCAAGCTGAAGGAGGCGGGCTACCAGAACCTGATCCCGGCCCAAAACCGCACCGTGGTGGTCGATCCGAAGGTGGGCGCGCGCCGCAACCACCTCAGCCCGGTGGTCGAGAAGCACGGGCTGGAATTCACCTACCTCTACGAGCCCGGGGTGGAGTGGGTCAACTACCAGCCGCGGGCGCGAATGCGGGTGCTGCACCAGGTCTTCCCCGATGGCATCCTGATCCCGGGGCTGTTCATCGGCCGCAACGCAATCCACCTGCCGACGACGAAAACGCACGTCTTCACCGGCATTACCGGGGCGATGAAGAACGCTTTCGGCGGCCTGCTGCGGGAGAACCGCCACTGGACGCACGCCGTCATTCACGAAACGCTGGTAGACCTGCTGGCGATCCAGCAGGAGATCCACCCCGGCCTGTTCGCGGTGATGGATGGCACCATCGCCGGCGATGGCCCCGGGCCGCGTGCCATGGTGCCCCACGTGAAGAACACGATCCTCGCCAGCGCCGACCAGGTGGCGATTGACGCCATCGAGGCCAAGCTAATGGGCTTCGACCCGATGCGGTTCGACTTCATTCGCCTGGCGCACGAGGACGGCCTGGGGGTGGGCGATCCCAAGGAGATCGAGGTCGTCGGCGCGGACATCAGCGAAGTGAACTGGCACTTCAACCACCAGCGGGAGACGTTTGCCAGCCGCGGCCAGAAGCTGATCTACCATGGCCCACTGAAGCCGCTGGAGCACTTGCTGCTGCGTACCTGGCTGGTGCCCTGGTCCTTCCTTGCCTCACGCGCTTACCACGACGGCTACTGGTATCCGTTCATCGGCAAGCGCCGTGTCCGGCAGATTCTCGCCACCGAGTGGGGCGCCCTCTTCGGCCGCTACGCCCGCCCGGAGACGATCCCGGCGTGAGCGGTTCAGCGCCGTGCCAGGCCCCAGCCGGCGCTGATGGCCCACCCCCAAGGTTCCCGGAACGGCTCCGCTCTGTGCTATAATGGCGGCATGGAGGTGGGCCTCTACATTCACGTACCGTTCTGCGTGCGGAAGTGCCATTACTGCGACTTCTACTCGCTGCCGATGGCCGATGGGCGCGGCCTCGAAGAGGCGTTCGTCGATGCTGTCTGCCGCGAGATGGAAATCGCCGCGCGGGCGCACGCCTCGCTTGGCCCCCTGGATGCCCCCACGATCTTCCTCGGCGGCGGCACGCCCTCGCTGCTGAGCCCGGCGCAGTTGGGGCGCATCCTGGAGACGGCGCGGGCGTGCTTCCGCGTTGCCCCCCAGGCCGAGATCACCCTCGAAAGCAACCCGGGCACGCTGGACCGCGAGAAGGCGCGGGCGTTCCGCGAGCTTGGCGTCAACCGCGTCAGCCTCGGCGTGCAGAGCTTTAACGACGCGGAGCTGCGCGCCCTCGGCCGGATCCACACCGCCGCGGAGGCGGAGGCCGCCGTGTCGCTGCTGCGCGCGACCGGGTTCGATAGCCTGAGCCTTGACCTGATGTTTGGCCTTCCAGGGCAGACGCTCGCCAGTTGGCACGACACCTTGCGCCGCGCCGTGGCGCTGCAGCCGGAGCACCTCTCCGCCTACAGCCTGATTGTGGAGCCGGACACTCCGTTCGCGACCTGGCAGCGCGAGGGTCGGCTCTCCCTGCCCACTGAGGAGACCGACGTAGCGATGTTCGAGGCGGGGATCGCCGTGCTGACGGCCGCCGGCTACGAGCACTACGAGGTCTCTAACTTTGCCCGGCCGGGCCAACGCAGCCGGCACAACCAGATCTACTGGCGGAACGAGCCTTACCTTGGCTTTGGTCCGTCGGCGGTGAGCTACCTGGGCGGGGTGCGCGCGGCGAACGTGCGCTCGCTGTCGCGCTACCTGGAGGCAGTGGCCCGGGGAGAGCGCCCGGTGGAAACAGCGGAACGCATCGAGGGGGCCCTGGAGATGGGCGAGACGATGATGGTGGGCCTGCGCCTGCTGGAGGGGATGGAGCACGCCCGCTTCCGCGAGCGCTTCGGCGTGCCCCCGGAGGCGGTCTATGGAGAGCAGATCCGCCGCCTGGTAGCTGCCGGCCTCCTGCGCGCCGACGACGCGCGCCTTTCGCTGACGCACCAGGGGCTCCTCTTCGCCAACGACGTGATGGCGGAGTTCCTGCCGTAGGCCGCGCCGGACAGGGTGAAACTCCTCCGGCGGCGCCGGCGTAACAGAGGGTAGGTTGCAGCGGCGAGGGGAGGGCGCGGCGGCGCCCGGGCGAGACCACCCATGAGCCCGACGGACGAGTATCTGGTGGAGCGGTGCCGAGAGGGTGACCTGGGCGCCTACGCGCTCCTGGTCGACCGCTATCGCGCGCGCATCTTCAACCTCATCCTGCGCCTGGTGGGCAACCGCGAGGATGCCGAGGACCTGGCGCAGGAGGTGTTCGTGCGCGCTTACCAGGGCCTGCATACGTTTGATGCCACCCAGCGCTTCTCGCCCTGGCTCTACCGCGTCGCCACCAACCATTGCGCCTCAGCGCTGCGGCGGAAGCGCCTCCCGACGGTGCCGCTAATCATCGGCGAGGGCGAGGATGCTTACGAGCTGCCGCTGCCGGATCTGTCGGCCGAGCCGGAGCGGCACTGGCTGCGGCGCGAGGAACGCCAGGAGATCCACGACGCGATCCTGGCCCTCCCCGAACGCTACCGGGTTGCCATTTTGTTATACCATATGGAAGAGCTGAGCTACGAGGGGATCGCCGTGGTGATGCAGGTGCCGCTGAACACGGTGCGCACCTTCCTGCACCGGGGCCGAGCGCTGTTGCGGCAGGCTCTGGAGGGGGTTGCCGCCCCATGAGCGCGGAGATGCACTGCAACCGGCGAGAGACTCTCGAGGACTACCTGGACGGGCGCCTGGAGGGGGCGGCGGCCGCGGCCGCGCGTACCCACCTGCGCCACTGCCCGGAGTGTGCCCGCGCGGAGGCGGCGCGCGCGGACCTCGACGCGGCTTTCGCCTCCCTGCCGCGCCACGACCCGGGGCCGGAGTTTACCCGGGCGGTGATGGCGTCCGTGCGGGCGCTGCCCGCCCCGGCGCCGTCGAGCCGCGCTCGTCTCCGCCTCTCTCGTTGGGAGTTGGCCTGCCTGGCGGGGCTGTATGCCACCGTCGCGCTGCTCCTTCTCCCGGCCGCCGGCTGGCTGAGCCGGGCGCCTCTGGGCTACTGGTGGTCACGAGCCGTGGAGACGGCGCAACGCCCCGTGGCCGCGGCCCTGGCCCGCCTGGAGGCGCTTGCGGCGCTCGACTGGGTGCCGTCCGGCAGGCTGCCAGCCGACGCTGCCGTGGTGACGGCCCTGGTCGCAGCCGTGGCGCTGGTGCTGCTGGCGCGCTTGCCCCTCTCCGGCGCGCCGCGTCATCCCGCGCGGTAGAGAGACCCACTGATGCACGTTCTGACCCTCACGCGCCGGGTGCTGCTGCTGATGCTGGCCCTACCGGCGGCGGCCATGGCGGGGCCGGGCACCAGCCCGCGGCCCGAAGGCGTTGTCGCCGGGATCCTTTTGCTGTTGGTGGCGCTTCCCTCCCTGGTGATGTTGGAGCTGCTGGTGCTGGCGCTGCTGCCCGGCCCGGTCGCGGCCGCCCGCCGCGCGCTGGTGCAGCGCAGTGGGGTCTGCTTCCTGGCAGGAGTGATCACCCTCCTCCTGGGAGGCGCGCTGCTGGCCGTGCTGGCAGATCGGGGCGGGGGTGGGGGCCTGCTGGCGGTGCTGATTGCCGCCGCGCTGCTGCTTGGCATTGTCCTCGGACTGCCGGCCATCGGCGCGCTGGTGGGCCACACCCTCCTGGAGTTGGGCGGCCGCACCCCCAGTCGGCTCACCGCCGCCACCTGGGGGCTGGCGATCCTCTTCGGGGCCTCCCTGTTCCCGGTCCTGGGCTGGGCGCTGTTCGTTTTCCTGTGCCTCACCGCCCTGGGCGCGGTGACGCTGGCGCTGTTGGGCCGCCGCGAACGCCTGGATTCCTCCTCGCCCAACGCCGAACCCGAGCCGTAGCGCCCATCCGACGCCCACGGATAGAGGCCGGAGCGCCCGAGCCATCGGGCATCCTGGCCGCATGGCTGCGGCGCTCCACGGCGAAATCCGCGCGATGCCTTCCGCTGGTGGGCGGGATGTGCTATACTGTCTCCGGCAGCGCCCGCTTGCCCACCGCCCCCCGGTGTCCGCCCTCTCGCTTCCCGACCGGCGCCGCGCCCTGCCGGGGATGGAGGATTGGTCACGATGTCCCGGCGTTGCGGAGCAATGCGAGATACCGTGCCGCGCGGGGTAAGGATCGGTGGCGCCGGCGTCGCTCGCGCCCGGTTCGTCTTCGTGAGGCGTGCCGGCCCGCTCACCCGCCGCGTGGAAGTAACTGGAGAAAGCATGGACCCGCAGACGAACACAGGGGAAGGCATCCTGGAGGTGTTGGAGAACGGCACCGGATTCCTCCGCGTGCGCCCTGGCCTCGAGGCTTCGCCACGGGATGTCTACGTGGCGCAGTCACAGATTCGTGCCTTCGGGCTGCGCACCGGGGATCGCGTCGCCGGAACGGTGCGGCCGCCCGCGGGCAAGGAGCGCCACCCGTCGCTGCTGGCGGTTGAGACGGTGGAAGGCGAGCCGGCGGAGCGCGCGGCGGTGCGCCCGCTGTTCGATAGCCTCACCGCGGTGTCGCCGGAGGTGCGCCTGCGCCTAGAGAGCGGCGCGAGCGACCTGACCGGCCGGGCCATCGACCTGCTGGCCCCCCTCGGTCGTGGTCAACGTGGCCTGATCGTGGCGCCCCCGAAAGCGGGCAAAACACGCATCCTGCAGCAGATCGCCCGCAGCGTCGCTCGCACCGCGCCCGACATCACCCTGCTGCTGCTGCTCATTGACGAGCGTCCGGAGGAGGTGACCGACTTCCGGCGCGAGGGCTTCGGGCAGGTGTTCGCCTCCAGCTTCGACGCGGAGCCGCGCAGCCACCTGCACCTGGCCCGCCTGGTGATGGCGCGCGCCGAGCGCCTCGTCGAGCGCG
This sequence comes from Armatimonadota bacterium, assembly GCA_012512505.1. Taxonomy (GTDB): domain Bacteria; phylum Armatimonadota; class JAAZEB01; order JAAZEB01; family JAAZEB01; genus JAAZEB01. Next base: position 29,233 of record JAAZEB010000096.1, on the reverse strand, counting down.
GCCGTCACGTTTTCATTTTGCTGGATAGCCTCACCCGCCTCGCCCGGGCCTCCAACCTGGGGGCGCGGGGCACCGGCCGCTCACTCTCGGGGGGCATGGACGCCGCCGCCCTGACGATGCCGCGCCAGTTCCTGGGCGATGCCCGCGCCATCGAGGGCGGAGGGAGCCTGACGATTCTGGCGACGGTCCTGGTAGAAACCGGCAGCCGCCTGGACGAGCTGATCTTCGAGGAGTTCAAGGGCACCGGCAACTGGGAAGTGCGCCTGGAGCGGCGCGTGGCCGAGCGCCGGCTTTATCCGGCGATCGACGTGGCCGCCTCCGGCACTCGGCGTGAGGAGCTGCTGGTGCCCGCCGAGGAACTGGAGGCCGTCAACAAGCTGCGCCGCTACCTACTTGACTTCGCGCCAGAGCCGGAGCGGCGCACCGAGCGCCTGCTGAACCTGCTGCAGACAACGTCGTCCAACGCGGAGCTGCTGGAGCGGGTTCGCCGCGGCCCGCTGGGCCGGGCGTAAGTGGTGAGGATCCATCAACAGAACAGTGCGGGTGCTGTTGCTCGCTGGCAACTGGGAGAGGATTACTGACCGATGTTTGAGATTGGCGCGCGCCTTCACTTTGATGCCGCGCACTGCCTGCGGGGCTACCAGGGCAAATGCGAGCGGCTGCATGGTCACCGCTTTGAGGTGGAGGCGGTGGCCGCCGCGGCGGAGCTGGATGCGACCGGGCTGGCCCTGGACTTCACGATCCTCAAGCGGCTGCTGAAGGCGGTGATCGACGAGCTGGACCATGCCTTCCTGAATGAACTGCCGCCTTTCCAGCAAGAGAACGCCAGCTCGGAGGTGATCGCGCGCTACATCTACCAGCGGCTGGCTCCCGAACTGCCCGCGCCGGCGCGGCTGCAGTCGGTCACCGTTTGGGAGTCGCCCGGCTGCTGGGCGCGCTACAGCGAGGGGTGACCCCCGCGGCGGGAACCCAACCGGTAGTGTTTGACCCTGGGGGAGGCGCGGGAAGAGCGGCGAGGGAGGGCCGTGCCATGGTCTACGAGGATCGTGTCGAGGCGGGGAAGCTCCTGGCGCGGGAGCTGAAGGAGTACCGAGGCCGGGACGCGATAGTCCTCGGCGTGCCTCGCGGCGGCGTGGTTGTTGCCTACGAGGTTGCCCGCGAGTTGGGAATACCGCTCGACGTTGTGGTGTCGCGGAAGCTGCCGGCGCCGGGCAACCCCGAGTTGGCGATTGGCGCCGTGGCCGCCGATGGCACCCGGGTGGTGGACCCGATGGCGACGAGGTATCCCGGGGTGAGCGAGGAGTACCTCGAGCGCGCGGCGCGGGAGCAGGTGCAGGAGATCGAGCGGCGGTTAAAGGCCTACCGCGGCGACCGGCCGCCGCTAAACGTGGCGGGCAAGACAGCGATCGTGGTGGATGATGGGATCGCCACCGGCAGCACGGTGCTGGCCAGCCTGCGCAGCCTGCGGCAGCAGCAGCCGGCGGCACTGGTGCTGGCCGTGCCGGTGGCTCCCCCCGCCAGCGTTGCCCGCCTGCAGCCGGAGGCCGACCGCATCATCGTCCTGGAGATGCCAGAGCCGTTCTTCGCGGTGGGGCAATGGTACCAGCGCTTCGACCAGGTGTCGGATGAGGAGGTCGTGGCGCTGCTCGAGCGCGCGCACCAGCAGACCCCAATGGCGGCGGGCTAGGATCCGTTGGCGACGGCGCGGACGCACCGGGGCGCAGCCGTCGGACGCCCCGCTGGGGGCCATCGGCTTTATTGAGTGGACCGGGCGCGCGCTTTGGTGTGCAGCACCCAGAGGGTGTGGCCCGGCTCCATCCGGCCTTGCGGGCGCACCAGCAGCACCAACGGGTCGTGGTGGGGGCATTCCAGCAGCGGCACGTTTGGCTTGTCGGGCTCGGGCGGCTGGTAGGTGAAGCTGCTGCGCTTGGCGTCGGGCCCCGCCGTGTCGAGCGGGCAGTAGAGCATCTGCTCCTCCGCCAGGTAGACCGGGAACACGTCCTCAATGCGCTCCGGGTATTTCCCCTCGCCCCGGCGGTAGCGCTCGGCGGCCGCGGCCAGCGGCAGCATGCGCTGGTGGCCGCACTCCTTCAGGCGCTGCGCCTGAGCCATGAAGCTGGCGCCCCCCTCGGTGGCCATCATCACCGCGAAGTAGCTGATGGAGAGCAGCGCCACCAGTAGCAGTGCCACCAGGAAGAGGATCACCGTCCAGGTGCGCCGCTGATTGCGCCGTTGAAACTCGCTGGACGCCTTCATGCGGTCGCTTTCTCCCGGCTCTGCTGCCTACGTTGGCAGGCAGGGCAGAGCGGCTGGCCAAACTTCTGGATGCTGAAGTTGTACTGCCCCTGGGTGACGGACCGGCCGCAGTCCGGGCTGCTGCAAACGTGCTCGGCGGGCGGCGCCTCTACCGCCGGGGCAACCGGGTGGGGCGCCGCGGGCTCCGGTTCCGCCTGGAGGGGCGGGTTGACCACCGGAGGGGACGTGCGCGCGGGCGGCACGCTCTCCCGCGCGTCACTCTCGCTGGTATGGGCCGCGGCGCGGGGGGCCGGGGATGGCGCGCTTTCACGCGTGTCACTCTCGCTGGCGCGGGCCATGGCGCGCGCGGGGGCTGCCGCGGCGCGTGCCGGCGTGCGGGAAGGGGCCGCTGGCAGCGGCTGCTCGGCCTCCACGTCCGGGAGCTCCTCGGCCAGCACCTCACCGATGTTGACCGCGTCGCGCAGCGCCCGCCCCTTGGCGCGCGTGGAGGCCAGGCGAATCAGCGCCGTAGCCAGCCGCGCGTGAACGTTCTTCGGCGAGGCATCCGCCACGTCCACAAAGACCCGGCCGTCCTTCAGCCGCACTTCCGCCTCGACGATGGCGACGTGGTCGTTGTCGGGGCCGGGCACCTGCAGGATGCGCGTGCGGATCCCCTCCAGGCCCAGGCTGTGGGCACACTCCAGCACTCCCCGATAGGTGCAGTACTGCTGCCCCTGAAGGGTGATGATGTGCTCTGGGTTGATGCTCGCGCTCACTGGCAACTCCCGTTCCGGCATATCCCCTGGCACCACAACCATCGCCCCGGCCGGCCCCCGGCGTAGGAGGCGTCCGACGCCGGGTACGTGGTCGGATCGCCGGCGTCCCGCCGGCCATCATAGTGACGTCGCCGACGCCGAGGGGGTGTTACTCTCCCAGGCAACTGACCGGAGTGCCCGAGCCATCGGGCTTCACACTGTTAGGAAGCCGCATTGCTGCAGCACTCCGTTACTCTCCCAGGCAACTGGCCGGAGTGCCCGAGCAATCGGGCTTCACACTGTAGGAAGCCGCGTTGCCGCGGCGCTCCGCTACTTTTCCAGGCAACTGGCCGGAGTGCCCGAGCCATCGGGCTTCACACTGTAGGAAGCCGCGTTGCCGCGGCGCTCCGCGACTCTCCCAGGAGCTGGCCTCTTGCCACCCGCCTAACGTTTGGATTGGCGAGGCGTGCCATGGAGATCGCGGCCAGAGCCAGGCCCGGCCTCCGTTTTGGCCCGGGTTCTGGCCGGGCGCCCCTACGGCCAGGGGAAGGCAGGCGGGGAGATGCCGAAGGTAGCCGACAGCAGCGTCCACAACACCGCCATGCTAAACTCGGCCAGGATCATCCCGAGGAAGAAGGGGCGGGCGATCAGGTAGTATTTCATACCGCCATAGCGGGAGATCACCGCCTTGATCACCCAGGCCACGAAGCAGGGGAACCAGAAGACGATCAGCGTCCAGGATGCGCTCAGGGCGTAGCCCATCGGGTGCAGCGGCCACCAGAAGAAGGTGGCACGCATCACCACCAGCACCAAGGCCACCGCCACGCCGACCATCGTGAAGACCGGCGCCCGCCAGTCGAAGTTGACCGGGTTCTCCACCGCCGGGGCGTGGTTTTGGAACGCCCACAGCGGGTTGCCGGAGTAAACGTAATAGTAGAGGTTGATGCCGCCCCGGTGGTAGGGGATCCACAGGTGGAGGAAGCCCGCCACCAGCAGTGCCAGGGCAATCGCCCCGGCGAAGACCGGCAGGAACGCGCGCCGCCGCAGGCCGACGCCATCACCCAGGCGCAGGCCATCGAGGAAGCCGGTGAGGATCAAGCCGCGCTGGTCGCGCAGGAACGCCGCGTCGATGAAGCCTAGTGCCGTCAGGTTGCTGCCGCCCAGGGTGTGCCGTGCCGCGAACACCGAGTGCATGTCGATCGGGCGGAAGGAGGTCTCCGTCATCAACATCCCGCACTCGGCCACGCTGCGCGCCATCACCAGCGCCACCACGAAGAAGTAGACCAGGATCTCTACCAGCGCGAACCACCAGCAAACCCCGGCCATCATGAACCAGGCGGCGGAGACCAGCACGCTGGCGGTCAGCCCCCAAAACGCCACCCCGTAAGGAAGCAGCTCCCGAGAGTCGTCCGCTTTGCCCCGCCCCATGGCGGCGCGCCATACCTGCCGCAGGTGCGGCCGCGCCACGTAAAGGAAGTAGCCGGCCAGCACCACGTAAGCGCCCAGCACCTGGTAGCCGACGTAGATGCGGGTGGGGTAGAGCGGCATTGCCTCCAGCGGCGCGTTGAACATGGCGGCAAACACATCTTGCACCCGCGTGAGGGCGAAGAAGAACCACAGCGAGAAGAGCAGATCGGTGGGCAGGAAGTAGAAGAAGCCGATGGCGGCGAAGGAGATGTAGATCGGCGTGTAGTACATCGCCGAGTAGGGCGGGTTTGGGAACCACTGGTTCAGGCTGAGGTTCAGGTTGACGCTGGGCACCGTCGGCACGATCTGGTGCAGACCGTTGAGGCTAAAGAGGATCGTGGGGATGGCAAACCCGAACCAGGTGAGGCGGTTGCGCAGGAAGGTGTCGCCACTGCGCGCCATCTCCAGCGGGAGCTGCGCCAGCGGGAAGGAGAGCCGCTCGTTGTCCACCCACTGGCGACGCAACAGCGCTGCCAGGCAGAGGAAGCCAAAGAAGATCGCCAGCACCAGGATCGCCCACGCCGCCAGCGGCAGAACCCACGGCTGCCAGGGGATCGTCTCGCCCTGGCGCAGACCCTCGTAGAAGCGCAGGGTGAGCCACTGCTGCGGTTCGCCCTCCGGGTCCCATGGCACCATCCACTTCTTGATGTAAGGGAAGAACAGCTTCTGCGAGCGGTTGGCGTCGTTGGCGTAATAGTTGGGCGCCACCAGCAGGGCGATCAGCTTCTCCATTAGGCCGCGCGAGGTGATCATCGCGGCTACCAGCATCATGCTGTAGATCGTCATCATCTCCTGCGCATTGAGGCGCAGGCGCTCGCGCGCCTTGCCGGCGTAGCGCGAGAGCACGACCATGAAGAAGAGGAGCGCCACCACCACCGGCGGCAACTGCAGGAAGCCGATCTGGATGTGCATCGTGACCAACTCGGCGTAGGCCACGATAAAGCAGACGGCGACTACAGCAGCCAGACCGAGGATGATGGCACGCAGCGAGATCCCGGACATGGGGGGCCTTCCTAACGCCTCGCCGTCGCCTTGCGCCGCGCGCGGCCCGGCGGGATTCCACCGTTACCATTAGGCACCCTGCCGCGCGGCTCCTGCCCCGGGAGAACCGGCGGCTGCCGGCTGTCGGCCCGGTTTGACAAAGGCGGAAAGCGTCTGTTATCATTGAGCATGGCGGCATGGGCAAGGCCCTGCGGCGGGAGGTACCATGGAGAAGCAAGCCGAGATTGGTGTGTTTGGTGGGTCCGGGTTCTACGCCTTCCTCGACAAGGTGGAGGAGGTGAAGATCGAGACGCCCTACGGTGCCCCGAGCGACCGCATCGCGCTGGCGGAAGTCTCTGGCCGGCGCGTGGCGTTCCTGCCCCGGCACGGCAAGGAACACTCGCTCCCGCCACACCGGATCCCTTACCGCGCCAACCTGTGGGCGATGAAGTCGCTGGGCGTCACCCGCATCATCGCCCCCACCGCCGCCGGCAGCCTGCAGGCCGATGTTCATCCCGGCGACTTCGTGGTGTGTGACCAGTTTGTGGACCGCACCTACGGCCGCGCGGACACTTACTACGACGGCCCGGTGGTGACGCACATCAGCACCGCCGCGCCCTACTGCTCGCAGTTGCGTGCCCTGGCCGCTCAGGTGGGCGAGGCGCAGGGCGTGCGGATCCACCGCTCCGGCACGGTCGTCGTGATCCAGGGGCCGCGCTTCTCCACCGCCGCCGAGAGCCGCTGGTTCTCCCAGATGGGCTGGCACGTCGTCAACATGACCCAGTACCCCGAGTGTGTCCTGGCCCGGGAGTTGGAGATGTGCTATGTCAACATCTCCCTCATCACCGACTACGACGCGGGGCTGGTGGGCCTGCCCGGGATTGAGCCGGTCACCGTCGAGCAGATGCTGGCCGTCTTCAAGCGCAACAACGAGCGCGTCAAGGAGCTAATTCTGGGGATGATCGCGGCGCTGCCGGATCAGGGTGACTGCGAGTGTCAGCGCGCGTTGGCGACGGCGAGGATCGAATGAGCACGGCGGAGATGCGCACGGTGGATTGGGCCGATGGGGTGGTGCGCCTCATCGACCAGACCCGCCTGCCGCATGAACTGGTGATCAAGGAATATCGCGACTATCGCGCCGTTGCCGAGGCGATTCGCGTGATGGAGGTGCGGGGGGCACCGGCCATCGGTGCGGCCGCCGCCCTGGGGGTGGCCCTGGCGGCGCTGGAGGGCGCCGCGCTGCCGCCGGACGAGTTCCGCGCCCACCTGAACGAGGCGGCGCGCGTCCTGGCCGGCACCCGCCCCACGGCGGTGAACCTCTTCTGGGGCATCGACCGAGTCGTGGCTGTCGCTGATCCCTGGCGAGAGGGATCGGCGGCCGGCGCGGCGAATCGAGCAGTAGCGGAAGCGGTGGCGATCCTCGCGGAAGATGTGGCTGTCAACCAGGCGATGGGTCGCTTCGGCGCGGCACTGATCAACGACGGGGATACCGTGCTGACCCACTGCAACGCCGGTGCGCTGGCGACGGTGGCGTTCGGCACGGCGCTGGGAGTGATCCGCGCCGCGGTGGCCCAGGGAAAGCGCGTGCGCGTCTTCGCCGATGAAACCCGCCCGCGCTTGCAGGGGATGAAGCTGACGGCGTGGGAGCTGGCCCGCGACGGCATCGACGTGACGCTGATCGCCGACAACATGGCCCCCTCGCTGATGCGTCGGGGTCTCATCCAGTGTGCCGTGGTCGGCGCCGACCGGGTGGCCGCCAACGGCGATGTGGTCAACAAGATTGGCACCTACGGCGTGGCGCTCGCCTGCCGGGCGCACGGCCTCCCGTTCTACGTGGCGGCGCCGCTCTCGACCGTGGACCTGACAATGTCCTCGGGCGACCAGGTGCCGATTGAGGAGCGCGCCGGCGAGGAGATGACGCACATTGATGGGATTCGCGTCTCTCCCGCGGGGGTGCCGGTGCTCAACCCGGCCTTCGACGTGACGCCCGCCGAGTTGGTGACCGGGCTTATCACCGAAGTGGGCGTGCTGCGCGCGCCCTATGGGCCCGCCCTGGCGGAAGCGGTGGCGCGGCAGAGCCGTAGAGAGGAACAGCAGGCATGACGCTCGATGAGATCAAGTCGCTGGTGCGCACCGTGGCCGACTTCCCCAAGGAGGGCATCCTCTTCCGCGACATCACGCCGATCCTGCGTGATCCCGTGGCGCTGCGCGCGGTCGTGGACCACCTGGTGAACTACTGCCGCGACGAGCGGGTGGACGTGGTGGTCGGCATTGAGTCGCGCGGGTTCATGTTTGGGGTGCCGCTGTCGCTGGCTCTGGGGGCCGGCTTTGTTCCCGTGCGCAAGCTGGGGAAGCTGCCCTCGGAGGTGGTGCAGGCGGAGTACGCCCTGGAGTATGGCACCAATACCGTGGAGATGCACCGCGATGCCATCCGGCCTGGCGACCGTGTCGTGATCGTCGACGACCTGATCGCCACCGGGGGCACGGCTGGCGCCGCGGTAGACCTGGTGGAGCAACTGGGTGGGGAGATCATCTCCCTGCTCTTCGTGATCGAACTGGCTGCCCTGCAGGGTCGCGAGAGTCTACAAGGCTATGCGGTACACAGTCTCATCACCTACTGAGGTACCCCGCGCCCCGGGAATCGAGCTGGAGGAGCGTAAGCAGCGCATCCTACAGGCGGTGGTGCGCGACTACGTCGAGACGGCTGAGCCGGTCGGCTCTGGGGCGCTCGTCGATCGCTACGATTTTGGGGTACGCTCTGCCACGCTGCGCAACGAGATGGCCGAGATGGCCGAGATGGGCTATCTGCAACAGCCACACACCTCGGCCGGCCGCGTGCCCTCCGAGAAAGGCTACCGCTTCTACGTCGATTGGCTCCTCACCCCCTGCCCCCTCGACGCGATGCACCGCCGCCGGCTGCGCGCGCAGCTTGAAAAGGCAACCGCCGAGGTGGAGCGCGTGCTGCATCAAACCTGCCGCATGCTCTCCGCGCTCACCCACTACGTCTCCATGGCAACTCCCCCGCAGGTGGAGCAGGATATCGTGCGCCAGGTGCATCTCGCCACCCTCGACCGCGACCGCCTGCTCGTCGTTGTCGCCCTGGCCACCGGCCGCGTGGAGCACGCCGTCGTGCAGGCCGGCGTGGACCTGATGACGGTGGACCTGAGCGGGATCGAGCGCCTGGTGGTCTCGGCGTTGCAAGGCCGCACGGTGGCCCAGGCCGTCAGCGTGACGCCTGCCGGCCACGACCTGCTCTCGGCGGAGGGAGACACCGTCTACCGGGCGGTCTGTGGCACGGTGCTCGACCTGCTGACGCGGATCCGCGCCGAGGAGAGTGGCGAGGTGGTGGTGGAGGGCACCGCCGAGGTGCTGCGCCAGCCGGAGTTTGAAAACGCCAATGTCGTCCGCGGGCTGATGGGAGTGCTGGAGGAGCGGCGTCAGCTCTTCTCGCTGCTGCGTGAAGTGTACAACGAGGGCGCCCGGGTGATCATCGGCAGCGAGAGCGGCGACCCCCGCATGCAGCCGTGCTCGCTGATCGCCGCGCGCTACACGGTGCTCGGCCGCTACGTCGGCTCGGTGGGCGTGCTGGGGCCAACGCGGATGGACTACGACCGGGCGTTGCCGGCGGTGCAGTTCATGGCCCAATCGCTGGGCGAGGTGCTCACCAAGCTGAGCCTGTAGGTTCCCCGGTTCGTGGCGCGGCCAGGAAGCGCCGCGCCACGAACGGACAGCACTGCGCCGGAACAGGAGAGCGCATGGCAGAGCCACGCGGCAGCGGCGGCGCCCGGCCGCCGGAGGGGGAAGAGCGTCTGTCGGCGCTGCTCACCAACGCCAACGCCATCCGCGCCGTCGCCTCCGCCGTCGAGGGCACGCTGGGCCCCAAGGGCCTCAACTGCATGCTGATCGACACCCTGGGCGATGTCACCATCACCAACGACGGCAGCACCATCCTCGACAAGATTGAGGTCTCCCACCCGGCGGCGCGCCTGCTGATTCATGCCGCCAAAGCCCAGGAGCGGGAGGTGGGCGACGGCACCACCACAACGACCCTCCTCGCCAACGCCCTCATCCAGGCCGCCGTTCACCACGTCTCGCGTGGGGTGCCCGTCACCCGGATCCTGGAGGGAATGCGCGCCGGCATCACCCGCGCCCTGGAAGTGATCACGACGCTGGCCCGGCGCCCGGAAAGCCTGGACGACACCCTGCTGCGTCAGGCCGCCTACGTCGCCGGCCGCGAGCACGCCGATATCGCCGACCTGGTGGTCCAAGCGGCTCGCCTCATCGGCCGGGAGACACTCCTCGACCCTCACTATCGGCTGGCCGAGCGCGTGGTGGCCCAGGAAGGCGCCGAGAGCGCGGTGATCCAAGGCGTGGTGATCCGCAAGGAGCGGATGAACCGCCAGATGCCGGCGCACCTGACCGATGCCCGCGTGCTGGTGATCGACGATGCCCTGGAGCCGGAGGCGCTGAGCGAGGAAGCCCTGGCGACCGAGGCCGGCTTCAACCGCTTCCTGCAGGTGCAAGAGGAGTTCCGCCAGGGCCTGCGAACCACGCTGCAAGCGGGCGTGCGCTGCGTGGTGGTGGAGCGCGCCATTGACCCGGTGGCCGAGGAGTTGCTGACCGAGGCCGGTGCCCTGGCCGTGCGCCGGGTAGCCGGGAGCGACCTGAGCAGCATCGCCGAGCACTGCGGTGCCCGTCCGGTGAAGCGCACGGCGCTGAAGCGCAGCCCGCAGGAGCTGGCGGCGGTGCTGGGGTTCGCCGCGGAAGTGCGGGCCGACGAGCGGCGTGGTTGCCTGTTCGTCGTCGGCGGCACCGGCAAGCCGGTGGCGACGATCCTGGTGGGGGCGTCTACCCGGGAGGTGCGCGACGAGCGCGAGCGGATCGCGCGCGACGCGGCGGCGGCGCTGCAGGCGGTGGTGGTAGGCGGCGCGGTGCCGGGGGGCGGCTCGGTGGAGATCGCCGCGGCCCGGGCCGTGCAGGCGCTGCGCGAGGAGCTGCGGGGCATGGCCGCCTATGGCGCCGACTGCGTTGCCGAGGCGCTGAAGCGGCCGCTGATGCAGATCGTCACCAACGCCGGGTTCAACCCGCTGGAGAAGGTGGAAGACGTGACCGCCGCCCAGGCGGCCCGGGGCTGCCCCTCGCTGGGCATCGACTGCGACAGCGGCGAGGTGCGGGAGATGGGCGAAGCCGGCGTGGTGGACCCCTTCCCGGTAAAGCAGCAGGCGCTGCGCACTGCCTTCGAGGTGGCGGAGGCGATCCTGCGCATCGACACGATCATCAAGAAGCGCCCGGAGCCCGAGACGGCAGGGGAATGATGGCACAGGCCGAGTCAATCGCGGTGGAGTTCACGGCGGCACCGGAGTACGTGGCCGTGGCCCGGCGCGTGGTGGAGGTGGTGGGCGCGCGCGCCGGCCTGGCGCCACTGCAGTTGGAAGACTTGCAGATCGCTGTTTCGGAAGTGTGCAACCGCCTGGTGACCGCCGCGCACGCCGCGCACGCCGAGGGCCAGGCGGTGACCGTCCGCTTCTGGCTGGAGGGCGACAGTGTCGTCGCCGAAATGGGCGGGCGGGGCGAACCCACCGCCGCTGCCCTGGCGCACCTGCTGGACGACGAGTTTCCCACCTTCCTGCTGCGCCGCCTGGTGGATGACGTGACCCTCACCCAGACTCCGCACGGCCCGGTGCTGCGCCTGCTCAAGAAGCGCCAGGGCCCCTTGCCTTGACACAGCTTTCAGCGTTCGTGTATAATGGCACAGGTGGCAGACTTCGCGCTGCCGCCAGTAGCTCACGGTAGCTGATCCACACGTCGCCCTGGCCCGGCTGCTGGCGTGCATTCCGGCGGGATGCGTGCATTCCGCCCAGCGCAGCGCCCATCCACCCGCTCCCGGATCGCACGTGCAAGCGGGGGATCGGCCGTTCGACGGCAAAAGCACGTGCAAAGCACCACGCGGACGGTCTGCGCCATCGGCAGGCAGGCCCGCGGTCCTGCGCACGAGGAGGCTCAACACGCCCATGGCAAAGAAGATACTGGTAGTGGACGATGAGCGGCACATCGTTCGACTGGTGCAGGTGAACCTGGAGCGCGCCGGCTACGAGGTGGCGACCGCGTTCGATGGCAAAGAGGCCGTCGGCAAGGTGAAGGATGTCAACCCCGATCTGATCGTGTGCGACGTCATGATGCCGTATATGGACGGCTTCGAGGTGCTGCGCACCATCCGCGCCGATCCGGAAACGCGCGACATCCCCTTCATCATGCTCACGGCCAAGGCCCAGGACGCCGACATCTTCCGCGGCTGGTCCTCCGGCGTCGATGCCTACCTGACCAAGCCGTTCAACCCGATGGAGCTGCTCGCCTTCGTGAAGCGGATCTTCCAGGCGCTGAACGAAACGCCCGACAAGCGCTACAACCTCGGCGGCGATCAATAGCCCACCGCGGGCCTGGCCGGCGGTGAGGGGAACAGACGGGCATGCGGACGATCCTCTACGTGCTGTTGGCGGCGGTCGGGCTGGGGGGCTTGGCGCTCCTGCTGGCGCGGCGTGGCCTTCGCTCCCGCCCGGCGGCCAACCCCTCCCATGAGGCAGAGCGCCTGCTCGACCGCTGCCGCGAGATGCTGGATGGCATCGAGAACGCCGCCCGTGGCTTTGAGGGTTCTCCGGCCTGCTGATTCCTGATGTCCCACGCCCCCGTGTGGATGGGCGGCTGGCGCAGGGCGCCGTCTGCCCGACCGGCTACGGGTACCCCCACTTCGCCACCCGGGGGTTGTTCGGCGTCCCTTTCCCCTATTCCCACGCAATGGTCCGGGCCCAAAACGGGTATACTATCCAGACCAGGGATCCGATGGCTTTCTAGATCGGTGCGGATGCTTGCCAACGGGTGGCGAACACCAGGATGGGCCGCGGCCCCTTGGCGCCGAAGACGCCCCCTCACGTCCGCCACCCGGGTCCGCGTTGCCACCGACGGAACGCTGCCACCTGAGCCGGAGGGGAATCGATGCCAGTGGAAGCACAGATCCACGCAGGTCGTGGTGAAGCCGGCGGCACGGCTGTCCGGGTGCCGGAGGCTACCTACACGCTGCCGCGTCCGGTTGAGCGGCCGACGCCAACCGAGGACGGGCCCGGCACCGGATCCGGCGACCACGTGGTGATTGTCTTCAACAACGACTTCAACACCTTCGATGAGGTGATCCACATCCTGCAGGTGGCCACCCGCTGCCCACGCTCCGAGGCGGAGCTGGAGACGTGGGAGATCCACCATCGCGGCCGCTCGCTCGTCCACCATGGCGACCGCGAGGAGTGCGACCGCGCCGCCGCGGTGATCAGCAGCATCGGCCTGCGGGTGGCCGTGGAAGAGATGTAGCGCGGGGCGCCTTTTGCTGGGTGCCGTAAACGACGCCCATCCCGGGTGCGGGGAGCCTCAACGGGGCGTCTTTGCGGGGCGCCGTAAACGACGCCCCTGGCGATGGGGACAAACACCCTGAAGGGCGCTGACCAGGTTCAGTCGGCTTGTCCCCTGGACAGGGTAGTCCTCTAGGGCTACCCGTCCGTCGGACTTCCCGCCTCTGGCAACCTCCGGGCTACCCGCGACCTTCCGGCTCCCTGCCGCTGCTGGGTGCCTGGTGCCTGCCTGCGGCGCGGAGCTCGACCACGCCGATGGGGGAAAGGACCGCCCCAGATGAGCTCCCTCTCGATTCGCCGTGTTTGCCCGACCATCTTCCTCACCGGGCCGGAAGAGCACCTGCGTCAGCGCGTGTTGCTGACGGTTGCCAACGGCGGCCCGGCCATCAGCGCCCGGGTGCGGGTGGAGCTGCCTGGCGGCGCGTGGGAGGAGTGCTCCCTGGCCCCCCTGCCGCCCGGCGAGTCGACGCATGACCTGTACTTCGAGGCCCTGGAGCAGCCGGCGCGGGTGATGTTCACCCTCCTGGCTAGCGCCGAGGTGTGCGACCGCCGGGAGGTACTCTGGCAGCCGCCGAGGCGTTGGCGCGTTCACCTGGTGCAGCGCTCGCACCATGACGTGGGCTACACCGACCTGGCCTCCCACGTGCTGCGCCAGCACGACGAGTTCCTCGGCAGCGTGATCGAGATGGCCGCGGCGACGCGCCACTTCCCCGACGACGCGCAGTTTCGCGTGGTGGTGGAGCAGGCGTGGTCGCTCGACCACTTCTTGCGCCACGCGCCGGCCGAGCGCCGCGCGCGGATGCTGGCGCTGCTGCGCTCCGGCCACGTCGAGTTGACAGCGCTGTTCGGCAACCTGACCACTGAGATCTGCGGCTCCGAGTCGCTCGTCCGGGCGCTCTACCACGCCTCTCGGATTCGCCGCGCGCATGGCATCCCGATCCTCACCGCCGAACACAACGACGTGCCCGGGATGAGCTGGGGCCTGTGCCAGATCCTCACCGAGGCCGGCATCCGCCTCTTCTGCCCGGCGCTGCCGCGCTACTACTCCTGGGGCAGCGCCGACCAGCAGTTGCCGTCGTTCTGGGACGACGCGCGCCTCTTCCCCCAGGGCCAGCCCGGTGCCTTCTGGTGGGAGGCGCCCAGCGGCAAGCGCGTGCTCCTCTACGATAACTTCGGCGTCGGCGGCGATGTTCGGCCGGCGCTGCCCGGCCTGGCGGAGCGGCTAGCCGAGTTGGCCGAGCGTGGCTATCCCTTCAGCGCTATCCGCTGGCCGGTGGCCGGCGGCGCCCGCGACAACGCCCCCTACGTGGAAGGCTACGCCCACACCGCCAGGGAGTGGAACGAGCGCTGGACCTACCCACGCCTCATCTGCAGCACCAACGCTCGCTTCTACGCCGACTTCGCCCGGGAAATCCCCGACGACCTCCCCGTCTTCCGCGGGGAGCTGCCCGGCCAGGATTACCCGATTGGCGCCACCTCCACCGCCGCGGGCACCGCCGTGAGCCGGGCAACGCATGCCGGCTTGCAGGCCGCCGAGACGCTGGCCGCCGTGGCCACGGCCGCTACCGGCGCGACCTACCCGGCCGAGCGCCTCTTCGCCGCCTATGAGGACGTGCTTTGGTACGACGAGCACACCTGGGGCCACCACTTTCCCTGCGGGCCGACGGCGGCCGCGGCGGAACTGGAGAAGAGCGTCCACGCCCACCGCGCCGCCGCCCTCACCCACGACGTACTGAACCAGGCGATGGCCCGCCTTGCCGACCGCGTGTGCCTGGAGGGCGATGGCTTTCACCTGGTCGTCTTCAACCCGCTGCCCTACGCCCGCACCGGCCCCGTCTCCACCCCGATGCGCGAGTTCGACAACTGCGGCAGCACCCTGGTGCCCGTTGACGACAAGGAAGGCAGCTACTTACGCGGCGTGCTGCTGGGTGACCGCTGGCACGCCCACCCGCCCGCCGACCTGGTGGCCGGCCAGTTCGACCTGATTGAGGTGGCGACGGGCGAGGTGGTGCCTTACCAGTTGGTGGAGGTCACCGCGCCGGACGAGACGGTGCCCTACGCCCCGCAGCGCGCCGGCCTGGGCCACGGCAGCCGTCGCTACGGCCTCTTCGAGATCCCCACCGGCCTGCGGCGCGACCTGCGCTTCGTGGCGACCGACGTGCCGGCGTGCGGCTACCGCACCTACCGCCTGGCGCCGCGCGAGGCACCCCCGACGCCATCCCCCGGCCCGGTCGTTCGCCGGACACCCGCCGTGATGGAGCTGGAGAACGAGTTCTACCGGGTGCGGCTGTGCGGCGAGAGCGGTCGGTTCCTGAGCATCCTGGACAAGGAGCTGGGCTGGGAGCTGCTTGATCCAGAGGCGCCGCATGCTTTCGGCGACCTGCTGGTGCGCGGACCGCTCGGGGATGAGTTCCGGCCCGGGCCGGCGCGGGTGGAGCAGGGCGCGTCCGGCGCCGTGTGCGCCTCGGTTCACCGCACTGGGTCGGCGCATGGCCATCCGGGCATCCGGCAGACGGTGACCCTCTACCGGGGGCTGAAGCGGATCGACTTTGCCGTGCGCGTTCTGAAGGATCCCACGCCGCTATTGGACGCGCACCTGGCGTTCCCGTTCCGGGTGGAAGACGCGCGCTTCCGCTACGAGGGTGCACTGAGCGTGATGACACCGATCCACGACTTCCTGCCCGGCTCCTACTCCGACACCCTCGCCGTGCAGAGCTGGGTGCGTGCCGGGAACGACGAGCGGAGCGTTGTCTGGTGCAGCCGCGACGCGCCGATGGTGAGCTTGGGTGGGCTGTGGCCCGGCTATGTCTCGCCAGCGCACCGCTGCGTGGTAGGCGAGCGCGCCGCTCACCCGCCGCTCACGCCAGAAGCGCTGCGGCAAGGCTGGATCTACTCGAACCTCTGTGCCAACAACTTTGGCACCAACTTTAGCGTCTCGCAGTGCGGCAGCCTCCTCTTCCGCTACGCCTTCACCTCCTGCCGGGGCGAGGTCGCCGACGCGGACGCGGCCCGCTTCGGGCGCGAAGTGGCCCTGCCGCTGGAGACGATCTTCACCGAGGGCGGGAAGGCGCCCACACTGCCGCCGGTGGCCGGCTTCCTCCGCCTGGAGGGGGATGGCGTGACGCTATTGGCGTGCAAGCGCGCCGAGGATGACCGCGGCTGGATCCTCCGCCTGTGGAACGTGACTGCCGCGCCAACGACGGCACAGGTGTGCTTCGGCCTTGGCCCGATCCGCGGGGTGGCGCTTACTTCCATCGTCGAGGAGGACCAGGGCGAGGCGCTGCCGGTGGAGCGCGACCGGTTCGCGGTGCCGCTGCCGCCGCGGGGGGTGGTGACGGTAAGGGTGTGGTGACCGAACCCTGCTCATTGAGAGCAGGTCACCGCCTCAGGTTCCAGGCCTCGGTGGCGTACTTCTCGCGGCGCAGTTGCTCGGCCAGGGCGCGTTCCGCCGGCGTCAGTTCGCCGCGCGTCAGGGGTGCTCCCAGCGCCTCGCCGAAGCCGGCTTCGAGGGCGTCGGCTACCTCCTCCCAGGAGGGGTGCCGGCCCAGGGCGCGCGCCAGGTCCGTCGCGTGCGGGGGCGCGCCCGGCTCGTTCCAGAACGGCGAGGGGTCGGCCAGCTTCAGCGGCAAGGCCCCGTGCTGGAGGATGACGCCTAGCCGGCGTACCTGCGCGCTGCCACAGATCTTCTCGCCGGCCACCACCAGGTCGCAGCGGGCGGCGGCGGCAAAGCAATCGGCGCCGGTGGGGCCGCGCAGCGCGCGCTGTCCGGGCGCCAGCCGGGCCTCCACCCCAAGCTGCCGCAGCCCGGCGATCAGGCCGTTGGAAAGGATCCGGTATGCCTCCAACACACCCGCTTCCGGCAGCAGCGCCTCGGAGATCACGATGCTGTAGGTCACCTCGTCGGCGTGCAGCACCGCCCGGCCGCCGGTGAGCCGGCGCACCACGTCCACCCCGGCGCGGGCGCACGCCTCCAGGTTGACATCGCGCCGCACCGGCTGGAAGTAGCCGGTGGAGATCGCCGGTGGCTGCCAGGCGTAGAGGCGCAGCGTCGGCGGCACCTGCCCCTGGGCGTGGGCCTGCAGGATCGCCTCATCCACCGCCATGTTGGTGAAGCCGTCCGCCGCCGCCGAGCGGACCAGGCGCAGGCCGGGCAAGACCACGTTGCTCATGATTGGGGTGTCCAGCGCAGGTTGGGATGGCGAGCGGCGGAGACCTCATCTAGGCGGCGCACGGGGCGGGCAACGATCGGGCCGCGGTGGGGGGCCTCGCGTACCTGCTCCGGGTCTTCACGCGCCTCGCGCGCGATCGCGCACAACGCCTCGGCGAACGCCTCCAGCGTCTCCATGCTTTCCGTCTCCGTCGGCTCGATCATCAGCGCCTCGCGGACGATCAGCGGGAAGTACATCGTGGGCGGATGGAACCCGTGGTCGATCAGGCGCTTGGCGATATCCAGGGCGCGCACGCCCCGTGCCGCCTGCCGCTCGGCTGAGGCCACGAACTCGTGCATGCAGCGGTCACCAAACGGCACCTCATACTCCTCCTTGACGAGCGCCAGGAGGTAGTTGGCGTTCAGGACGGCGCCCTCGGCGACGCGGCGCAGGCCGTCGGGGCCAAGCGAGCGCAGGTAGGTGTAGGCGCGCAACAGGTTGGCGAAGTTGCCGTAGAACGAGTGCAAGCGCCCGATGCTATGGGGGGCGTCCTCGGAGAGGGCGTAGGTTCCGTTTCGCTCGACCACGCGCGGCACCGGCAGGAACGGCTCCAGGTGGGCCTTGGCGGCGACGGCGGCGGCTCCGGGGCCGCCCCCGCCATGGGGGGTGCTAAACGTCTTGTGCAGGTTGAAATGCATCACGTCGAAGCCGAGGTCGCCGGGCCGGACGATGCCGAGGATGGCGTTCATGTTGGCGCCGTCGAGATAGACGAGGCCGCCGCCATCGTGAACGGTACGCGTGATCTCCAGCACCTCATCCTCGAAGAGGCCCAGGGTGTTCGGGTTGGTGAGCATCAGGCCGGCGACGCGCTCATCCATCTGCGCCCGGAGCTGGGCCAGATCCACGCGCCCGCGGGCGTTGGAGGGGATGCTGGTGATGGTGTCGCCCCAGCGCGCGGCGGTGGCCGGGTTGGTGCCGTGGGAGGAGTCGGGCACCAGGATGCGCGTGCGGGCGGTATCCCCGCGGTGCTGGTGGTAGGCGCGGATCATCAGCAGGCCGGTGAGCTCGCCCTGGGCGCCGGCCACCGGCTGCAGGGTGACGGCGTCCATGCCGCCGATCTCCGCTAGCATCGCCTGCAGCTCGTAGAGCAGGCGCAGCGCCCCCTGGCTGAGTGCCTCGCCGGCCAGCGGGTGGGCCTGGGCGAAGCCGGGCAGCGCCGCCGCCGCCTCGTTCACCTTCGGGTTGTACTTCATCGTGCAGGAGCCGAGCGGGTAGAAGCCCAGATCGACGCCGTAGTTCATGCGCGAGAGGCGGGTGAAGTGGCGCACCACCTGTGGCGCCGAAACCTCCGGCAGCGGCAGCTCGTCGCGCAGTTGGTCGGAAGGCAGCAGCTCGGCCACCGGGCGCTCCGGCACGTCGCACTCGGGCAGCGAGAACGCCACCCGCCCCGGCCGGCTCAGCTCAAAGATCAGCGGCTCAACCACGGGCCACCTCCACCAGTCGGTCGATCTCCGCGCGGGTGCGCTTCTCCGTCACGCAAAGGAGGGTGTGGCCAGCCAGCTCCGGGAGGAGGCGCTCCAGGTCGAGGCCGCCGAGGATGCCGGCGGCCAGCAGGCGCTCGTTCAGCGCCCCTACCGGCCCGGGGGCTTTGAGGGCGAACTCCTTGAAGAACGGCCGCGAGAAGGGCGCGGTGAAGCCGACCTCCCGGAGGCGGTCGAAAGCATAGTGTGCTTTCTGCAGGCACAGCTCTGCCACGCGCCGCAGGCCCTGCTTGCCCAGCGTGCAGAGGTAGACCGTGGCGGCCAGGGCGTTCAACGCCTCGTTAGTGCAGATGTTCGAGGAGGCTTTCTCGCGCCGGATGTGCTGCTCGCGCGCCTGCAGCGTCAGGCAGAAGCCGGTGCGCCCCTCGTGGTCGGTGGTGGCGCCCACCAGGCGGCCGGGGAGGTTGCGCAGCAGCTCTTTGCGGCAGGCCATCAAGCCCAGCAGGGGGCCGCCGAAGCTCATCTGGTTGCCAAGGCTCTGGCCCTCGGCCACCACGATGTCGGCGCCGTAGGCGCCGGGCGGTTTCAGCAGGCCCAGGCTGATCGGGTCCACGATCGGCACGGCTAGGGCGCCGACGCGGTGGGCCGCCTCCGTGAGGGCCGCCGCGTCTTCCAGGCAGCCGAAGAAGTTGGGGTGCTGGAACAGCAGGGCGGCGGTGTGCTCGTCCAGCTCACGCGCCAGCGCCTCGCCATCAACGCCACCGCTCGCGTCCCAGGGGAGCTCCACGACCTCGTACGCGAGCGGGGCGAGGTAGGTGGTCACCACCCGGCGGTAAAAGGGATGCACGGTGCGGGGCAACAGGAAGCGGTTGCGGCGGGTGGCTGCCCCTGCCATGACCGCCGCTTCCGCCAGCGCGGTGGCGCCGTCGTACATGGAGGCGTTGGCCGCGTCCATGTCGGTGAGCTGGCACACCAGCGTCTGGTACTCATAGATCGACTGGAGCAGCCCCTGGCTAATCTCTGCCTGATAAGGGGTGTAGGAGGTGAGGAACTCGGCCCGGCCCACCAGAGTGGGTACCACCGCGGGGATGTGGTGGTCGTAGACGCCCGCGCCCAGGAAGCAGGCGTAGTGGGCGGCGCTGGCGTTACGCGCGGCCAGATCCCCTAATAAAGCCAGCACCTCCGGCTCTGAGAGGACCGGCGGCAGCGCCAGCGGCCCGCGCACGCGCGCCTCCGAGGGCACGTCGGCGAACAACTCCTCGATGTCAGCCAGGCCGATGCGGTGCAGCATCTGGTTCCGATCCGCCTCGGTCCCGGGCAGGAATCGGTGTTCCAGTCTACCCCTCCTCCTCTGTGAACGCCTGGTACTCTTCCGCCGACAGCAGGTCGTTCAGCTCGCCCGGCTCATCCATGCGGATGATCACCATCCAGCCGGCCGTATAGGGATCCTCGTTCACCGTCTCCGGCGAGTCGACCAACTCCTCGTTCACCTCAACGATCTCGCCGCTGACCGGGGAGATCAGGTCGGAGACCGCCTTGACCGACTCGACAGAGCCGAAGCTTTCGTCCTGGTGAACGAGGCGGCCGGTTTGGGGCAGCTCGATGTAGACGACTTCACCCAACTGCGCCTGCGCGTAGTCGGTAATGCCGACGGTGGCCAGATCCCCTTCAACGCGCACCCACTCGTGCGACTTCGAATACTTAGCATCAGCTGGCAGGTTCATGTGTTGCTCCTTCTGGTCAAGATGCTGGAAGCCAGCGACGGACCACCCCCGCCGCGAGCGGCGGCGCTTTGAGACCCGGCAGGGGGCAAAGCGGGTGTTCGCCGGCGGCCCGATTAGCCCCCGCGCTGCCTCCCGTCACTGGCCGGCGCCCAGACCCCGTGTGCTCAGCCGTGGCGCCGGATGAACGGGAGCGCGGTGACGCGCGCCTGCCGGCGCCGGCCGCGCAGCTCGATCCAGGCCGGGCGGTCCGGCACGGCCTCTGCCGGTGGCAGGTAAGCCAGGGCGATGGCCTGGTTGAGCGTCGGCGAGAAGGTGCCGCTGGTGACGACGCCGGTCGGGGCGTCGTCGGTGCCGACGGGCGCTCCCTGCCGGGGGATCGCCCGTTCCTCCATCGCCAATCCTACCAGGCACCGGGCCGGGGGAACGGCGCAGGCGTTCAGCACGGCCTCACGGCCGATGAAGTCGCCCTTCGCCAGATCCACTGCCCACATCAGGTTGGCTTCCACCGGGCCAGTGTCCTCGTTGATTTCGTGGCCGTAGAGCACATTGCCTGCCTCGATCCGCAGCACGTCGCGCGCGCCCAGGCCACACGGCACCACTCCTGCGCCGTGGCCGGCTTCCAGGAGGCGCCGCCACAGCGTTTCGGCGATGCCAACCGGGCAGAAGAACTCGAGGCCGTCCTCCCCGGTGTAGCCGGTGCGCGAGGTCAGCACCTCCTGCCCCTCCAGGCTCCAGCGGAGGAAGCCGAACCGGCGCAGCGGCGCGAACTCCAGCCCAGTGGCCGCGGTCGCCACCGCCACGGCCCGCGGCCCCTGCAGCGCCAGGATGGCGATCTCCCCGAGGCGCCAGGTTACCTGCACGCCCTCGTTCACCCGCTCGGCGATCCACCGGCAGTCCCGCTCGGCGTTGGCGGCATTGGCCACCACCCAGAGGCAGTCGGGGGCCAGGGAGTAGACGAACAGGTCATCCAGGATGCCACCGCGGGAGTTGAGCAAGAGCGCGTAGCGTGCCCGCCCCTCCGGGAGGTCATGCAGGGCGCGGGTGACCAGGCGCTCCAGATCGAGCCGGGCAGACGCGCCGCGGACCTCGATCACGCCCATATGGCTCACGTCGAAGAGGCCGGCGGCCTGGCGCACCGCGAGCGCCTCCGCTACGATCCCCGTATAGGAGAGGGGCATCTCCCAGCCGGCGAACTCCACCAGGGTGGCACCCAGTCGGCGGTGCTCCCCGTTCAACACCGTGCGCATCATCAACTGCCAGCAGCCAGGGGAGCCAGGCGCTGGATGGCTTCCTCGCGCGTCTTGTAGATGGCGAAGATCTTGGAGAGGCCGGTGATGTCAAACACCTTCTGAATCTGCGGGTTGGCGCACACCAGATTGATGCTCCCACCGTGCTCCGCCGAGCGCTTCAGGCACCCCACCAGGGTGCCCAGGCCCACGCTGTCGATGAACTCCACCCGCTCCAGGTTGATGATGATATCGCGCGCGCCCTCCTCGATGAGGCGCACCACCGCCTCCCGCAGATCGAGTGACGTGAAGGCATCCAGCTCGCCCACCAGATCCACTACCGTCACGTTCTCGACGTGGCTGACATCCACCGTAAGGTTCATGGCTCCTGGTCTCCCCTCTCCACCAGGCCGTCTCAGGAACGGCGGCCAGCTTAAGGGCCCGTCGGCGAACCACCACACCCGCTGCGCCGCGGACACCGGGCGACGCGCGTGACAACTGGCCCACTCGTCACCGACGCCGCTCTCCGGCCGGCTCAACCCGATCCACACCGCTACCACCCCCAAGAACCCGCCGCAGTCGGGCACGACCCCCACGGGAGCCTAGCGTGCCGGCGGGAGAAATAGGGATGGGTGCCGCAGCCAGGAAACCCCGGGGGATCGTTGACACGGACGGCGTGAAGTGGCCCCTGGGGTGCAACCTCGGCCTCTGCGGCGACACGCACACGCTCATTCTACCACACTGCGCGGCAAAGCGAAACGTCTGGTGGTGTTCCGGCGTCTGTCGGGGGAGCGGGTGCAGGCCGAAGGGTGCCGCTCCTCACGCGGCGCTGCTTGCCAGCTCCCTGGCGGTGCGCACGTACTCTTGCACTCGCGACAGTGGGGTGAGCGCCGTGACCGGGCTTCCCAGCGAGAAGGCAAAGCGTGGCCACTTTCGCCCCACCGCCGCCTGTTGGGCCAGGGCACGCCGCAGCGTCTCGCTGTCGCCTTGCTCCAGCACGCCTACCGCGTCCAGATTACCCAGCAGCGCGCACCGGCCCCGGACGATCTCGGCCACCTCCGCCAGGTCGATCCGGAAGCCCTTCTTGCTCTCCTCCAGCGACAGGGCTGAGGGGCCAGCCGCCACCAGGTCGGTCAGGCGGTCGTGCACGTCGCCGCAGAAGTAGTAGACCGCGTGCATCCCCAGGGCCTTGATCTCCGCGATGACGCGCGCCACGTAGGGAAGCGCGAAGCGCCGAAACTGTTCGGCGGAGATCAAGTCGGCCGACGAGTAGCAATCTTCCACCCAGACGCCATGGATGCCGGCGGCGGCGTAAGCACGCACGCTTTCGATCTGCTGCGCGGTCAGGCGCTCGAGCAAGTAGCCCAGCAAGTCCGAGTTCTCTACCACGGCGGTCATCAGGCCCTCGAAGGTGAGGTAGTTGAACGCGCACCAGAAGGGAGCGCCCACCGAGGCGAAGATGAAGTGGTCGGAGCCCAGGGCAGCGACGGCGCGCCGGGCGTAGTCGAGGTAGCCTTCAGCCACCAACTGCGTGTGCGGGGTGATCGGCAGCAGGCGGTCCACGTCAGCGATGCTGGTGATCAGGGGGGTTTTTGCGAACGACTGCGTGCCGCCGGGCGGTTCCGGGTGCACCTCACGGCGCTCGCCACTGACCCGGTTCTGCAAGAAGACGCGCCCCCCCTCATGCCCCACCCGGTGCTCCTCGCGCCAGGCGCGGCCGGCGCACATCTCGCCAGGCGTCCAGTCGATGGCGGTCGCCTCAAGCAGATCGCGGGCCACCTGGAAGCGCGACTCAATGTCGCCCGCCAGTTCCACCCACCACGGAAGGTTGGTGATCTCGGCCCAGTGATCACGCAGGAGGATGCCGAGATACGGCAAAAGCACCGGGAAGTCGTCGGTGCCGTCGAGTGACAGGGCAGCGAACACACGCTCGCGACTCGTGGCTGCACTCATACCGCTACCTCGCTCTCTCCAGAACACGTTCATTCTAGCATCGGGGGTACAGGCGCGTCAAGAGGGAGCGTCGGGCGTGGCAGCTCAAGAATCAGGAGTGCCACCTGGCGGCCGCAGTCGCAGTGCCGGCCGCCCCTGGAGGAGGAGGGATGCCGGCGGGACGCCGGCGCTCCGACCCCACTCGGATTCCCGAACTCCTATGGAGGCAAGGTTGTGCCTCAACCGCCGTCGAAAGGGAGTGGCAGGCTTCTTTGGCGCGGAGGAACAGATGGCACACGACACAGCGGCCGTGTTGGAGGCAGAGGTGGCGGTGATTGGCGGGGGCACCGGAGGCTGCGCCGCGGCCCTGCGCGCCGCCCGGTTGGGGCACACCGTCGTGCTCACCGAGGAGACCGACTGGATCGGTGGGCAGCTCACCGCCCAGGGCGTCTCGGCGTTGGACGAGCACCGCTACATCGAGGAGTTTGGCGGCACCGCCAGCTACTACGAGCTGCGCAACGGCATCCGCGACTACTACCGCACCCACTATCAGCTCACGCCAGCGGCGGCGGCCAACCCTCACCTGAACCCCGGCAACGGTTGGGTGAGCCGACTCTGCTTCGAGCCGCGCGCCGGCCTGGCCGTCCTGGAGGCGATGCTGGCCCCCGAGGAGGCGGCCGGCCGCCTGCGCCTGCTGCGCGAGCACGTGCCGGTTGCCGCGGAGCTGGAGGGGGACCGCGTCACCGCGGTCTGGGTGCGTGGGAGTGACGGCCGGGAGACGTGCATCCGCGCCCGCTACTTCCTCGATGCCACCGAACTGGGCGATCTGCTGCCGCTGACCGGCGCGGAGCACGTCGTCGGATCGGAGGCGTGCTCCCAGACCGGCGAAGAGCACGCGCCGGAGGTGGGCAACCCGGAGTGGGCCCAGAGCTTCACCTTCCCCTTCGCCATCGAGTGGTGCCCCGGCGCCAACCACACCATCGCCAAACCGGAAGGCTACGAGCAGTTCCGCGACTCGCAGCCGTACACCCTCGTTGTGGACTACGGTCCTTCCAAGGGGCAGGTGCGCTACGGCATGTTCCACACCGCGCCCGGCAGCTTCGGGCCGTTCTGGACCTACCGCCGGCTCATTGACCGGGCGAACTTCGACGATCCGCGCTTCCCCAACGACATCGCGATGATCAACTGGACGGCCAACGACTTCGCCGGCGGCAACGTTGCCATCCGCGACGCGGCCGGGCGCGCGGAGCTGTTCCGCCAGGCGCGGCTGCTGAGCCTGGGCTTCCTCTACTACCTGCAGACGGAGGTGCCCCGCGACGATGGCGGCTACGGCTATCCCGAGTTCCGCCTGCGCGCCGACGTGATGGGCACGGAGGATGGCCTCAGCAAATACCCTTACATCCGCGAATCGCGGCGAATCCTGGCGCGGCGCACCATCGTGGAAAGCGACATCGCTGCCCGCGACAACCCGGGGGCACGCGCGGTCTTCTTCCCCGACTCGGTAGGGATTGGCCTCTACAGCATCGACATCCACGCCTGCGCCGGCAACCAGCCGCAGGTAGGCGCGGCGACACGCCCCTTCCAGGTGCCGCTGGGCGCGCTGGTGCCGGTGCGCCTGGAGAACCTGCTGCCGGCGGCAAAGAACCTGGGCACCACCCACATCACCAACGGCGCCTACCGCGTGCATCCGGCGGAGTGGGCCATCGGCGAGGCGGCCGGGGCAGTGGCCGCGTTCTGTCTCAACACCGGGCTGTTGCCCCGCCAGGTGGCCGAGGATGAGGCGGCGCTGCGGCGCCTGCAGCGGCTGCTGGTGCAGTGTGGTATGCCGCTCTACTGGTACGAGGACGTGCCGTTGTCGCATCCGGCGTTTGCCGCCGTGCAGTGGCTGGCGGCGACGGGGGTGTGGCCGGGCGCCGACGACCACCTGCGCTTCGAGCCGGACCAACCGCTCGTCACCGACCGGCCCGACCTGCCGCCGCCGCGGCTGCCGCTGGACGCGGCGGGGCTCACCCGTGGCGAGGGGGCGTTGCGTCTCGCCGAACGTCTGGCGCGGGAAGGTTGATTCAGGCGAAGGCGCCGATGCGGCGCACCAGGCGCAGGCAGTTGCCGTGCGCTCCCTGGCGGTACTCCACCAGATCCATGCACTGGCGCATGCCGAACAGGCCGCGCCCGCGCTCGAACACCTGAGAGGGGTCTGGCTCGGGGATGCGTGCCAGGTCAAAGCCGGGGCCGGAGTCGTAGATGCGGAACTCGAGGCAGTCGGGGCAGGCAAGCGCCTGAATACGGAGCGGTTTGCAGGCCTGGAACTGGTGGGCGTGCTCGATGACGTTCACGCAGGCTTCATGGACGCCCCAGGCGATTTTGAAGGTTTCTTCGGCGGTGAGCCGGCCGGTCTGCTTGCAGATCTGCTCGGTACAGGCGTAAACCAGCTCCAGGAAGCGTGCGTCGGAAGGAACCGTGAGCTCAATGACCTCTGGTGATCTGGCGCCTCCCTGCGCTGCTCCCATCCCACCTCGCCTCCGGCCTCCCTCGGGAACGGGAAAGCCCCACCGTGCCGTTTGTCCCCTTAGTTGGATACCCGCGTATCCCACGGGCGGGGTCCTGCCGTTCGCGTTGCGATTTCCCGGCCGCGGCCGAGACTACCACGCCGCTTCTGGACGCCAGACCCCTTTTTCTCGTCTAGTGCTGGGTAATAACTAGTTCGGACCAACCACGCACACGGTCGGGCTTCCCGCCATGCAATCACGATGCTATGATAGCACACCGACGCCCAGAATGCAACCGTCGAGGAAAGGCCCTGTCCGGCTGCCGCTGGCACAAGCGTTCGCCGGCGCGGTGAACTCGCCGCGCGCCGGCAAGCGGGAAACGGGGGCGGGGGGGGGAAAGAAACAGCGCCTGAAGGCTGCGGCGCCTTCAGGCGCTGCCGTGCCAAACTAGCCGAGGGCGTCTTTGAGGGCCTTCCCGGCTTTGAAAACGGGCGACTTGCCGGCGGCGATCGTAATCGTCTCGCCGGTGCGCGGGTTGCGGCCGGTCCGCTCGGCTCGCTCCTTGACGCCAAAGGTGCCGAAGCCGATGATGGATACCTCCTCGCCCTGGCCCAGCTTCTCCGTGATCACATCCACCACGGCATCGACGGCGGCAGCGGCATCGCGGCGCTTCAGATCGGCCCTGTCCGCCACCGCGGCAACCAACTCCGACTTGTTCATCGCTTTGCTCCCCTCCTTTCACCGCTAACTCAACGCTCCCCTATTGGACGACCGCGCGTGGTACTCCTTCACCACAATCCCGCATGACGCAAGGGAATTCGCCGGATTTCGGCGCTTGACCTGCGCCGGTGGGCCGTGCTATACTCAGCCCGGCAACCGGGGCAAACCGGGGGGCACGGCCAGGGGTCGTCGCCCCCACTGACGCGCCCGGTCGTCTCCAGAGTGGATGCCAGTTCGGCCGACCCCCGCTCGCGCCGCCGGGAAAGCCGCCATGCTGCTCCGCACGCGTCTCGCGGGCCACCGCCGCCCGCGCAACGCCCCGGGTGCGCCGGCCCCGAACCGGGCAGGGTTCACCCTGGTGGAAGTGTTGGTGGTGATCGCCGTGATCGCCATCCTTGCCGCCCTGCTGCTGCCCGTGCTCCACCGCGCCCGCGAAACCGCCCGCGCCACCGGCTGCCAGTCGAACCTGCGCCAGTTCGGCCTGGCCTTTCTTCTCTACGCCGAGGATTACGATGGTTACCTGCCTTCCCCCGGCGGGTTGGTGGGCGACCGGCACTACTGGCACCAGGACCACGGGGGCGGCCTGGAGCCGTACCTGCGGAACCAGGGCGCCGGCTTGCAGAGCGTGTGGGTTTGCCCTTCGTGGAAGATGGGCTGGGAGTCGCAGTTCCAGCCGCGCACCTACGGGATGAACTCGGCGCTGCGCAACCCGCCGGACGTGCTCCCCTGGCCGGCGGCCAACCAGGTGATCGGCACGCTGCCGCTGGCGCTGATCCCGGCGCCGTCTGAGACGATCCTCCTCTTCGAGGGGATCCCGAACATCGTGCGTCTCTACCCCGGCTATGGCTACGTGGGGCGCTGCGGCTATTGGGACAGCGTGAAGGGGTACGACATCTACCCGAACCAGCGCTGGAACAACGGCTGGCTGGCACACGAGGCGTGGCACAACGGGATGAACAATTACCTTTTCTGTGACGGCCACGTCAAACGGCAGGCGCCGCGCAAGTACTTCTGGGAGCCGACGCCGCAGGACAACCAGTGGTTCGTCCGCCTCTGGCGGTAGCGCCCACCCGCCGCCGGGCGCACCGCCGCGTTCCTGCACGCGGTGGTGCTTGGGATGCCTTGCCTGCTCATCTGCCCGTTGGCGAATCACGGGGGTGCCGGCCAGAGGCCGGCGATCCGGCCGCCCTCGCCGGGGCGTGACCCGCTGAGTGAGAAGGCCCTGAGCTATCTGCGGTTGTTGTACTAGTCGGCGGCTGACAGCAGGGGATGGCCGGGCACGCTGCTCGGGCCACAGCAGCAGGCGTACTGCTCTGGCTCCATCCCCAGCTCTGGGCCCAGCTCGGCCCACATCTCCGTGGTCTCCATACAGATGGAGACGGGGGTGCGTGGGCTGACGCGCCGGATCTCGGCCAGGTAGTGGCGCAGGATCTCTACGCGCCAGGCGTGGGAGAAGAGGTGTTTGCGGTGCGGCGGGGGCGGCTGCGGGGCGAGTTCCTCCAGATAGGCGCGGAAGCGCGGCTCAAACAGCGACGTGTCCATGGCCTCCAGCATCTGCCGGGCGTTCATCCAGCCGAGCACATCGATGGTGATCAGGTCCGGGCGTGCCGCGGCGAACAGAGTTTCCACCAACGTGGTGGCCTCGGTACGCCAGTCGGCCACCGGGCAGATCGGCGAAATGCGCGCGCGCACGGTGTAGCCGGCCTCCTGGCACTTCCGCATGGCGGCGATCCGCGCCTCCATCGAGGGCGTGCCCTTCTCGATCAGCCGGGCGCTGGTGGGCCCGGAGAGTGACCAGTTGACGATTGTGTGCCCGCGGTGGTCCAGCCCCAACAGGTGGTCCACGTTGTCGCTCTTGGTGTAGAGCATCAAGTAGCGATCCGGCTGGCGGGCGAAGAACTCCACCATCACCCGCGAGGCGCCGTATTCCGGCTCCAGGCAGATCGTGTCGGTGAGGTTGTCGTACTTGTACAGGCGCAGCCACGGGTTGGCGGCGATCAGGGGCTCCAGGCGTTCGACCAGCGCCTCCAGGTTGGTCATGATGTTGAGGAAGCTGCCGACGTGGCAGTAATCACAGGCGTGCAGGCAGCCGAAGGCGGAGTGGATCTCCCAGGCGCGCTGGCACACGCACCCCTGCTCGCGCCGGAACGCCGGCCCATCGCGGAGGCTCCAGGCGCCGTGGCCGCAGAGGAGGTAGGCGAGCAGCTCGGGGTGCGCGCGTGTGATCGCCGCTACGCGCTCCTTGTCCCAGAGGAAGGCGTTGAGGATCACGTCCGGGGCACCCGGGCGGCGCACCGCGCCGGTGCGTCGGCCCTCCAGATCACGCCAGCCGCGCTCGTGCATCGCCGCCGCCAGCTCCGCGGCGGTCACCACCTCCGGCTGGGGATGGCCCATCGCCGCGGCGAGGCGCCGGGCGCGTTCGGCCGCGCGCGGGTCCTCCAGGGTCCATTCGGTCAGGTACACTTTCTCCGGATGGCAGGCATACATCGGCAACCTCTCGTTCCGCCAGCGTGCTCTGGCGGCTCCCCCCCCTGCACCACGCCGAGGGGCGGCGAAATAGGGGTCGGAGACCCCTCTACACCAAGTACGTGGTCGGATCGCCGGCGTCTCGCCGGCCGGCGAGACGCCGGGGAGATGGTACTCCTCCAGGAGGGATGGCCGGAGTGCCCGAGCCATCGGGCTTC
>JAAZEB010000015.1 GCA_012512505.1 Armatimonadota bacterium | reverse complement strand
CCTTCCGGGAGGACCTGCACTGGTTTGGCGGCGTGTGCCGGGTGGTGAAGGGCCTGCGCCGCGCGCGCCTGGGAGCGATTGGCGCCCGCCCGGCGGCGTTCAAGACGGTGCGCTTCAGCGAGAAGATCCTGGAGGCACACGGGATCGCCGTCGAGGTGATCGACCTCTCCGAGATCCTCGGCCGGGTTGGCAAATTGGAGGATGGCGCTCCCGCGGTGCAGCAGACCCTGGCCGCCATTCAGGAGTACATCCCTACCGAGCAGGTCCCGCTCAGCTCGCTGCTGAAGATGGCCAAGCTGGCGGTGGTCGTCAACGACTGGATCGACGAGAACGAGCTGACCGCCAGCGCCATTCAGTGCTGGACCGCCCTCGAGGAGTATTTCGGGGTGGTGCCCTGCACGGTGATGAGCATGATGAGCAACCGGCTGCTGCCGAGCGCCTGCGAGGTGGACATCACCGGCGCCCTGGCGATGTACGCACTGACGCTGGCGGCCGGCGTGCCGGCGGCGCTGCTGGACTGGAACAACAACTACGGCGACGACCCAGACAAGTGCGTGCTGTTCCACTGCAGCAACCTGCCCAAGGCGTGTTTCGCGCACGTGCGCATGGGCCAGCAAGACATCATCGGCGGCAGCGTCGGTGTCGAGCGCACCTACGGCACCTGTGTCGGCTCGATCAAGCCCGGGCCGATCACCTTTGCCCGCATTGCCACCGACGACCTCTCCGGAACGATAGCCGCCTACGTGGGCGAGGGAGAGTTCACCACCGATCCGCTGGACACCTTCGGTGGCGCCGGTGTGGCCCGGATCGGCAACCTGCAGGGGCTGCTGCGCTATCTCTGCACCGCCGGCTTCGAGCACCATGTCGCCGTGGCGCATGGCACCGTGGCCCGCATCCTCGCCGAGGCGATGGGCAACTACCTCGGCTGGGATACCTTCCAGCACCAGGGATAGGCGGCGCGGCGGGCGGCTGGGGAGCACCCGCGAACCGCATCGCCGCACTGCCGAAGAAGACCGGGCGCCCTACTTGCGCGGTGGGGCGCCCGGTTCGCTGACTGGCCCTGAGTACTCACCGACCGGCTACGGCTTCGCCTCCAGCTTGTGGCGGCAGAGGACGATCTGAGCCTCGCAGCCTGAGATCTGGTCGTCGATCCTGAAGGTCGTTCGGGGTTCCTCGGGCGGCAGCTTGCCGGCCGTGAGCAAGGCGATCGCTTTCTGGTAGGCGGCGATGGCCTGCTCGTACTTCCCGGCCTCACGGAGTGCGCCACCGAGGGCACTGCACGCAATCGGGGAGCCCGGACAGGCAGCCAATGCTTCGCCCCTACCACCGCCCGGCGACCCACGAACGGCTATCGGCCTGTCGGCGCCGAGACGCCGATGGGGGAGTTACTCCTCAGAAGATGGCCGGAGTGCCCGAGCCATCGGGCTTCACACTGTTAGGACGCCGCATTGCTGCGGCGCTCCGCTACTCTCCCAGGCAACTGGCCGGAGTGCCCGAGCCATTGGGCCTCTGCCGGCCCGTTACGTGGCGCGGACGAGCATCAGGGCGATGTCGTCGCGCAGGCTGCCGCGCGCGAACTCGAGGATGCTGGCGTAGATCGCCTCCAGCATCGCCTGGGTGTCTGGCTGCAGGTGCTGCTCCAGAATCCGCTGCAGGCCCTCAGTGCCGAGCCATTCGCTGCCCCGAGCGGCATCGGTGGCGCCGTCGGTGTAAAGGAGCAGCAGATCGCCCGCTTCCAGTTGCACCGCCTCGGTGGGGTAATCGGCGTCCTCGATCACCCCGGCCAGCGGCCCTGTAGAGCAGAGCTGCTCGGTGCGGCCGCCGCCGACGCGGTACAGCAGCGCTGGCTCGTGCCCGGCGTTGGTGTAGCGGAGGCGG
>JAAZEB010000095.1 GCA_012512505.1 Armatimonadota bacterium | reverse complement strand
TGGATAATCTCCAGCCTGCGCTGTTGTTCCTTGCTCAAGGTGATGCTCTCCATACCCATAGGGTATGGAAAAAGTCACTGAGCAACAACCATGGAACTTTTCACTGAGCAGTGACAGCGGGCCAGCCAGGCCTTGACGCGGGCGGGCGTTTCTGCTATGTTCTAGAGGGTGCTTACCTGCCGGGGGCAGTTCGCGGGCGCGTGCTGCAGGCACACCGGCCATTCCCCCCGGCGCTTCTCCCTTTCCAGTCCGCGCGACGAAGGAGGCGACGCACGTGGCACGACCAGTTACTCTCTTCACTGGGCAATGGGCCGATCTTCCGTTGGAGACGCTGGCTCAGAAGGCGAGCGAATGGGGCTATGACGGCCTGGAGCTGGCCTGCTGGGGCGATCATTTTGAGGTCGACAAGGCGCTGTCCGACAGCAGCTACTGCCAGGGCCGCCATGACCTGCTGGCGAAGTACGGCCTGAAGGTGTGGTCGATCAGCAACCACCTCGTCGGGCAGGCGGTGTTGGACATCATCGACGAGCGAACGAAGGCAACGGTGCCGCCGCGGATTTGGGGCGACGGCAAGCCCGAGGGGGTGCGCGAGCGCGCCGCCGAGGAGATGAAGAACACCGCCCGGGCTGCCAAGGAGCTGGGGGTGAAGGTGGTCAACGGCTTCACCGGCTCCTCGGTCTGGCATTTGTTCTACTCCTTCCCGCCGGTGCCGCCCAGCATGATCGAGGCTGGCTTCCAGGAGTTGGCCGATCGCTGGAACCCGATCCTGGACGTGTTCGCCGAGTGTGGCGTGCGCTTCGCCCTGGAGGTGCATCCGACGGAGATCGCCTACGATCTGTATACGGCGGAGCGCGCCGTGCAGGCCCTCGGCGGCCGCAAGGAGTTTGGCTTCAACTTCGACCCGAGCCACCTGCACTGGCAGTTCGTGGACCCGGTGGCCTTCATCCGTGCCTTCCCGGATCGGATCTACCACGTCCATGTCAAGGATGCGGTCCGCACCCTGGACGGGCGCAGCGGCATCCTGGCTTCCCACCTCAACTTTGGTGACCCGCGCCGCGGTTGGGACTTCCGCTCGCCCGGCCGAGGAGGGGTGGACTTCGAGGAGATCGTGCGTGCTCTGAACCAGATCGGTTACGATGGCCCGCTGTCGGTCGAGTGGGAAGACAGCGGCATGGATCGCGAGCACGGCGCGGCCGAGGCGGCGGCGTTCGTGAGAGAGATGGACTTCGCGCCGTCGCAGGTCGCCTTCGACGCCGCGTTCGAGAAGTAGCCTGCCCCGGTATCGGCGTCGGAGACGCTTCCTACGCCAGCGCGATCTGGTTATAGAAGGCGTCTCTGACGCCGACGGGAGTGACTCTATCAAGGAAACAGGCCGCGCGCCCGTGCCAGCGGACGTGCGGGCCTGTGATCTGTCTCGTCGCGGCGCGCCGTTCCTTCTCGGATCGGCGCGCTCTCTCAGGGCGCGTTACCCACCCTTGGCGCGGAAGGCGAGCACCTTCTCCACGTAGCGCTGTGTCTCTTTGAAGGGCGGCACGCCTCCGTGGCGCTTGACGGCGTTGGGGCCGGCGTTGTAGGCGGCCAGCGCCAGCCGCGTGCTGCCGAACTCATCCAGTAGCCACCTCAGGAAGCGGGTGCCTCCCATGATGTTCTGGTAGGGATCCCACGGGTCTTTCACCCCGAGGTTGCGGGCGGTGGCGGGCATCAACTGCATCAGCCCCATGGCGCCGGCCCCCGAGAGGGTGCCGTTCTCAAAGCGCGATTCGGCGCGCACCACCGCGCGAATCAGCGCCGCGTCCACTTTGTAACGGTGTGCGGCGGCCAGGATGGCCCGGTTGATCGTGGTCATGCTCACCCCGCTGCGCGAGGCGAGCTTGCGGTCCGGCTTGGTGGCGGCCTCGGCGGCCGGCATCAGCGTGCCCCCCAAAAGGAGCGATATCCCCAACCCCAGGGGCAACAGCACGCGGCCCAGTGGCCGGCGGGCGAGGGCGTGAGGGGTGCAATCAGTGGTGTGAAGCCGCTGGTTGTCGCTTGCGACAGACTCGCGAGTGCGAGCCAGCATGGGTTTCAACAGACGGTTCTCCCTTCTGAATGGGTTCTCGGTCGGGCCCCCGGGCGCCGGCGCGGCATCGTCCGGCGGGGCCGGCCTAAAGTGGCATGGGGCGCCACCATGCGCCCCATGCCCTCAAGGATCAACCGGTGACCGGACGGGTTCCACTTGTTTGTTTGGGTGCTCCCGCCGGCACTGCTGCCCCGCGGGTGCTGGGCGCACGAGGGCGGCGTGGCGCCGCCCTCGTGGGGATCCCAAGGAACACTTCGGGTTAGCGGTTGGCCGCGAGTTCGGCGCGGTGGGTGAGGATCTTGCGGACGTAGTCGCGCGTCTCGCGGTAGGGTGGCACCCCGCCGTAGCGCTTCACGGTGCCCGGCCCGGCGTTGTAGGCGGCCAGGGCGAGGCGCTCTTCACCAAACTGGTTCAGCATCCGGCGCAGGTAGCGGGTGCCGCCGCGCACGTTCTGCTCCGGGTCCCAGGCGTTCTCAACGCCCAGTTCCGCCGCCGTGGTCGGCATGAGTTGCATCAGGCCCATGGCGCCAACGGACGACTTCGCCCGCGGGTTGAACGCCGACTCGGCTTGCACGACGGCGCACACCAGCGTGGGGTCCATCCCCTCCTCGCGGGCGACCGATTCCACCATCGCCCACAGCTCTGCCCGGTCGGCCGTCTCCCCGCGCCCGGCAAGGCGGCTGGTTGGCTGCTCCGGCGCCTGGGCGGGCTTCGGGACCGCGGGGCGCTGTTCGGTCGGGGTCGACACCCGCACCGGGGCGCTCGTCAGTGCCGGGAGCGGCCCGGCGGGCAGCGGCGCCAGCGCGACCACGCCGGGCTTCGGCGTGGTGGTCGGCGAGGCCGGACGCGGGGCGAAGATCCCCTGCGCCGGCAGCAGTAGCACCGGTAGGACCGCCAGCGAGACGCTGGCGCGTTGGCCATTCTGGAAGCGTGGCCGCCGGCGGCCGCGAAGGCAGT
Organism: Armatimonadota bacterium; assembly: GCA_012512505.1. Lineage (GTDB taxonomy): Bacteria > Armatimonadota > JAAZEB01 > JAAZEB01 > JAAZEB01 > JAAZEB01. The sequence continues at coordinate 11,952 of JAAZEB010000095.1, read as the reverse complement.
CGCGCAGGCGGGCCAGTCTATGTCTGGGCAATCTCTTTCCTCCTGTCGATTCTGCGTCGCGGGGACCGCCGGTTCTCGGTGCCTCACGGCCCCCCCAAAATCGGAACGGGGCGCCGTCACGCGCCCCGCATGAACTGAGGACAGTCGTCCTGTCACTGTGGTTGCAACTATTTGTTTGCTTTCTCGCCGTGCTGGGTATACTGGTGGTCTGCACCACGAACAGGAGGCGCGGGGCCCGTGGAGCTACTGCTGCCAGAGCCGTTGGGATGGACCCCCGAGGAGATGGCGGCGCGCCTGCGCGAGGCAACCTCTTGCCCTTGACCCCTTCGGGATTGGCTGCCCGTGGGCACTTAGGGGTGCCGGGGCAGTGGCGGGTCTTGCAGGCCCTCGTTCGGCAGGGAACGGCGGGGCGGGCGTGGAAGTGGCGGGCGGGGGGCGCGTCGGGACGCCCCGCGACGGGAGAGGACGATGTACAAGAACCTATCGCCGGGAGCGATCGGGATCGGGGCGAACCTGGCGGAGTCGGTGTGTCTGGCCCGGGAGCACGGCTTCGCGGGGGTGGATATCAGCATCGAGGAAGTGGCGCAGATCGCGGAAGCGCAGTCGGTAGAGGCGGTGCGCGCGCTGCTGGGCGAGGTGCGGCCGGGGGGCTGGGCCCTGCCGCTGGACTGGCGCGCCGAGGAGTCGAAGTTCCGCGAGGGGCTGGCGCAGCTTCCCCGCTACGCCAGGCTGGGGCAGGCAATCGGGGCCGACCGGGTGACGATGTGGTTGCTGCCCTATTCCGACGAGCTGCCCTTTGCCGAGAACTTCCGCTTCCACGTGGCGCGCTTCACGCCAATCGCCCAGGTGCTGGCCGACCATGGCTGCCGGCTCGGGCTGGAGTTCATCGGCCCGCAGACGCTGCGCAATGGCAAGCGCTATGGCTTCATCCACACCCTGGATGGCATGTTGGCACTGTGCGCGGCGATCGGCGACAACGTCGGCCTGCTCCTCGATGCCTGGCATTGGTACACCTCCCACGGCACGCTGGCGGAGCTGGATCACCTGACGAACGCGCAGGTCGTCTACGTCCACGTCAACGATGCCCCGGCCGGCATCGCGGTGGATGAGCAGGTCGACAACGTGCGCTGCCTGCCAGGGGAGACGGGGGTGATCGACCTCCCCGGCTTCCTGCGCAAGCTGGCCGCCATCGGCTACGATGGCCCGGTGACGCCGGAGCCGTTCAGCGCCAAGCTGCGCGAGATGACCCCTGAACAGGCCGCCCGCACCACTGCCGCCGCGCTGGACCAAATGTGGCAGGCCGCCGGCCTGGCCTGACGCGGCGTCACCAGCACCCACGGGCGTGGTGGCGAGCCCTGGGCCAACCTCAACGTTCAGTCGCCGCCGGGAGACTTCACGGGCCTTCACGCCTGACCTGACGGTGGCTCACGGCCAGGCGTGGGGGCCGCCTGACCGGCCCGCTCGTGAGGCCGACTCCCTGGGAAGGCTGCCCGGCGCCCGCGGTAGGGACAGAGCCGGGCAGCCGCCCGGGCGCGAACGAGGAGGAAGGAGGTCGGCACCCGGCCGGCGCAATCGAGGATGGAAAGGGGTGCCGATGAAGCGGATCATCCTCGATTGCGACACGGGAGTCGACGACGCGCTGGCCATCCTGCTGGCGATGCGCTCGCCGGAGCTGCGGGTGGAGGCGATCACCACGGTGAGCGGCAACACCCGGGCCGACCAGGCGGCGCGCAACACGCTCCTCACCCTGGAGGTGCTGGGGCAGCCCAACCTGCCGCCGGTGGCGCGCGGCGAGATGGCGCCCTTGGAGCGCTCGCTCCTCACCACGCTGGAAGTGCATGGCGGCGATTGCCTGGGAGGCGTCACGCGGATGTGGCAACCGGACGGCTCCCGCCGTTACCCGGAACCGCGCCTGGGCCTCGACCCGCGCGACGGTGTCGACCTCATCCTCGATACGGTCAGCCGCTTCCCCGACGAGGTCACCCTGATCGCCACGGGACCGCTCACCAACGTGGCGCGCGCGATCATCCGCAACCCGGCCCGCATGCGCCGGGTGAAGGAGATCCTGGTGATGGGCGGCGCCTTCCGCGCCTACGGCAACATCACCCCGGTGGCCGAGTTTAACCTCTACGTGGACCCGCACGCCGCGCAACTCGTGGTCGACTTCGGCCTGCCGCTGACGTTCGTGCCGCTGGATGTCACCGAGCAGGTGTGCCTGATGCGGGGCGACATAGCGGGCAAGGCGGAGCGTGGCCGCATCGCCCGCTTCGTGGCCGACGTGACCGGAGAGTACATCGAGTTCCACACGCGGCACGACGACTTCGAGGGCTGCTACCTGCACGACCCGATCACCGTGGCGCTGGCGGTTGATCCCTCGCTGCTGCAAAGTGTGGAAACCTACGTGCAGGTGGAAACGGCGGGAGACGTGACGCTGGGCCAGACGGTGGCCGATCTGCGCCCGGGCCGGAGCCCGCGCGTGAACGCCCGCGTTTGCACCGGCATCGACGCAGCGCGCTTCCTCGATCTCTTCCTCGAGCGGGTGATGGCGTGAGCCGCGTCAACGCCGGCGGATGGTGAGGCCGCCGCTGCCGGTGAACGGGATGACGCGCCGGCCAAGGCCGTCGTGGATCACCACTTCGCCCTCGGTGGGGATGCTCCACTCCCAGCCGCCGCCGGGGAACAAGCGCAGCCCAGCCGGCAGCTCCACCGTCAGCGGCCCGAGCGTGGTCGGGCGCGAGCGCAGAGGCGCGCTCAGCGGCGGCCCACTGCTGCCGGGGAGCGGGTAGGGCAGGGAGAGCGGGAGACCGCCCGCCGGACGGGTGGTGACGCTGACCAACCCCGGGGCGTTCAGGAAGCGCACCGACGGGGGCTCCACACGGCGGGGGCGCCGGGCCCGCTCGGCCTCCTGGCGGCGGGCGCGCGCCTCGGCCTCGCGCTTCAGCTTTTCCCCTGGGAGCTCGTAGCCCTCCTTGCGGGTGATGCGGTAGAGGTCGCCCTCGCGCTGGAAGGTGTAGCCGCGCGGTTCCAGCAGCACGCGCAGCACCTTGTCGAGGGGCATTGCCTCCAGGCTGGCGGTGATGCTCTCCTGGGTGCCCGGGGGTGCCTCAAAGCGCAGGCCGGTGCCTAGGAAGACGTAGAAGAGCGCCTCGGTGAGGTCGGCACCTTTGAGGTTGACGGTGACGCGCGGCGCTGCCTCGGCGGCGGCAGGCAGCGCCGGCAGCAGCATCAGCAGACACCCAACCAAAGCAGCCATCAGGCGCCTCCGCCTGGCGATGACGCGGGGCGGCTCTCGCCGGCCTACCATCCAACTACGAGGGGTTGAGCTTCGGTTAGCGCGCCACCAGATGCCCGATCAGCCACCCCAGCCCGGCCACGGCGCCCAACACCGCGATCCAAACCCTCGTGCCGTGTTCGCGGAACACCATGTCTGGATGTTCCGACCAGTCGGTGGCTTGGTACTGCTGCCACAGCCGGTCCACCACCTCCCTGGCCGCGGTGCGGTCGAGCCGCATTTGCTCCGCAACCACGGCGATTGCCTTTTGCTGCTCGCCGCGCCTCATCAGAAAGATAACACGCGTATGCAACACCGGGTCAATCACTTGGTCACGGTTCGCCAAAGGTGATGAGCGCTCCCCGGTGAACTCCAACTGCCCGCTCGTCGACGCGTCCACCTGCAGAGCCACGCCTGCCTCCCTAACTACCCTGTGTAACTCCGGCCGCAATCCCGGTGGGACAAGTGCCGGCTGCCCGGCTCCGGCAGGGGGACCAACCGGGTGATTAGCTGCGGTGGAGAAATAGCCAATATGAAATTCTAGCACACGCTGGCAGTTCCGTCAAGGCCGCATCCAGCCAGGCTCAGATGGGAGGCCGCCGCCAGTAGTCAGCGGTGGCAGGGTTTCGGCCCGGCGACGCTCGCGGCGCTCCGGCGCCTCCTCGGTGGTCTCTCGCGACGAGTCAGCGGCAGGTCCGGTCGGGTGTTGCACCGGCCGGTGGTCCTGTGGTGGCGGCTCATTCCGCTCGCGCTCCGCGCGCATGGTGCCAATCGTGCATGCCATGGTTGCCATCTCCCCGTGGGCCTCGGCGATGGTTTCGCCCCCGGGTCTAGGCGTCCATCGCGCATCGGGCCGTAGATACCCGGCCGGCCGCGGCCGCTAAACGGGTTGGTGGTCAGGGGAAGCAAATTTGCCCGAGGATCGCCGGCCGGGCGCCGGTGGCTCCGGGAACGTTGGCCGGCACGCCGAGGAGGGCCTCATTACCGAGGAGGGCAAAGGCGATCGCCTCCTTGGCATCGTCGGGGATGCCGAAGTCGGCGTGGGTGCGCAGGGCCACGCCAGGCAGCGCCGCGGCCAGCATCCGGCGCAGCGTGGCGTTGTGGGTGCCGCCGCCGCCCAGGAACACCTCCGCTGGCAGGCGGGGCAGCCAGCGCCGGTAGGCGTCGGCGATGGAGGCGGCGGTGAAGGCGGTCAGGGTGGCGAGAAGGTCCGGCTCGGAAAGGCGCCGCGCGGCCGCCTGTGCCAGGATGGCGGCGAGGTACTCACTGCCGAACGCCTCGCGGCCGGGGGAGCGCGGCGGCGGCTGGGCGAGGAAGGGATGGGCCATCAGCCAGGCGAGCAGCTCCGGGTGGGGCGTGCCGGTAGCCGCCAACGCGCCGCCGGTGTCGTAACTGCGAGCACCCCCGCTGAAGTGGCGCACCGCGCCATCGAGGAGCATGTTGCCGGGCCCGGTATCGAAAGCGACGACCTCTGCCAGGCTGCCGCCGGCCGGCAGGAAGGTGACGTTGGCAATCCCGCCGATGTTTTGCACCGCCCGATCGTGCTGCGGATCCCCCAGCAGCACCCAATCGGCGTAGGGCACCAGGGGGGCGCCCTGCCCCCCGGCGGCGATGTCGGCCGCCCGGAAGTTCGCCACGGTGAGCACGCCGGTGCGCTGGGCGATCACGGCCGGCTCGCCGAGTTGCAGCGTCGAGCGCGCCAGCCACCGGCCGAGGGGGTCTGCCGCCGGGAGGTGGTGAACCGTCTGCCCGTGCGAGGCGATCAGGTGGGCATCGGCCGGGCTCAGGCCGGCGCCGCGCAGGGCTGCCAGCGCCGCCTGGGCAAACACCTCGCCCAAGACATAGTGGAGCCGACAGAGACGGTCTACCGTGCCGGCGGGCGGCTGCGAGACGGCCAGCACCTCGGCGCGCACCTCCGCATCGTAGGGCTGGCAGGTGAAGTGCAGCAGCCGGACCTGCGTGCTCTTGCCGGAGCCGGAGATCGCGCACACGGCTGCGTCCACCCCATCGGCGGAGGTACCCGACATGAGGCCGACGACGTGGCGCACCGGCCGCCGCGCGTAGTCGGGGAAGTGGCCGCTCACGGCGTGGCTCCCACCACCGGGCCAACGGTGGCGCCGGGGTAGTAGTGCTGGAGGATCTCCCAAGCGTTGTGGCCGCGGCGGGCCAGGCCGATGGCGCCGGCCTGACACAGCCCGACACCGTGCCCGTGCCCGAAGCCGAGGATGCGGTAACGCTGCGGCACTGCGCCGGCCGCCCCCTGGGGATCCTCCACGGTGCGCACCACAAAGCGCGTGCTGGGAAGCCCATTGGCGGCTCCCCCAACCGACCGGAAGAGGCGGCGGATTCGGTCGCCGTGCACCGTATAGGTCCCTCCGGTGCCCTCGACGCGCACCATGGTCACCCGCCCATGGCGGGATCGCTCGGCAACGGCGAAGCGGCGCAGTTCGCCGAGGGGGGCGCGCTTCCCCAGCACGGCAGGAAGGGTTTGCTGGAAGGCGCGCTCCAGCTCAGCGCGCGTGCGCTCCAGCTCCCAGTGGAAGCCGCGGGCCTGGCCGCAGAAAACGTCGCCGGTGCGCACTGCCAGCGCGAGGACGCTGGCCTCGGTGCTCAGGTCCTCCCCCGGGCCGGCGGGATAGTCGGGCACGCCGGCCAGGCAAGATCGTGCCGGGGCGCCGCCCCACACGTCGGCGGGGCTATCGGTGGCGCCGCCGCACGCGGCATGATAGTAGGCGTTGATCGGCTGGCCCTCCTGCAGCAGCACCTGCCCCGCCGTGGCGTCCACCGCCGCGTCGGTAGCCGCCGTCTCGCGGGCCGGGCCGGCGTAGACCTGGCAATGCTCGCCGCGGCACAGGTCGTAGCCCTCAGCGGCATGGCGCGCGCGGCCAACCAGGGCAAAGGTGCGGGCGATGATCGCCTGCACCTTCAGGGCCTCGGCGGGGGCCGTCGGGGAGAGCTCCGCCGGGAGCACGCCACGCACGTACTCCTCCAGCGAAAGGAGGTTCAGGCAGCGCAGGTGACCGCTCGGCGCCAGTTCCAACAAGAGGCCGCCGCGCACCTGCCCTTGCTCTCGCTGCAGCGGCACCGTCGGGTCCAGCGCGCGCACCTCCACGCTGCCCGGCGGCAGCGCCCGGCAGTGCTGCGCCGCCCCGGGCGGCCCCCACTCGACCAGCAGACGCGGGCTATTCTGAAGGTTTTCTGGTTCCGCGAGCAGGGGCGATGGCATGGCGGCGTCCGGCGCCGCTGCCGGGCCGGTGCCAACCCGGAAACGCAGGGATGGTTCGTTCGCGAGGAGCGGCACCCCGGAAGCGTCGAAGAGGACGAGCCCGGCCGGGCAGGAGAGCTCCAGGCGGGTGACCCGCTGCGGCGGGCCCAGACGCAGGGAGACCGGCGTGCTGGGTGCCGGCGCCGCCAGCGGCCAGAGGACCGCCAGGAGGCGCGCCAGCGGGAGCAGCTCCATCGTCAGAGCCTACCCTTCCAAACCAGCAGCGCGCTCGCCATGGGGATGTGCGTTCCTCTTCGTCGGGGCATGGGCAACCACCAGAGTGTTCGGGCGCTTGGCGCCAGGCATGGCGCACTCCTTCGCCGGGCCGGCGTGCGTCGATTCTACCACACGCCGCCGGTGCCACACAAGGCGTGCCGGCGGCGTGGCCCCCCTGGCCCCCCAATCCTGGGGGGAAGGGGATGTCTTGGCCCCCTCCTGGCCTCCCAATCCTGGGGGGGGCGCTGCTCCACGGCCCCCCGATCCCCCAATCCTGGGGGGAGTGAGATCTGGTAGCCCTCCTGGCTTCAGGGGATGGGGGGCCAACCGCTAATACCCCCCCCGATCTCGGGGGGCAGGGGGGGCCAACCGCCGCCAGCCCCCCGGTCGCTTAGAGGCCGGTTTGGTTGCGCAGATACTGGCGGCTCTCGATGGCCGAACGGAAGGGCTCCTGGTCGGTTTGGTCTTGCTCGTAGACGAGCCAGTCGGCATCGGTGCGCAAAGCGGCCTCCAGCGCGGCAGGCAGATCCACGTTGCCGCGGCCCAGATCGGTGAAGCGGCCCGGACTGCCGTCCTTCACGTGGTAATAGCCCACGCGGTCGGCGTAGCGGTGGATGAACTGCGCCGGGTCTTCCCCGCCGATGTAGACCCAATAGAGGTCGATGCACAGCTTCACGGCCGCGGGGTCGGTGTGCGCGAGGAGGTGGTGGATCCCCTGGGTGCCCTCCAGGCTCTCGAACTCCCAGGCGTGGTTGTGGTAGCAAAACGTCACGCCGCGGGCGCGGCAGGCGTGGCCGGCCTGGTTGAACGTCGCCGCGGCCTGGGTGTAGGTCTCAATGCCGCGGATCTCGCCGACCCCGGAGCAGGTGAGGTAGCTGCCGCCCATCGCGGTGATGAAGTCAAGCCCGGCGTTCAACCGGGTGGGGTCGGCCACGTCCTCGTAGCCGAGGTGGATGCCCATCAGCTCCAGGCCGGTTTCGGCCAGGATCGCCCGCACCTGCTCGGCCGGGTAGAACGCTGTCAGGTTCCCCGTCTCGATGCCGTCGTAGCCGGCCTGCGCGACCTCGCGTGCCACGCCGGCCAGGTCGTGCTGCCAACGCTGCCCATAGAGGATCAATTGGATGCCCACTCGCGGCTGTGCCATCGTAACCTCCGGGATCGGCGACGGGTGGTTTGCCCACCCGCTGCAGGGGAAGGCCCACGCCGCCGCTTGTTGTCTGCTTTCCACCGGGCTGTTCGTCGGGGTAGGTGGGGACCCCTCTTCGGGTGGGGGGTGGGCGAGGCGTCGACCGCCACCCTTAGCCGGCTGCTTGCCTGCCTTGGGCCGCGCGTGTTAGAATGCACCAGGAGAGACCCGAGCTCATGGCACACGCAACCCCCGATGCGGGCCGGCGCCCGCGCCTGGAGTACAAGTGGAAGGCACTGGCTGCCGTCGCCATCGGCACGTTCATGTCCACATTAGATTCCAGCATCGTCAACGTGGCGATGCCGACGCTCGCCAGCGAGTTCCAGGTGGAGATCACCACTGTGGAGTGGGTGGCGATGGCCTACATGCTCACCGTCACCGGGTTGTTGATCAGCCTGGGCCGGCTCTCAGACATGGTGGGTCGGAAGCGGATCTACAACCTGGGGCTGCTGATCTTCACGGCGGGATCGGCGCTGTGCGCGCTGGCGGGGGGGATCGGGGTGTTGATCGCCGCGCGCGTGGTTCAGGGGGTGGGCGCCGCCATGCTCGCCGCCAACGGGGCCGCCATCCTCACCAGTGCCTTTCCCCGCACCGAGCGCGGTCAGGCAATGGGCCTCAACGGTACCATCGTCGGTGCCGGGTTGACGGTGGGGCCGTCGCTGGGCGGAGTGCTGATCCACGCTTTCGGGTGGCGCAGCATCTTCACCATCAACCTGCCGGTTGGCCTGGTGGGCCTGCTTCTTGCCACCCTCCTCTTGCGGCCGGACGAGCCGTGCCCGGAGCAGGAACGCTTTGATTTTGCCGGGGCGTTGGGCCTGCTGGTCTGCCTGGCCGGTCTCTTGCTGGCGCTCAGCCACGGCGAGGCGTGGGGCTGGTCGTCGCGGCCGATCCTGGCGCTCTTTGGCGTTTCACTGTTCAGCGGCGCCCACTTCCTGCGCACCGAGGCGCGGGTGCCCTACCCGACGATAGACCTCAGCCTCTTCCGCAACCGGCTCTTCTCGGCGGCAAGCGTGAGTGCGGTGGCCTCTTACGTGGCAATCGCCTCCGTCGTCTTCACCATGCCGTTCTACCTGCAGCAGTTGCGCGGCTTCAGCACGGCGCACATGGGCCTGATGCTCACCGTGATCCCGCTCACCATGGTGGTCGTCTCCCCGGTCAGCGGCTGGCTTTCCGACCGCATCGGCTCGCGCGTGCTGGCCTCGGCGGGGATGGCAAGCATCGCCCTGGGGCTGGTGCTGTTGAGCCACCTGGGCACCCAGGCCACCCCGCTCGCCATCATGGGCCGGCTCTTCCTGGTGGGGTTGGGCAACGGCCTCTTCGCCTCGCCCAACAGCAGTGCCATCATGGGTGCGGTGCCGCCCCAACGCCTGGGAGTAGCCTCGGGGATGATCTCCACCGTGCGTACCACCGGTATGGTCCTCGGCGTTGCCATCGCCGGCGCGGTGATCGCCGTGCGCCGCGCTGCCCTGGTGGCCGCCGGGCTGGCTCCCGAAACCGCCTTTGGATCGGCGCTGGCTGGGGCGCTGCTGGTGACGGCGGCGATTGCCGCGGCTGGCATCGTCCCCTCGTTGGTCCGCGGCCCGGAAGAGCGCCGGGCGGCTTGCGCCGGCTGTCTGGCTACGGCTCGATGACCACCTTCTGGCCGGTGAGGGAAGCGGCGAACGCCTCGTTGAACCGCGAGAGTGGGAAGGTGCCGCTCAACAGCGGCTGCACCTGGATGCGACCGGCGGCCATCCACTCCTGCGCTTCCTGCATCTCCGCCACGGAGACCCCACACGAGCCGATCACGGTCAGGCGGCGCGCGACCAGGTCGGTGGTGTTCAGGCCGCCGGGATGCCCCGAGCCAACCAGCACGAGGGTGCCGCCATCGCGCAGCGCCGCCAGCGCCGTTGCCAGGGGGGCATCGTGCCGGCCCACGCACTCGAAGGCGACCTCTAGCTCCTGGGAGGGCAGCGCGTCGCGGCCGATGTGCAGCGGACGCAGGCCAAGTGCCTCCGCCGGCTCCAGCTTGGTCGCGTCGGTATCGGCCACCCACACGGCCGCCGCGCCACGGCAGAGCGCTGCCTGCGCCGTCAGCAGCCCAATCGCCCCGGCGCCCACCGTCAGGCAGTGCTTCCCGGTCAGGTCGGTTTGCGACGCCGCGTGGATGCCGACGGCGGCCGGCTCGGCCAGGCTGGCCTTGGCAAACGAGAGGCCGGGGGCCATCGGCAGCAGGTTGCGCGTCGGCACCGCCACGTACTCGGCGAAGCCGCCCGGCCGGCTGTAGCCCACCGCGCCTTGCCCCGCCGGGCACTCGCCGAAGCGCCCGGCGGCGCAGGCGGGGCAGGCGCCGCAGCCGATCAGCGGCAGCACGACGACGGCGTCGCCCTCGCCGAGGCCACCGGTCTCCGAGTTGCCAAAGCCAACAATGGTGCCGGCGATCTCATGGCCGGCAACGCGGGGCGGGCGCTCGCCCTGGAACTCGTGCTTGTCGCTGCCGCAAATGGCGCAGGCGCGCACCCGCACCAGCGCCTCGTCCGGCGCGGGTACGGGCGCTTCCACCTCCCGGATATCAAAGCGCCCGCGCGCGACGTTCACCGCAGCTTGCATCCTGCTTGCCTCCTACGATCCGCCTACTTCTCAACGCGCAGGAAGGGACCGCGCGCGACGAACGGCTGCGGCTTGCCGCCGGCCGGCGTCGTCTGCCCACGGGCGATCAGCCGGTAGAGCCCGGCCGGCAGCCGCACCCCACCCTTGATGGTGACCGCGCCCCCGCGCGCCCGGCCGATGCCGCGCACGACCTTTCCGTCCAGCGAGGCCGTCGAGACGACCACTTCGCTCACCCGGCCGGCCACCCGCGCCTCCACCTGCACCGGTTGCCCAGCGGGGATCGCCTTGGCCACCGGCCGGTCGCCCTGCCGGATGGTCCACTGCACCTTCGGCGCGTTGTGCGGAATGTAGGTGGTACCGCGCGTGGTGGCCTGGCCCAGGGCGGGCACGTACTCGTGGGCGACGGTGTCGTTGTAGTCGAAGATGATGAAGCCGTCGGCGCCCTCGGCGCGGGCGATCTGAATCTGGTCGATCACCTGGTTGAGCGGCAGGCCCGGGGCGGCGGCACCCACCCCCGGGTAGAGGGGAATGCGCCCGGCGACTTCATCGCGCTGCACCTGCACGCGCGCGCGGAAGCCCTCGTCGTGGGCGGTGTAATCCATTGGGCAGACGAAGTCGAGGTAGCCTTGCTTCACCCAGTGGCCCCAGTCCTGGCCAACGTGCTCGCGGCAGTTGGGCCAATCGCTGAAGACGGCGGCGGAGACTTTGAGCGTGGGCTTCAGGCGGTGCGCCTCCTCGCTGACCGCCTTCACCAACCGGGTGATGCAGCGGCGGCGGAACTCCTGGTAGGCGGCGAAGTGCTTGCCGCCGCGGGTGACCTCCTTCGGCCAGTTGAGCACGGTGATCCCGGTGCTCTCCTCGAAGCGCACCCGGCAGCCGTCGCAGTAGCACTTGCTTTGGTCGGGGTAGCGGATGTAATCAAAGTGGATGCCATCCACGTCGTAGTTGCGTGCCACCTCGAGCATCGAGTCGCGCTCCAGGGCGAAGTTGGCGGGATGGGAGGGGCAGAGCCAGGCTTCCTCCTCGCCCCGGTCGGTGGCCTGCAGGCGTCCCTCGGCGCGCATGCGGTCGACAAACTCCTTCGGGGCGCCCTGGAGGTTGAAGTTGACCTTCCAGACGTGGACTTCCACGCCGTACTTGCGGCCGGCGGCGGTGCAGAGGGCGATTTGGTCGCCTCGGGTTGCCACGTCCGAGCGCACCGGGAGCAGCTTGCTCTGGTAGTCGGCAACGCCGCCCCAGAGCATGTTCGGCACCACGGCGTTGAAGCCACTCTGCTTCAAGTGACGGATCGCCCGGTCCCAGGTCATCCCGCTCACGCCGTAGGCGGAGTGGCACCACACCCCCCGGAACTCGCCGCCGCGTGTTGGCTGGCAGCGGGCGTAGGCAGTCAGCAGGCGGCGAGTTCCGGGGGGTGTGGTGCCACTC
>JAAZEB010000094.1 GCA_012512505.1 Armatimonadota bacterium | reverse complement strand
CTTCCGGGTGAGGCAGCGGCCGGGCGCGGAGCCACTCCCAGGCAGCCTCCCGACCCCGCAGCACTCCCAACAGAACGCCCACGCGGCCCCGCAGCGGCGCGGAGTCGGGGTTGTCTTGAAGGCTGGCGCGGTAGCGGCGGAGCGCGGTCTCCAGGGTCTGGCGCGCTACCGGGTCGGCGGGGGGCGCTTGCGGGTCGCGGAGGCGCGCGGCACCAAAGGCGGCGACCATGTCGGTGCTGAGGAGGTCAAGCTGCTGGCCGGCGGTGGCGGCCTGGCGCTGCCGCGTGGTGGCGTTGGCAAGCAGCACGGCGAGCGAGGCGGCCAGCAGCAGCCCGAAGAGGACCAGGCGCGCCCGGCCGGGGGCAGGTTCACCAGCCATCTGCAAGCATCCTTGCTGGCGGCAGGCTACTCGCTGTCCGCCTTGGTGGCGTGCTCGAGAGCGGCCAGGTAAGTGCGGAGGAGGCCGCCGAACTCCAGGATGAAGCGTTCACGCTGTTGGCGCAGGCGGATGCTCTCTTCTTCCTCACGGCGCACTTGCTCGCGGGCGGCCTCCTGGATGCGCGCGGCTTCCTGGCGCGCCTCCTGCAGCATCAGCTCGCCCTCGCGCCGGGCGCTGGCCCGCGCCTCATCGGCGGTGCTCTGTGCCATCACCAACGCCTTGCGGATGCTCTCCTCCAGGCGCGCGTAATCGGCCAGGCGCTTCCCCATCTCCTCCACCTGCTGCCGCAGCTCGATGTTCTCGCGGGTAAGCGCCTCGTAGTCTCGAGCAACCTCTTCCAGGAAAGCATCCACGTCCGGCTTGCGGTAGCCGGCGATCACCGCCTGTGGAAACTCCTTGTTGTAGATGTCCAGTGGGGCCAGGCGCATCAGTGTTCCTACGGGGCCTCTCAGAACGGCATGCTTCGCGCGAGTTGGTGCAGCAGGCTCTGGGCGAACCCGAGCACCAGGAAGAACAGGATCGGCGAGATGTCCAGGCCGCCCATCCGCTCCGGTGGCAGGAGGCGCCGGAACGGCCGCATCAGCGGCTCGATGATGCCATCCAGGGTGTGGAACCACGGCGACCGTCGCAGGCTGGGCACCCACGAGCCCACTACCCAGACGATCACCAGCAGATACAGCGCCTGGACCAACAGGTCAATCAACCGCACAACAGCAATCATCTCTCCCCTTTGGTGGGCCTTCGGCGAGCCGGTCCCCACACCACGAGCTGCCGGGCATCTGCCGTGGGCACCCTTCGCCGGTGATCCGACTCGGAGCGGCCGCGTGCCCGGCAGCAACCGGCTCCAGCCCTGTGAGGGAGGACGCTACTGGGCCGCGGCGCGTTCCAGGTCGTCGGCGCGGGCGATGGCGGCCGCCACCGCGTCGAACAGCGCGGCGCGCAATCCGGCCCGCTCCAGCGCGCCTACCCCCGCGATGGTCGTGCCTCCCGGCGAGGAAACCTGGTCCTTCACCTGCGCCGGGTGGCGGCCGGTCTGCAGAATCATCTGCCCGGTGCCCATCACCGTCTGCGCGGCCAGGCGCAGCGCCACGTCGCGGGCCAGGCCGGCGTTCACCCCGGCATCGGCCAGCGCCTCGATCACCAGGCAGATATAGGCTGGCCCGCTGCCGCTGAGGCCGGTGACGGCGTTGAGCAGCTTCTCCTCCCCGCGAACGGCGCTGCCGACTGCTCCGAAGATCCGTTCGGCGGCCGCCAGGTGCTCCTCCGTCGCGTGCGCGCCGGGGGCCAGCGCCGTTGCCGCCGCGCCCACGGTGGCCAGGAGGTTCGGCATGGCACGGATGACGGGAACCCCCGCCGGCAGCTTACCCTCCAGGAACGCCAGCGAAACCCCGGCGGCGATGGAGAGGAGGAGCTGGCCGGGCGAGACGTGGGGCGCCACCTCGGCCAGCACCTGGGGGAGGACCTGCGGCTTCACCGCCAGCACGATCGTCTCCACGTCTCGCACGGCGGCCACGTTGTCGGTGGTGGTGACCACCCCCAGCTCGCCCAGCAGCGCCAGGCGGGCGGGGCTGGCATCGGCGGCGATCACCTCCGCCGGCTGGAAGAGGCGGGCGGCCAACACCCCCCGGATCAGCGCCTCGCCCATGAAGCCCGCCCCGATGAAGGCGATCCGTCGCGGCGTCGTGCCCTGGGGAGAGTTGCTATGCATTGACGTACAACCCGCGCGCGCTGGAGATCTCGCCCTCATCCTCCGAGGCGATCAGCGTGTTGCTCGGGGTGAAGAGGAACACGCGCTCGCCGACGCGCTCGTAGTAGCCATCCAGGGCATAGGCGGCGCCGCTAACGAAGTCGATAGCGCGGCGTGCCACGTCTTCCTCGGTCTGTTCCAGGTTGAGGACCACCGGCCGGCGCTCCTTGAGCATGTCGGCGGCGTGGCGGGCATCCTCCAGGGTGCGGACGCAGATCTTGTGGATCTGCTGCGTGCGGGTGGTGTGGAGGCGCAGGTTGGGGCCCCGGCGCGTCTGGGCTGCCGGCGGCTCCGGCTCCATCTCATCCTCTTCCTCGTAGCTGCGCCACCCGATCCAGTCTTTGAAACGGGTCCAGCGGCCTGGCTGTTGCTCCTCTACCTCTTCCTCTTCAAGCGTGAAGCGTCTGGTCATGAACGATACTCCCTCAGGACTTGGGGGGCCGCCGGCCGAAGATCGCCGTGCCCACACGGACCATGGTGGCGCCCTCTTCCACTGCCACCTCGAAGTCGCCGCTCATCCCCATCGAGAGGTGGCGGCGGCACGGCGCGGGGATGGTTTCCCACAGCGCGCGCAGGCGGCGAAAGTGCGGCCGGGCGTCTTCCGGATTGTCGGTGAACGGAGCCATTCCCATCAGCCCGGCTGGGCGGAGCCCCGGCAGGCCGGAGATCGCTTCCAGGAGTGGGATGGCTTCCCCCGGGGATACCCCGTGCTTCGTTGGCTCCCCGGCGATGTTCACCTCCACGAGCACCTCGATCTCGCGGCCGGCCGCGACGGCACGGCGCGAGACCCGTTCGGCGAGTTGCAGGCTGTCCAAAGTGTGGATGACATCAAAGAGTGCTGCGGCCTGGCCTGCTTTGTTGGATTGCAGATGTCCAATCAGGTGCCAGGTGACTGGGGTCTGGATGCGCGCGTGCTTTTCCCGGGCCTCCTGCACGTAGTTCTCACCGATGTGCTGGGCCCCGGCCGCGATCGCCTCCGCGATCCGCTCCACAGGCTGCGTTTTGGTGACGACAACGAGGGTGATGTCGCCTGCCGGACGCCCCGCCCGGCTCGCCGCCCGCGCGATGCGCTCGCGCACCGCCTGGAGATTGCGCGCCACCTCGCCTGGCACCCCCTGACCCCCTTGTTGGTCACGCGCCTGGTCATTATAGCACATCGAATGCCCCCTCGCAAGCCCCTTTTTGCCACTATTTGCCACCCCTGCCCACCGCGACGACTGGGTGGCTGCTTGGCATGGCTGCCGCTCAGGTTCGCTGCCGAGCAAGCATCTCCTCTTTAAGCCCGTGTCCGCGAGCCAACCCACCAGGACATCCGCCCGGCGGGGAGAACCTGTAGCAGCAACCGGCCGATGACGGGACGCAACGCCAAACACGATAGGTGAGCACTCATGACACGCCTCCTGCTTGATGGCAACTGGACACTCACGCACTTCCGCGAGGGGAGCGCCGCCGTGGCGCACCCGGATGAGCTGGATCGCGTCGGCGCCGAGACGCTGGCGGCGCAGGTGCCCGGCAACGTGGAACTTGACCTGGTGCGCGCCGGCGTGCTGCCGGATCCGTTCTATGGCGACAACGTGCACCAACTGCGCCCGCTGGAGTTTCACGAGTGGTGGTACCGGCGCTCGTTCCAGGCGCCGGAGCTGGCGCCCGGACAGCGCGCCGAACTCGTCTTTGAGGGGCTAGACTGCCTCGCCACCATCTGGCTGAACGGGGTGGAGGTGGGCCGCGCCGACAACATGCTCGTCGCCCACCGCTTCGACGTGACGGCCGCCCTGAAGCCGGGCGCGGAGAACGCCCTGGCCGTTCGGCTGGCATCGACCGTGAATGCCGCGCGCGCCTACGAGCCTGACCCCTGCGAGGGGCACCTGACGACGAACTGGGAGTTGCTCTCGATCCGCAAGGCGGCGCACATGGGCGGGTGGGACATCGCCCCGCGCGTGATCTCCGCAGGCATCTGGCGCTCTGTTGCCTTGGAGATTCATGAGCCGACCGAGATTGTCGACCTCTACTACTACACCCCGGCCGCAAGCGACGCCGCCGCCACCCTGGGGGTCCACTTCCACTTCCGCACCGATGCCCCGGAGCTGGACGGCTTCGCGCTCCGCTTCACCGGCGTCTGCGGCGAGAGCCGCTTCTCCCAGGAGTGCCCGGTCTACTTCGTCTCCGGGCAGTGCTCCATCCCCGTGGAGAGGCCGAAGCTGTGGTGGCCCAAAGGGTATGGCGACCCACACCTTTACCAGGTCACCTGCGAGCTGCTGCACCACGGCCAGGTGGTGGACCAGCGGCAAGACCAGGTGGGCATTCGCACCCTGAAGCTGCACCGCACCGAGATCACCGGCCAGGATGGCGGCGAGTTCCGCTTCGAGGTAAACGGCACGCCGATCCTGGTGAAGGGCGCCAACTGGGTGCCGGCCGACGCCTTCCACTCGCGCGACGCGGAGCGCTACGAGCCGTGCCTGGCCCTCTTCGACGACCTGGGCTGCAACATGATCCGCTCCTGGGGCGGCGGCGTCTACGAGGACCACGCCTTCTTCGACTACTGCGACGCCCACGGGATGTTGGTGTGGCAGGACTTTGCCTTCGCCTGCGCGCGCTATCCCCAGAACCCGGAGTTCCTGGAGGCGGTGCGCCGCGAGGCGGAGCAGGTCGTGCGCAAGCTGCGCAACCACCCGAGCCTGGCCGTCTGGTGCGGCGACAACGAGTGTGACGAGGCGTGGCTGTGGGGCGGCTTCGACCCGGGGAACAACCGCCTCACACGCGAGGTGCTGCCGCAAGTCGTCTCCCGCTGCGACCCCTGGCGCAGCTTCCTTCCCAGCTCGCCCTACCATGCGCCGGAAACCGTCCGGCGCGGCAACGACCGGCGCCTCCTGCCGGAGGAGCACCTCTGGGGTCCGCGCGACTACTTCAAGAGTCGCTGCTACACCGAGAACAGGGCGCACTTCATCGGCGAGATCGGCTACCATGGCTGCCCCAACGTCTCCTCGCTGCGCCGCTTCCTGGACGAAAAGCACCTCTGGCCCTACCAGGGGAACTCGCAATGGATCACCCACTGCACCGACTCGGTGCCTGGCGGCGGCCCCTACCAGTACCGCGTGCAGCTCATGGCCGATCAGATCCAGGAGCTGTTTGGCGTGGCGCCAGACAACCTGGAGGAGTTTGCTCTCGCCTCGCAGATCTCGCAGGCGGAGGCGAAGAAGTTCTTCGTGGAGATGACGCGCCTGAAGAAGTGGCAGCGCACCGGCGTCCTCTGGTGGAACGTCATCGACTGCTGGCCGCAGTTCTCGGACGCCATCGTGGATTACTACTATGGCAAGAAGCTGGCCTACCACTATCTGCGGCGGGTGCAGGCGCCGGTCTGCCTGATGGTCGATGAGCCGGAGAGCTGGCACGTGCGCGTGGTGGCCGGCAACGACTCGCGCCAGCCGGCCTCGGGGCCCTACCGCATCTGGGATGCCGACACCGGCGAGACGCTGATGCAGGGTGAGTTCCACACCGAGGCCAACGCCAACCAGGAGTTGGGGCGGCTGCGCATCTCGCACGGGCACCAGCGCCTCTTCCTGATTCAGTGGGAGCTGGCGGGCAAGACGTATGGCAACCACTACCTGCTCGGGAAGCCGCCGATCTCCTTCGAGCAGTACCGCCGCTGGCTGAAGGCGATTGCCGCCCTGCCGGAAGGCTTCGACGCCGAGGCGGTAGCGCGCTAGCCGGCCGCCCGCCGTGCCGCCGATAGGGTGGCCGGAGGTCGCAACGAGGGCCGGCCGATGCCGGGGCAGCGCCCCGCGGGCCTATTGCGGAGGGGTGTCCGATGTACCGATGCGTCTTGGTGCCTCTGGATGGCTCCGCGACGGCGGCGGAGGCGCTGCCGCACGCGCGGGAGATCGCGCTGCATTTCGGGGCGCGCTTGCTGCTGGTGCGGGTGGTGCAGCCGCTGCTGGTGCCGACAATCCCCACCTTCGCCGGCCCGGAGCTGAGCGCCCGCGAGCACCCAGGCGACACCGAGGCCGCTCGCGCCTACCTCCAGACGTGCGCCGAGGCGCTCTCCGCCCTCGGCATCACCGTGCAGGTTGAGGTCCGCCATGGCTCTCCCGCCGATGAGCTGCTGGAGTGCATGGATGACTACCACCCGGACCTGGTGGTGATGGCGACGCAAGGTCGGGGCCTCACGCGCCTCTTCGGCGGTCAGGTGACGGAGGCGCTGCTGGCACGCTCTAGCGTGCCGGTGCTGGTCATCCGCGCGCCAGAGGCGGCTGATGCGCCGGGCGGGTAACCCCGGCGCATCAGCCGCCGCGCGCGCTTACCTCACGGCTCACACACCGAACAGGCGGTGTAGCCGGATTCCTGGGCTTCTTTGCGGCTTCTCTCGTGCCGGCTCTTCTTCAGGTACTTGCAGCCCAGTCGGTGAAACTTTTTGCCGGAATCCGTAACATACACCACGTTGGCGCGCTCTACCTGCCGGCTGATCGGCGAGGGCTGGGCGCGCCGGCTCTCCGTGGCGGGGGTGACGGTTCGCTCCGCGGGCTGACCTGAGCGCCGGCAGCCGGCGCCAAAGCCGGCGAGCAGCAGCGCCAGGGCCAACAGCGCCGCGATCCGGGCGAGGGCCACCGGGCGGGGGTTGGGGACATCAGGGTTCATGGGTGTGTTCCGATTCGTGGCGGGCGAAGGCCTGGCGCGCATGCTCTACGTCGGCTGTAATCTGGGCGCGCAGGTCGGCGGCGCTGGCGAACTTCTGCTCGGCGCGCAGGCGCTCCAGGAACTCCAAGGTTAGCTTCTGGCCGTACAGGTCTCCGGCGAAATCGAGGAGGTGGGCTTCCACCGTGATGCGGGTGCCGTCGAAGGTAGGCCGCCGGCCAACGTTGACGGCGGCGCCGTAGCAGGCGTCCGCGGTGCGCGCGCGGCACAGGTAGACGCCCAGCGCCGGCAGGATCTTTTGTGGCGGGTAGACGAGGTTTGCCGTGGGGAACCCCAGCGTGCGCCCGACCTCTTCCCCGTGGGTGACCTCACCGGTGAGTTGGTAGGGGTGGCCCATCAAGACGGCGGCCCGCCGCACGTCGCCGGCCGACAGGGTGCGCCGGATCAGCGTGCTGCTTACCGGCTCGCCATCCAGCAGCACCGGCGGCAGTACCTCCAGCTTATAGCGGCACTCGCGCTGCATCGCCGTCAGCAGCGCCACGTCTCCCTGCCGCCCCTGGCCGAAGCGGAAATCGGGGCCGACGACGACTGCCCGGGCGTGCAACTCCCCCCGCAGGTAGCGGGTCACGAAGTCGCGGGCCTTGATCGCGAGAAAGGAGGGGGTCACCCGGGCAACGACGACGTGCGCGACGCCGAGCGCCTTGATGGCCGCCACTTTCTCGGAGAGGGTGGTCAGATAGGGTCGTGCCCGGTCCGGCCGGAGGATCTCGTCGGCGTGCCGGTCAAAGGTGAGAACGAGCGGGGTAAGGCCCTGCTCCTGGCCGATTGCCATCGTCCGCCGGATGAGGGCCTGATGCCCGAGGTGGACGCCGTCAAACATCCCGATCGCCACGGCCGTTGCCGCGGGGATCCCCTCGGTCGGCCGTCCGCCCTGAAGCTGCTGCATCGATCTCCTACTGTGCCCGCGGGCGTGCCCGCCGGCATCGTCTCTACCGGCTCCTACTGTGCCCGCGGGCGTGCCCGCCGGCATCGTTTCTGCCGGCCCCCGGGCCGCCGGCAGCCAGCCGCCGGATCGGGCGCTTTACCCGGGGTGCCGTCCGGCGGGGGGCAGCGTCTTATCGCCGCTGAATTTTGCCACCAGCCTATTCGTCGCGCTGGCCCCAATGCCCTCCTCGCCACGAGCTCTCTCTCTGGCACTCCTCATGCAGGCTGCCCCTTCCCGTGAATACGGCACCGAAGGGAAGCGGCCTGGCGATGACACCGCAGGAAGGACGCCAATCGAGCGCCGCCGTGGCCAGCACCGGCGCGGCCCGCCCGGGGCTGCTGGCTGGCCTGGCCTGCCCCGGCTGCGCCCGCCCGCTGACGGCCACGGCCGCCCGCGAAGGAGGCCCGGCAACCACCCTGGCCTGCGCCGCCTGCCACCGACGCTGGCCGGTTCGGCAGCGCACCCCCGCGTTCCTGCCGCCCGCTCTCCTGACCGCCGTGCCGACCGGCCCGGTGACGCTGCTGCACGCCCCTGACGTGGAGCATTGGGATGGCGTCCGCCACTCCTTGGAGCGCGCCGACCCGCGGCTGTGCGCCGAGGTGTTTGACGTGAGCCGGGACGACTGGCTGTTCCTGCTGCCGCTGCCGCCGGAGGCCCGGGTGCTGGTCCTTGGCAGCGGCTGGGCGCGCCTGGCCGCCTCCCTGGCCGGCCTGTGCGGGCGCGTTTACGCCGTGGATCCGGACCACGCCCGTGCCCGTTTCGCCAACGCCCGTGCCTTTGCCGAGGGGCACCCAAACCTGCTGGGAATCCAGGCTCGCCTGGGAGTGCTGCCGTTCGCGCCGGAGTCGCTCGATCTGGTGGTGCTCACCGACGTCGCCGCTCTGGGCCCGGGGGATCCGTGGCGCCACCTGCCGGCAAACTTGGTTCGCCTCCGCTCGCTGCTGGCGCCGCGAGGCCGGCTGCTTCTGCGCGGCGAGCCTGCGGCCGGCAGGTGGGCCGGCCGGCTGCGGCTCAATCATTGGCGACGGCTGCTGTACCAGGCGGGCTTTAGTCGGGTAGATGATTTGCTGGCGCTTCCCGATTGCGGCACCAACTCCTACGTGCTGCAGATGGGGCCGGAGGTGCCCCCACCGCGGGCGCTGGCGGCCTATGCCCGTCACTACCTGGAGCCGAAGACGCTCGCCCGCCGTTTGGCCGGCGGCTGGCTTCGCTCCGGCCGGGCGGTGGGGGCCGCCGAGTGGCTCTTCAGCTCCCACTGGCTGTTGGCGGGCAACCAGCCGTCGCTGGAGACGCCGGTGCTGGAGCAGTCGGGGCTGTCGTCGGGGGCCTGGGGCGTGTTGGCCGCCAGAAGCCGCCCCTACCGTGGCGCACGCGCCCACTTCGCGGCGTTCGACCCAGGCACCGCGCGCGTCCATTTCCTGGTGAAGGTGGCGCGCGACGCCTCGGCCGAAGCGGTGGTGGCCAGTGAGCACCAGATGCTGGTCCGCTTGCAGGAGAGCCTGTCTCCCGACCTGCGCGCCACCGTGCCGGCGCCGCTGGACCGCTTCGCCGTTCACGGCCACCCGGCGGCGGCGCAGAGCCACCTGGATGGGCGCACGCTCGCGCGGATCCTGCAAGAGACCCCCGCCTGGCGCCGGCCCCGGGTGGCCGCGCGCCTCCTGACTGCCGCGGCCGAGTGGCTCTCCCGCTTCCACCAGGAGACCGCGCGCCCCGTGGTGATGAGTGATGAGTGGCTGGAGCGGCTCGCGCTTTCCGAGTTGCGCCGCTGCGCCGAGGAGTGCGCGCGCTCGACGCGGGAGCGGCACCTGCTGGAAGAGCTGGCGGCGGCGACGGCCCGGTTGGCCGGCCAACGCCTGCCGCTGGTCTGCGAGCACCGCGACTTCTGGGCCAAGAACATCCTGCTGGACCGCGATACCGTGCGGGTGGTGGACTGGGACCTGGCGCAGTTCGACCGCCTGCCCCTGGGCGACCTCTACGCGCTGATCCACTCCCTGGCCTTTATCCTCGTTGGAGACCCCGGTGACCTGACGCGGGCCGAGCCGATGCTGCACCTGGCCTACGGCGGTACGGGCCTCTTCTCGCAGGCGGTGGACGCGGTGATCGGGCGCTACCGGGCCGGCCTCGGCATCCCGCCCGAATGGGGGCGTCTGCTGTTGCCGCTCTCCGTGGCACGTCAGGCGCTGCTGCACGCCGAGCACTTCCACTCCGGGATGGACGCGCGCTGGCTGGAGGTGGCCGTCTGCTACCTGGGGGCCCCGGATCGCTTTCCCGCCGCGGTCGGGCATTCGGACCGTGAGGCCCCGAGAGGGCGTTAGCGATGAAGCTATCGGTGATCACCTGCACCCGGGGCCGCCCCGGGTCGGTCGTCGGCACCGTCCGCAGCGTCCTGGCGAACGACTACGCCGACTTTGAGTATTTGGTGGTGGACCAGAGTGACGACGGGCTATCGGCGCGCGCGGTACGTGGCGCGGCCGGCGGCGACGCGCGCCTGCGCTACCTGCGGCAGTCTGGGCGGGGCAAGTCGCGGGGGCTCAACTTCGCCACCCAGCTTGCCGAGGGCGACGCGGTCGCTCTCATTGACGACGACTGCGAGGCACGCGCCGACTGGCTGTCGACGTTGGCCGCCGAGCTGGAGAGCGGCGCGGACATCGTCTGCGGACGGGTGGTGCCCGCCCCCCACGACGGGCAGGCCGGCTACGTGACCGGCTTCGAGCCGGAGAGCGCGGTGCTGCTGCGCTCGCACTGGTGCAGCGTTCACCACCTCGGCAGCGGCAGCAACCTGGCGATCCGGCGGCACGTCCTGGAGCAGGTCGGCCCCTTCGATGAGCTGCTGGGTCCCGGGGCGCCGGTGGCTGCCGGGGAGGACCGCGACTTCCTCTACCGGGCACTGCAGCGCCGCCACGTGGTGAAGCTCTCGCCGCGCCCGATCGTCGTCCACAACGACTTCCGCCCGTGGGACCAGTTTGATGGCCCCAACGGGCGCGCGGCCTCCCTGGCCGCCGCCTCCGCCTACTGGAAGCATATCCGCCGCGGCGACCTGGTGGCACTGTGGTGGTATCTCGCCGACGTGGTGGACGACACCCGCTATGCTGCCGGCCGGATCGTGCGGCTGAAAAAGCCGCTGGGCATCAACCGGGTGCGCAACCTGCTGGCCGGGGCGGCGGTGAGCCTGCGCTATCCGGTGGACCGCGAGCGGGGTGTCTACCGCCTGTAAGGCACCGCCCGCGGAGGGGGAGGCAAAGCGTTGAGGATTTCGGTGGTAACCTGTACGCGTGGCCGCGCGCAGCACATCGGGCGCCTCCTGGAGAGCATCCACGAGAGCACTCACCCGGATTTCGAGCACCTGGTGGTGGACCAGAGCCTAGACTCCACCACCCGGGAGATCATCCTGGCCGCCGCCGCCCGGGACCGCCGTATCCACTACCTGCACCGGGCCGAGCCGGGCAAAAGCAAGGCGATGAACATGGCCATCCGCCAGAGCACCGGCGAGATCCTGGCCTTCACCGACGACGATTGCGAGCCGCGACGCAACTGGCTGGCCGTGTTGGCCCGCCTCTTTCACCAGAGCACGGCCGACATCATCTGCGGCAAGGTGAGCGGCGCCCCACACGACCCTTCCCGCGGCTACGTCTGTCAGTTCGACCCGGGGTACCCCCACGTCGTCACCGGACCCCAGTGCAGCCTGCGCCAGCTTGGCATTGGTGCCAACATGGCGATGCGCCGGAGCGTGTTCAACCGCGTGGGCTACTTCGACGAGCTGGTGGGCCCGGGCGGCATCATCCCCTCGGGTGACGACCGTGACTTCCTCTACCGGGCTGCCCGGAAGGGGTGTCAGGTGCTACTGACGCCCGAGCCGGAGGTGGTCCACTACGGCTACCGCTCGTGGGAGCAAGATGGCCAGGACCACGGACGCAACAACAGCATCGGGCTGGCCGTGCCCTACGTGAAGTACATGCGCCAGCGCGACCCGGTGGCGTTCTACCGCTACCTGGGCGACTTCCTCGGCGATGCCCGGAAGGCGGCCGGCCGCGTGGTGCGCTGGCACCGGCCACTGGGGGTGAACCGGCTGCGCTTCTTCTTGTCCGGGGCCACCATTGGGCTGCGCTACCCGCTGGACCCGGAGACGATGGTGTTTCGGCCCCGGAAGTAGGGGGGCACTGTGATGTACATCCCCAGGAACCCGGGGCTGCCGCCGGGCGTCTTGCTGGCACGCGCGGGCGCGCTGCCGCCCGAACTCGGCCCGGAGGGGGAACGGCTGCTGTTTGCCCGGGCGCGCATGGCGCTCTCCTGGGCGGTGGCGGCCCTCGGGCTGTGGCCGGGCGACGTGGTGTTGGTTCCGGCCTACGTCACCGGCAGCGCCGTCGCCCCCCTACTGTGGGCGGGCCTGCAGTTGCAGCCGTACGCCGTCAACCCAGCCACGCTCGAGCCTCACTGGCCGATGCTGTCGGTGATGGCCCGCGCCGCCCGGCCGCACGCGCTGCTGCTGGTCCACTACTTCGGCTTTCCCAGCGACCCGAACGCCGCCCGTGCCTTCTGCGACCGGCACGGGCTGCTGCTCCTGGAAGACTGCGCGCACTCCCTGCTCACCCGCCACGGTGGTCATCCGTTGGGCAGCCACGGCGACGCCGCCTTCTACTCGCTGCGCAAGCTGCTGCCGCTCCCGGATGGCGGTCTGCTCCGCCTGCGCTTTGCCGGCCCGGGCCGGCTGCTGCCGCCGCCACTCCAGACCAGCGCCGCCGCGCTGCTGCCGCTGCTGCTGCGCCAGGCGGCCCAGGCGCTCGGTTGCCGCCCGGCGCTGCGTCGCGCGGCGGCCATCCGGCCGGTGGTGGCCGACGAGGTGCGCCTCTCGGAGCCAGCGCGGGGGATCCACCCCTGGTCGCTTCGCCTCCTGCGGCGGCTGGATCTGCCGGCGGCGCGCGAGCGGCGCCGCGCCAACTACCGTGAGCTGAGCCAGCGCCTGGCTGAGGTGCCTGGCATCCGGCGGCTTCACCCGGAGCTACCGGCGGGGGTGTGCCCGCAGGTGCTGCCGCTGCTGGTGGCCGACGCGCCCGGGGTGGCGGCG
>JAAZEB010000093.1 GCA_012512505.1 Armatimonadota bacterium | reverse complement strand
GCGAATCGCGGGCTGCGGGCCTGGCGACCGCCCGCCGCCAGGGGCTACGGCTCGCCGCGGACACCGGGTGAAGCATCGCCGTCCGCGATTCGCCACTCGCAATCGTCCGGGTTACTGCCGCTCCCGGGCCTCCTTGTAGCGGAGGTATTCGAGGGCGACGGTGACGCTTTGGCATTCGCCCCACACCGCGATCCGGTCGATGGCGCGGTCGATGGTGCGGGCGACCGCCTCGGGGGCCATGCCGGTGGCCACGAGTTGGCTTTCGGCCGCGGCCAGCATCTGCGCGGCGTCGCGGACGAAGCGGGCGCGTGACTGCGACAGCGTGCGGTGGGGCAGCGCCGCGAACAGCTTGTAGGCCCGATCGAGGATGTCGTCCACGCTCTTGACCGCCTCTTGGTCCAGCGGGGCATGGCTTTTGGGCGCCTCTGGCGCGGCTGCGGCTGGAGCCGGGGCGGCCTTCTCGCGGGCGGGGCGCTGGCCGGTGAGCATCGCTAGTTGGGCGGCGCGCTTGCGCTCCTCGTGTACCTTGTAGACCTCCCAGTCCTCCACGCTGCCGCACTCCACCACGCGGAAGCTGAGGGGGCGCTGGGTGATCTGGGAAAGCGACTGCTCGATCATGTTGCGGTGTTCCGGCACTTCCAGGTGGCCGGCGCGGGAGTAGTTCTCCCCTCCCAGGCCAAGCACCAGGGTGCCGTTCTCATAATCGAGCACGACGGCGGTCTCCATCGCCTGCCACACGCCCAGGCTGGTGACGCGCTTCTTCATCTGATCGGTGGCGAGGCGCCACAGCTCTTGCAGCTTGCCAAGATCGGGCTTGGGCGCCTTCTCAGGTTCGGCCACGGCGGGATCTCCTTCCGGTTGTGGGGCTGCCCTTCTCCCCTGGGGAACGCTGCTTCATTCTACCCCTTTCGCGCCCCCTTGACAAGCACCTGCCAACGGCCCTGCTAACCCTTGCACCGCCAGGAGTCGTGTGGTATACTGATCCTGGCCGAAGCCAGAAACCAAGCCGTTCCGCAAGCTACAGCGTTGTTGGGATAGGGGTAGCCGTGGCCCTCACACTGCACAATGTCTTGACCCGTCGCAAAGAGACGTTCGTCCCGCTGCACCCGCCGTTTGTCGGCATCTACGTCTGCGGGCCGACGGTGTACGACCTGCCGCACCTGGGGCACGCCAAGACCTACGTGGCGTTCGACGCGATCGTGCGCTACCTGCGCCACCGGGGCTATAGCGTCCTCTACGTGCAGAACATCACCGACGTGGGGCACCTCACCGACGAGCAGGCGGGAGAGGGCGAGGACAAGATCGTAGCGCGGGCGCGCCTGCGCCAGGTTCACCCGATGGTGCTGGCCGAAACCTATACCCGCGAGTTCTTCCGGGCGATGGACGCGCTGAATGTGACCCGGCCGGACATCTCGCCGCGGGCTACCGGGCACATCCCGGAGATCATCAGCCTGGTACAGACGCTCATCGAGAAGGGCCACGCCTACGAGGCCAACGGCTCGGTCTATTTCGACGTGACCACCTTTCCCGAGTATGGAAAGCTCTCCCACCGGGAAGTAACAGAAGCGAGCGATGAGAGCCGGGTGGAGCGCGAGGAGAAGCGGCACCCGGCCGATTTTGCCCTGTGGAAGCGGGCGGACCCGGAGCACATCTTGCAGTGGCCCAGCCCGTGGGGCATGGGCTTCCCGGGATGGCACGTCGAGTGCTCGGCGATGGCGAACAAGTACATCGGCGCCACCCTGGATATCCATGGGGGAGGCGTGGAGAATATCTTCCCACACAATGAGGACGAGATTGCCCAGTCGGAAGCTGCCAATGGCGAGCCGTACGTGCGCTACTGGCTGCTCACCGGCAGCCTGAAGATCGGCGGTCAGAAGATGAGTAAGTCGCTGGGCAACTTCGTCACCATCGACCAGGCTTTGGTGAATCACTCCGCCGAGGCGCTGCGTTTCTACCTGCTGCAGGCGCACTACGCCAGCCCCATCGACTTCGCCTGGGACGCGGAGCGGCAGGTGTCGCCCAGCATCGAGGAAGCGCAGCGCGGCCTGGATCGGCTCTACGGGGCGCTGGAGGCGGCCGACCGGTGGCTGGCGGCGGCGCCAGCGGCGGCTCCGGGCGAACCGGGCGCCGAGGCGCGGGCCCTCGACACGCAGCGGCAGGAGAGCCGCGACGAGTTCTACGCGGCGATGGACGACGACTGCAACACGCCGCGGGCGATTGCCGCCCTCTTCACCCTGGCGGCGGCGATCAACCGCTTCGCCGCCACGGGCGCCCCGGCCGGTGCCGACCGAACCTTGCTGGAATCGGCACGGGCGGAGCTGCAGACGTTGGGCGGGGTGCTGGGGCTGCTGGAGCACCCGCCGGCCACCGCTGCCGCCGCGGTGGGACTGGAAGCCGTGCTGGACAAGGTGTTGGCCTGGCGTCAGGATGCGCGCCAGCGCCGCGATTTTGCTCTCTCCGACCGCATTCGTGATGACCTGCGCGATGCGGGCATTCTCCTGGAGGACCACCCGGGAGGCCAGACGACCTGGCGTTGGCAGCGAGCCACATGATGGAAGAGCCGGTACGAGGTAGCGCGCCGCGAGATACCAGTGCCGGAGCCGGCCGCCGCCCGGCGGGTGCCCCCGCGCGCCGCCGCCGGCCGGCGCCGGGCAGTCGGGCCCCACGGGCGCTGTTGGCCAGCGCCGGGGTGGTGGTGGTGCTGGGGGCAGCGTTGGTGGGCGCGAGCCTGGGCCTGCGCCCCCCGGCCGGCCGCATCTTGCCGGGGGTGAGCGTGTGGGGAGTGGCCGTCGGCGGGCAGACGCCGGTGGCCGCGCGGCTGATGCTGGCCGAGCACATCCTGCCGGCGCTGGACCGGCGTCTCCCCCTGGAGGACGGCGAGCGCTCCTGGGAGGTGACCCCCCGCGAGTTGGGGTGTGACTACGACCTCGACGACATTGTGGCCAAGGCGATGGCCGTTGGCCGCCGGGGCCGGCTGCTGCGGCAGCTTCAGGAGGGGTGGCAGGCGCGCCGACACGGCATCTCCCTGAAGCCGCGCCGCAAGGTGGACCGGGAGGTGCTGGCACGGCGCCTGCGCGCGGTGGCGCGCGCGGCCTACATTCCCGCGTACAACGCCCGCATCCGCTTCGATGGCCGGGCGTTCCACATCACCCCGGAGCAGATCGGCCGCGAAGTGAACGCCGAGGAGACCGAAAAGAACATCGTGCGCTACTTCGACCCGCTCTCGCACCGGCGGGTGAAGCTGGTGGCGCGCGACCGCGTGCCGCCGATACGGGCGGCCGAACTGCGCCAGATCAACGCGCGGCTGGGCACTTTCACCACCCGGTTCAACCCGGGTGACGTGAACCGCTCGATCAACCTGCGGCTGGCGGCGCAGGCGCTGGATGGCACGGTGGTGCCAACCGGCGGGGTCTTCTCATTCAACAACGCGGTGGGTCCGCGCACCGAGCAGCGCGGCTACCGGGTGGCGAAGATCTTCCTGAAAGGCGAGATCCTGGACGGGGTCGGCGGGGGGATCTGCCAGGTAGCCACCACCGCCTACAACGCGGCATTGGAGAGCCGGCTGCCGGTGATAGCGCGTGCCCGCCCCTCGCGGCCGGTTACCTATGCCCCCGAGGGGCGCGATGCCACCGTCTCTTACGGGGGGGTGGATCTGCGCTTCCGCAACACCACCGGCGCGCCGCTGCTGATCCAGACGCAGGTGGTGGGGAGCGTGGTGACGGTGACCCTCTACGGCAAGCGGCGGGGGTAACCTCGCGTTTGCCCGGCAGCCCCCCGATGGCTGTGCCGCCCCGGCGGCCGTGCCATCGACAAGGGGCCGAGGCAGCGAAGGCGGCCGAGAGGCGCGTGATTACAACGCCCGCCACCTATTGACGAAACGATGCCGCTATACTATAATACCTCAGGATGTAGCGCAGGGCCATACGGCTCCTACGTATGCCCTCGCGTGTAGGACGGAGGCAGCGCCCATGGGTTCTTGCGCCGACGATGCCCCCATCACCTTTGCCGGCATGGTGGACGAAGAGGTGGTTACCTTCGCCAAGAATGGCAGCGAGAGGGCGGTGGACTACCTGTTACAAAAGTACAGGAGTCTAGTCGAGAGCAAGGCGCGGTTGTACTTTCTCGTTGGCGCGGACCACGATGACGTGGTCCAGGAGGGGATGATCGGCCTCTACAAGGCGATCCGGGACTTCCGCGACGACAAGTCGAAGTTCCGTGCCTTCGCCGAGCTGTGTGTAACCCGGCAGATCATCACCGCCATCAAGACGGCGACGCGGCAGAAGCATGTGCCGCTGAACTCCTATGTCTCCCTGCACAAGTGCATTGCTGGCGAGGAGTCGGATCAGACCCTGATCGATGTTATCCCCGACAGCCGCACGGTGAACCCAGAGGAGATCGTCCTCGGCCGGCAGTTGGCGAACTACATCGACCATGGGATGGATCACGATCTGAGCCGGCTGGAGGCCCAGGTTTTGCGCCAATACCTTGAGGGGAAAACCTACAAGGAGATGGCGGACGAGCTGCAGTGCCGCACCAAGTCGATTGATAACGCGCTGCAGCGCGCCAAGCGCAAGATCAGCGAGCGCATGGATCGAGACTGAAAGCGAGCCCGCAAGGCAGTGCGGCTCGCGGGGCCGCGCCGCTTTGCGGGCAGCTTCCGGCGTGCCGGCGTAGCTCAGTGGCAGAGCAGCTGTTTTGTAAACAGCATGTCATCCGTTCGAATCGGATCGTCGGCTCCACCACCGCTGCCGGGCGGGAGCACTCTCCCGCCCGGGGGGGGCTCCGCGGCGAAAAACCCCTTGTGCGGTTGGCCTCTTTGTGGTATAATCTGGGTGTTGCACGGAACCCGTTGGGTGGGTGTCCGAGTGGCTAAAGGAGACGGTCTGTAAAATCGTTGGCGTACGCCTACAGAGGTTCGAATCCTCTCCCACCCACCAGTGAAAAAGGGCAGCTCTCACGAGCTGCCCTTTTTCTTTGACAGGCGAAGCGTGAGCGGAGTGCCGCCGCGGTGCGGACGGAGGTTACCCCTGTTCGCCGCTGGCGGCCGGCTCTACGTGCAGCAGCACATCCAGGCGCGGGTGATGGCGGCGTAGGCGCGCCCGCAGCTCTTCTTCCAGCCGGTCGGCATCCTCCAGGGTGGTTCCGGGGGCGACGGCGACGTGCGCGTCCAGATAGGCCCAGGCGCCGGCGGAGCGGCTGCGCACCGCGTGGCAGTCGAGCACCCGGGGATCGGCGCGGATGGAGGCAACCAGGGCCGATTCCTCCGCTTCCGGCAGGCGGGCATCCAGGAGCGGGTGTGCGGCGCGGTGCGTCAGCTCCCAGGCGATCCGGGCGATGGCCACCGCCAGGCCCACCGCAATCAGTCCGTCCAACCAGTGCCAGCCGGTGGCCCGGATCAGCGCCAGCCCGGCCAGCACTCCCACGGAGGTGTAGACATCCACGCTCAGGTGGTGGGCATCGGCCTCCAAGGCTACCGACTGCTCCGCGCGCGCGACCCGGAACAGGTGACGGGAGACGAGCAGGTTGGCCGCGGCGGAGACCGCCAGCACCAGGAGGGCGAGGGCACTGACCTGCACCGGCCGCGGATGGAGCAAGCGCTCGATCCCCTCCGCGCCAATCCAGAGCGCGGTGGCCAGGATGAGGGCAGCCTCGATGGTGCCGGAAAGGTTCTCCAGCTTGCCGTGCCCATACGGGTGCTCGTCGTCCGGCGGCCGATCCGCGGCGCGCACCGAAACCCAGGCGATGACGGCCGCCAGCAGATCGAGGCCGGAGTGCAGCGCCTCGGCGAGGATGCTCACCGAGCCACTGGCCAGCCCCACGGCTACCTTCATCAGCACCAGCGCGCTGTTCGAGAACACGGAGAGGCGCGCCGCGCTGCTCTTCCGGGTCGTCATCGCTTCCTTCACAGCTCCCTTCCGGAGGCCCACCGCCGGCGGGCAAACAAAAAAGGCGCCCGGTGGAACCCTCGTAGTCCCACAGGTCGCCCTGCTGCCCCAACACGGGGCCCAGCCCCGGTGGCTCGTGCCACCCGCCTGCTCTACCATTACCATGATACCACCGGCCGGCGGCGGGCGTCAAGCAAAGGAGGACAAGGGTGCCTGGGCGGAGAACTCGCCCATCGGTTGCTGTTGTGACTGGGGGCGACCATAGCAGGAGGAGCTGATGACGACACGCGCGGAGGGGCGCCTCAGCCGGCGCTCCTTCCTGATCGGTACGGGAAAGACGCTCGCGGGGATTGGTGCCGGGGCGCTGCTGGCGCCGAGGCGGGCGCGCGCGGCCTCCCCAAATGAGAAGATCGTCGTGGCGCATATCGGCGTGGGGAGCATGGGCAATGCCCACGTGAGCTGGTTCGCCGGCTTCCCCGATGTGGAGGTGGCCGCCATCTGCGACGTGGACGAGACGCACCGGCTGGAGACGCTGCAGCGCCTGCGGCAGATGCGGCCGGAGACGAAAGCCGAGCCGGTGGCCGACTTCCGCCGCGTCCTCGACCGCCCGGACATCGACGCGATCACCTGCGCCACCCCCGATCACTGGCACGCCTTGATCAGCATCCTCGCCATGCAGGCGGGCAAGGATGTCTACAGCGAGAAGCCGCTGTCGCACACCTTCGCCGAGGCGAAGGCGATGGCCGCCGCCTGTCATCGTTACGGGCGCGTGTTCCAGCTTGGCACGCAGATCCACGAGGGCGAGAACTACCATCGGGTGGTGGAGCTGGTCCGCTCCGGGGTGCTCGGCAAGATCCACACCGTGCGCAGCTGGAAGACCGGCGGCTCCCCCGGCCTGGGCTACCCGCAGGAAAGTGATCCGCCGCCCACCCTCGATTGGGATCTGTGGCAGGGCCCGGCGCCGTGGCGGCCCTACACCCCCGCGCGCTGCCACTTCACCTTCCGCTACTTCTGGGATTACTCCGGCGGCGTCTACGCCGACTTCTGGTGCCACATCACCGATGTCGTCTTCTGGGCGCTGGAGCCAAAGGGGCTGCATACCATCAGCGCGCGTGGCGCTGTGCCGGATGACGGCATCGCCGATACCCCCAAGTGGATTGATGTCGACTATGAGTTCGACGACCTGAAGATCCACTGGACTACCGCGATTCCTGACGTGCCTGGCGCCGCCGGGCGCGGCATCGGCGCGCAGTTTGAGGGCACCAAAGGGTCTTTGGTGTGCGACTACGGCAGCCGGG
>JAAZEB010000092.1 GCA_012512505.1 Armatimonadota bacterium | reverse complement strand
CAGCGGGCTTCGACGCCGGGGTCTCCCCCGGACGCCGCCGCTCAGCTACTCGGCGGCTGGATCCTTACCGAGACCGGACTTTCACCGGCAAGCCCAACGTGGCTTATCTGGACACACGACGCCGGCGATCCGACCCGTACTTGTCGTAGGAGTCTCCAACCTGATTGGACCACCTCTGGGCTGGCAGGGGGGCCGGCACCTCACAGGTTACCGCTCGATGTAGCGGCGGAGGCGCAGGCCCAGAGCGCCGCCGAGGGTGGTGATCAGCAGGGTGAGCAGCCCGCCGGCCAGGAAGCGCAGCAGGGCGGGAGGCGTGGACCAGGGCATCGGCAGCGGCCGGCCGGTGGCGCGCTGGTAGGAGAGCCCCGCGGCGATGAAAGCCACCACGGTGAGCAGCAGCAGTACCAGCCCGACCAGGGCGCCTGCCAGCGCCCCCTTGCGGTTGGCGAGGTAGCCGGCCGCCCCGCCTCCAAAAAAGAGGTTGACCGGCACCATCAGGCAGGCCACGTTTCCTTCGCAGAGCGCGCGCTGCACCATCCCCGCCGCCAGGGCCACCAAGACGCCCAGGGCCACCGACAGGCCCAGGCCCCGCTCCATCGCCGGCTCCGGCTCCTCGAAAGGTGGAAGCTCGTCG
Source organism: Armatimonadota bacterium (assembly GCA_012512505.1). Taxonomy (GTDB): domain Bacteria; phylum Armatimonadota; class JAAZEB01; order JAAZEB01; family JAAZEB01; genus JAAZEB01. The sequence goes on along the minus strand of JAAZEB010000092.1, from coordinate 6,705 downwards.
GGTGCTCCGCCCGCCGCCATCGCGCCCTCCCCGGTGGCTGCCTGCACGAGCCGTGCCAGCGAGAAGGAATACCGCCGCCGCGTGGCATATTCCCTGGGTAGCGCTGGACCACCCCTCGGCGTCGCAAACGCCGGCGACAGGTGGGGGCGTGGGCCACCCCTCGGTGTCGGAGACGCCCAGTTTGCTTCTCGCCGTGGGCTGAAGGAGGAACAGCATGCCAACTAGGATCAGCCGGCGCCAACTCCTCAAGCGGGTTCCCGCCGCTGGCGCCGGCCTCGGGGCGCTGATCGGCTTGAAGGTGCCTCTCTGGGCCGCTGAGCCGTCGCGACCGGCGCCGCCCAGCGAGAGCATCGTCCTCGGCTTCATCGGCGTCGGCGGCATGGGCAGCGGTCACCTGGGGGCGTTCCTCGGCCGCAACGACGTGCGCATCGCCGCCGTCTGCGACGTGGACGAGAACCACCGCAACGCCGCCCGTGCGCGCGTTGGCGGCGACTGCGCGGCCTACAACGACCTCCGCGAGCTGCTGGACCGCAAAGACATCGATGCCGTGGTCATCGCCACCCCGGACCACTGGCACGCGCTGGCGACCATTTACGCCTGCCAGGCCGGCAAGGACGTGTACTGCGAGAAGCCGTTTAGCCTCACCATCGAGGACGGCCGGGCGATGGTGAACGCCGTGCGCCGCTACGGGCGCGTCTTCCAGACCGGCAGCCAGCAGCGCTCTGAGGCCGGGTTCCGCATCGCCTGCGAGGCGGTGCGTAACGGCCGCATCGGCAAGCTGCACACCGTGCGCACCGGCATCGGCGGCAACCCCACCTGCGGTTGGGAGCCGGACAGCGACCCGCCCCCCGGTCTCGATTGGAACCTGTGGCTGGGGCCGGCCCCCTGGCGCCCCTACAACAAGCGGCGCTGCCACTTCGACTTCCGCTGGTATTGGGACACCGGTGGCGGCATGATGTGCGACTGGGGCCACCACCACAACGATATCGCCCAGTGGGGCATCGGCGCCGATGGCTCCGGGCCGGTGGAGATCACCGGCTGGGGCATCTTCCCCACCGAGGGCCTCTTCGAATGCCCGACGCAGTTCGAGGCCACTTACCGGTATCCGAACGGGATCACCCTCATCTGCGCCACGCGCAGCCACGGCGTCCGCTTCGAGGGCAGCGACGGCTGGGTGCACGTCGATCGCGGCTTCCTGGAAGCCTCGGATCCGGAGATCATCGAGGATTACCTCCGGCCGGGCGAGCAGCCGCTCCCTCGCAGCGTGGGGCACCATCAAGACTGGCTGGACTGCATCAAAAGCCGCAAGCGCCCGATCTGCGACGCGGAGATCGGGCACCGCTCGGTGACGGTGTGCCACCTCGGGAACATTGCCATTCGCACCGGGCGCAAGCTGGTGTGGGATCCGGTGGCCGAGCGCATCACGAACGACGAGGCGCTGAACCGCTGGCTGGGCAAGCCTTACCGCCCGCCCTGGCACCTGTGAGCGGAACCGGCTTCCGCGGAGGAATCGACGCCATGAAGCGATGGTTGATAGTGGTGTTGGCGGCGCTGGTGCTGAGCACGGCGGCCCGGGCGGCAGACGTGGACGCCCTGGTCCAGAAGCTGCGCTCGGAGAAGGCGGCGGAACGCACCGAGGCGCGCACGCTGCTGGTCCTGGAAGGGAACGCGGCCCTGGGGCCGCTTCTCGACCTGGTCGGCGATGCCAACCCCACGGTGGATCGCGAGGCGCGGGTGGCCCTCACTCGCTTGGTGATGGAAGGCAGCGCCCCCGAGGTTTCTGAATCGCGCCGGGCCGGGGTGCGCCAGGCGCTGACCGCGCGGCTGGCAGCAACGCAGCCGCTGCCGCGGCGCCTCTTTGCCTTGCAACTGCTGGGGATGACGGGCGATGCCGACGCCGTAGCGGCCGTGGCGCCGCTGCTGCGGGAAGCGGCGACGCGCGAGGAGGCCCGCCAGGCGCTGACGCTGCTGCCGGGGCCGGCGGCCACCCAGGCGCTGGTCGAGGCGCTGGACGCGGCGGAACCGCAGTTTCGGGCGGCACTGCTGGCGGCGTTGGGTCGGCGCCGGGCGGCGGAGGCGCTGCCGGCGGTGGTCGGCCGCCTGCGCGATGACGATGCCGGGGTGCGCGTGGCGGCGCTGGCGGCGCTGGCCCGGCTGGGCAGCGCGGAGGCGGAGCCGGCACTGCGGGAAGCCCGCGCCGCCCGCTCGCCCCAGGAGCGCGCCGCCGCCCGCACCGCCTACCTGCACCTGGCCAACGATCTGATTGCCAGCGGCAGCACCGCCCTGGCAGAGCGGATGCTGCGCACCGCCCTGACCACCGCCCAGAGCCCCGCCGAGGCAAGTGGGGCCGCAGCCGGCCTGGCCCGGCTGCCCAACCCACCGCTGGCGGTGCTGCTGCCTCTCTTGGAGACGGGAACCCCGACAGTGGCTGGCGCGGTGGCGCAGGCGCTGGTGGACGCCCAGGGTGCGGAGGTGACGCGAGGCCTTGCCGAGGCGAGCCGGTACGCCCGGGGAGCCTTCCGAGTGGCGCTGCTGAACCTGCTGGCCGAGCGCGGCGATGCCCTCGCCGGCAGCGCGGTGCGGGAGGCGCTGTCCGACCCCGAGGAGGCGGTGCGGACAGCGGCGGTGACGGCGCTCGGGCGGCTGGGCAGCTTCGCGGACGTGCCTCGGCTGGCGGCCGCCCTTGGGGACCCGGGTCGCGCCCCGCGCGCGGCTGCCCGTGAGGCGCTCCGGCTGATGTCCGGCACGCTGGTGACCCGCCAACTGGTGTTGCTGGCGCAGCAGCCAGCATCGGAGGCGCTGGGCCTGGCACCCGCCGACCAGAAGGCGGCCGCCGATGCCCGCCGGGCGCTGGTGGAAGCGTTGGCCGACCGGCGCGACCCGACGGCACTCGAAGCGCTGGTGGTGCTGGGCGAGAGCGGCGAGGACGAAGTTGCCGTCACCGCCCTGCGCGCCATCGGCCGGCTGAGCTATACCGGCGTGGCCCCGGAGCGAATCGCCGCAGCCGCTAGTAAGCTGGTCACCGTGCTGAAAGACGCGGCCGCCGACGAACTGCGCCGTGATGCCGCCGCTCAATCGTGCGTGCCGCTGGCAGCGGCGACGCGCCCGCACGACCCGAAGGCGGCGCTGGCCCTCTATCAGGAGGTGCTGGCCCACGCCCCGGACGAGAACGAGGTCGCCGCGGCGCTGGAGGGGATCGGGCGCTTTGCCGACCCGGCGCTGCTACCGCTGATCGAGCCGTACCTGACGCAGGCGCCGCTGCGTGCCGCTGCCTCCGCCGCCCTGGTGCCGATTGCCGACACGCTCGTCAAGCAGCAGAAGCGAGACGAGGCCGTGGCCCTCTACCGCACCGCCGCGAAGGGGATCACCGACCGCGCGCTCCTGCGCCAGGTGGCCGAGAAGGCGCGCGCCCTCGGCGAGACGTTCGACCTGGCCGGCGAGGCCGGCTACCTCACCCACTGGTTCGTCCTCGGGCCGTTTGCCAAGCGCGCCGATGTCGAGAAGCAAGACGTGATCCCGGTGGGCGAGCGCGTGGATGTCACCCGCCCAGTGCAGATTGGCGACCGGAGCGTCTCCTGGAAGTACGTTGCCGTCGATGACCCGACCGGCCTGCTGGACCTGGAGCAGGCGATCGCCCGGCAGGACGACGTCGCCGGCTACGCCTACGCCGAGGTGCGCTGCGACGCGCCCCGCGAGGTGGTGTTTTACTTCGGCAGCGACGACTCGGCGGTCTGCTGGGTGAACGGCCAGAAGGTGTACGAGTTCCTGGGAGACCGCGCCTACGCCCCCGATCAGGGAGAGGCGACAGTCCAGCTAAAGGCCGGGACCAACACGATCCTGCTGCGTGTTGGCCAGGGCTCGGCCCAGTGGTCGGTCTCCCTGCGGGTTGCCGAGAAGGACGGCACGCCGGTGCGCCTGGCGCAGCGCACGAACCTCGACGAGGCGGCGGCCCGCGGCTGCCTCCCCACCTGGTGGGTCCTCGGCCCCTTCCCGGGGCAGGAGAGCCTCAAGGCGCGTGACGCCATCGTCGTCGACGCGATAGACCTCCAGGCGGAGGTGGCGATCGGCAACCAGACGCTGCGCTGGCGGGCTGCCCGCGCCGTCAACAGCCAGGGCATGGTCGACCTGGAGCAGAGCGTGGCCCCCGGTGGTGACCGCGGCGCCTACGCCTACGCCGAGATCACCAGCGACCGCGAGCAAGAGGTGCTGCTCGGGATCGGCAGTGACGACGGGGTGGTTTGCTGGGTGAACGGTCAGAAGGTCCACGAGAACTTCGCGGCCCGACCTTTCCTGGCAGACCAAGACTGGGCGAAGGCGACGCTGCGCGCCGGCAAGAACACGATCCTGCTGAAGGTGCTGCAGGACGCCGGCCAGTGGGCCATGGGTGTGCGCCTCACCAACGCGGAGGGCACTCCCTTTACCCTCGTCCAGGAGGCGCCGGGCGTCTTCACGTTGGGCCCGCTGCAAGAGGAGGAGCCGTTCGCCGCTCGGCACCAGCTCCTCTACTACTCTCTTTGCACCGGCTTCCGGCACGACATCATCAACTACTCGCACGGGGTGCTGAAGCAGATCGGCCGCGAGAGTGGCGCCTTCAAGGTGACGGTTTGCGAGGATGCCGCCAAGATCACCCCTGAGTACCTGGCGCAGTTCGACGCCATCCTCCTCTACACCACCGGCACGCCGTTCCCTACCCCGGAGGCCAAGCAGGCGCTGCTCGACTTCGTGAACGGCGGCAAGGCGGTCATCGGCGTCCACAGCGCCACCGATACCCACTACGACTGGCCCGAGTTTGGCGCGCTGATGGGCGCCTACTTTGACGGTCACCCCTGGACCCAGGAGGTCGGCATCCGGGTGGATGACCCCAACCACCCGGCGACGCGGATGATCCCCGAGGGCTGGAAGGTCACCGACGAGATCTACCAGTTCCGCGACTGGTCGCGCGACAAGGTACACATGCTGCTCAGCCTGGACAACCGCACGGTGGACGTGAACAAGGAGGGGGTAAAGCGCGCCGACAAGGACTTCGCCGTGGCCTGGTGCAAGGAGGTGGGGCAGGGCCGGCTCTTCTTCACCTCCCTGGGGCACACGAAGGAGGTGTGGGACGACCCGATCTTCCGCCAGCACCTGCTGCACGGGATCCTCTGGGCAGTGAAAGAGGAGTGAGATGAACCAAACGGCAGCAGGACGCCGGTTCCTGAAGGCGGAGGCCTGGGAGGAGTGGCAGGCCTCCGGCCACGCTTCTGACCAGAGCAAGGGCCTGCCAGCGCCACCGGCGCAGCGACCGGTGCCGGCGGGCGCCGTGGTGGTCGCTCTCCCGGCGGCCGACACGCTGACGCCGGCCGAACTGCCGCTGGTGGAGGCGATCCGCCAGCGCCGCAGCCACCGCCGCTACACCGACGCGGCGCTCACGCTCGCGGAGCTCTCCTTCCTGCTTTGGGCCACCCAGGGCGTGCGCGAGGCACGGGATAGCGCGCGCGTCTTCCGCACCGTGCCCTCTGCCGGCTGCCGCCACGCCCTCGAAACTTACCTGGTGGTGAGCCGCGTAGAGGGCCTGGCGCCTGGCCTCTACCGCTACCAACCGCTGGAGCACCAGCTCTGCCGGCTGGGCGAGGATGCCAACCTCGCCGGCCGGACTGCCCAGGCGTGCCACGGCCAACGCTTCGTGGCAAACGCCGCGGTCACCTTCGTCTGGACGGCGGTCCCTTACCGGATGGAGTGGCGCTACACGCTGGTCTCGCCGAAGCTGATCGCGCTGGACGCCGGCCACGTCTGCCAGAACCTTTACCTGGCCTGCGCGGCGATCGGGGCGGGCACCTGCGCCGTGGCGGCCTACTCCCAGCGGGAGATCGACGCCCTCCTCGGCGTCGACGGCGAGGAGGAGTTTACGGTGTACCTGGCGCCGGTGGGCAAGGTGGTATAGCGCCCGGGAGCTATCCGAGACCCCAGCCTTCGCCGTTGGGCCCACAGGTGAGCACGCGCGGCCCCTCTTTGGTGAGCGCGACGGTGTGCTCGAAGTGCGCGCTGGGGAGGCCGTCGTCGGTCACCACGGTCCAGTGGTCGGGGAGGGTGTGCACCGCCTTGGTGCCGGCGTTCACCATCGGCTCGATGGCGAGCACCAGGCCCGGCTGCAGAGGGAAATCGCCCTGGCGCTCGAACTCGCGGGTGTAGTGGTTGGGGAGCTGGAGACCCTCCCACATCTCCTGCCCGATGCTGTGGCCGACGAGCGCCTCCACCACCGAGAAGCCGGCATCCTCCACGTAGGCCTGGAGCTCCCGGGCAACCTGGCTCCAGGTGCTCTTCTCGCCCACCAACTGGATCGCGAGGGCCAGGGCGCCCTCGGTCACCTCGAGCAGGCGCTGTGCCAGCGGGCTGACCGGGCCGACGGCATAGGTGACGGCGGCATCGGCGCACCAACCATCAAGCCGGACGCCGATATCGAGGCTGACGATGTCGCCCTCGCGCAGGCGGCGCGAGCCCGGCATCCCATGGACCACCGCCTCGTTCACCGAGACGCAGGTGGCCGCCGGGAACGGCACCACGCCGGGCACCCCTTTGAAGAGCGGGGTGGCGCCCCGCTCGGCGAGGAATGCCTCCACCGCGTCGTTGATGGCAGCAGTGGTAACGCCCGGCTTCACCTGGGCGGCGGCGACCTGGTGAGCCTCCCACAGGAGCAGCCCAGCCCGGCGCATCCGCGCGATCTCGTCT
>JAAZEB010000091.1 GCA_012512505.1 Armatimonadota bacterium | reverse complement strand
CTCGGAGGTTCGCCGCCACCTCCCACTCCGCTTTGGCCGTATCGCTGGCGACAAAGGGGGCCGTCGCGGCGAGCCGGTCCGCCGGTGGGTCCGCGGTCGCCTCCTTGAGGAGCGTTCCATCCGCCTGATGGATGGCGACCCGGCCCACGCGGCGCGGTGCGACACCGGCCATCGTGGCCGTGACCGTGTAGCGCTCCCCCGCGACAAAGTACCAGTCACCCGCGAACGAGTCGCCTTCACCAAGCAGGTCGAGGATCGCGAACTGCTGCTGGCCCGTATAGCCGTTGAGGAACACGCCGCTCAACGTGGCCGCCATGTCGTGGCGTGGCAGCCGGGAGACCTTCGGCGCGCCCGCCAGGGCTGCCTCTAGCGGCACCAGGGTGGAGTGGGGGCGCGTGCCGTGCTTCCCGTCCTTTGCCTGCTCTTGGTCGAACCGGTGTGTGCATTCCACCAGGAGCAGCGGGGAGAAGGGCTCACCCAGGAGGCACACCTCGTTCGCCTGGATCACCACCGCTCCGGCCTGCAACTGGGTGACCTGCCCGGTCCGGCGCAGAGTCAGTTGGCCCGCGCGCGGCAGCGTCGTCTGCAGCTCCATCCAGCCTTTCTCCTGATCCAAGCGGAACAGGCAGGGCTGGGCCGACTGCAGGGCGAAGTCGCTGTCGGTGGGGAAGCTAAATACAGGGTAGAAGCGCCATTGAGGTTCGCGGGTGGGACCTCGCTGGTTTACCTGTGGGAACCTGACGCGGACCCGTAGGACCACGGCGTCCCCGTCCCGCCGGGCAGACGCGGCCGCCTGCCAAAGCCCGGCCTCTGCTTGCCGACGCTTCTCCAGGATCGTGGCCTCGTGCCGGTCGCACTGCCAGCGGGCCATCGCCTCCTGCTTGAGTTTGGCGCGCTCGCTGGCCTTCAGCGCGTCATAGCCTGTGGCCTTAGCGAGCGCCTGGGGCAGCAGTGTGCCTTCGCGCCAGGCGGCCGCCAGCGCCTGGGGATCGAGCGCGCGGAGCAGCCAGGCCTGGCAGACGCCGCGATAGTACAGATAGTTGTTCAGATGCACCATTGACATGCCCAGGTGCCGCAGCTCCGCATCTGGCTTCTTGGTATCGGTCGGATCTGAGGGGTACAGGCTTGCCAGGAAGGGATCGGCCCGGCGCAGCAGGTCGGCTTCGTACTTCTCTCGCGCTACCTTCCCGGCCAGCCGGGCCGCGAAGTAGGCGAAGCCTTCGGTCGTCTCCCGCTGCTGAGTGCGCGGGGTCGGGGCATCGGCCTCGTGGCGGCACTCCCGCAGCGCCAGGTAGTCGCGGGCCAGGGTCAGCAGCTTCTCCTTCTCCTCCTCCTCGCAGGAGGTCGCCTCGTCCAGGAGCTCGATCTGGGCTTCCTCAATGGCGGCCGCCCGAGGGGAGATCTCGAACACCTCGTTCGACGGGCCATCCTTCATGTATTCCCGCATCCAGACCACGTGGCAGGCCTCGTGCAGCACTGCTTCGATCCGCCACGAGGCGTCGCTCTCATCGCGGCGGGCGGTCGGCGCCTCCGGCAGGACATCCCACGCTGGGTCATAGGGGAAGATGGCGGTCACGGCACCGCCCAGGTCGTCCGTATGGGGCGTGTAGCCCGAAAGGGCCAGCCGGCCCACGTAGATGCGGCCGCGCACCGGGCACGGGCCGCGGTAGCGCCGGAAGCCGCGCGGGGACCGGGGGTGGTCCACCAGCACACACTGGTCGTCTTCACCGCGCAGGGCAAAGGGCACGTCATCCGCCCGCAAGCCGGGGAGCACCTCGTCGCCCACGGCGCGCAGCAGGCGCCGGGCCTCCTCGATGCGCACCAGGTCCAGCCAGCTCACCCGCAGGGGCGGCAGCGACAGCAGGCGAACTCCCTCTGGGCGGAGGAGGGTGACGGACTGCCGGCCGTCTGCCAGGTGCAGCACCAGCCGGAAGGCCAGACCCTCTTCCGGGCGCACGCCCAGCCATGCCCCCTCGCCCCGGGGGGAGGCGCACTTCGCCGGCCGGCGAGTCGGGGCGCACCGTCAGGAGTGGCCGGCGCTTCCGGAGCATCTGAAGCTCCGCCGTGACGATCGGCGGTTGCGTGGACCGAGCGGTGACGGACAGGTAGTAGCAAGAGGGCACCGGGTGGAGGGCCTCCTGGGGCTTCGTCGGCCCCGAGGCCATCGGGAAAGTGCGTGGGCGGAGCTGACCCTCGGGTGTGACGAAGTAGCCCTTCAGGGTAGCTTCCACCGTGAGGTCGGGGCCTGACGGCGATTCCGGCGCGGCGCCGGCAAAGCTGGGGGCGAGAAGCAGGAAGATGGTGGCGCCTACCCTGAGGGAGCGCAACCGGCCGCGCTGGGGCATGGCCACCCGGGCGATAAGGGCGAACAGGTACCTTGTTGCTGACAACACGGCATCTCCTTTCGCATCCTACGACCGCCCCGGCGTTCGACACCAGTGGCCCATCTCCTGCTATCCACGGGCTCGGTGAGAGGGCCCTTACCAGCACTGGCAGGATCGTCTGGTGGCGGAACCAGCGAATCGCTGCCGTTGTCTGAGGACTCCAATAGGGTAAGTATACTGGCGGCCGGCCTTGCCAGACAGATGGGGTAGCCCTCTGGGTGTGTGCCTGGGGGTGCGCCGGTAGCCGGTGGGATGCGGAGTACTGATGCGTGAACAGGCCAGGCTGGAGCTGAGCGGGATGACCTGCGCCTCGTGCGCGGCGCGGATCGAGAAGTCGCTGTCGCGCCTGGAGGGCGTGGAGACGGCCTCGGTCAACTTCGCCACCGGCAAGGCGGTGGTGTCGTACGACGGCGAGCGCCTGCAGCCCGCCGATCTGGTGGCCCGGGTGGCGGCCGCTGGCTACGGCGCGCGCCTGCTCGACGACGAGGCCCCCGCGGCCCCCCCACCCCCCCCACCCCCCCCGAAACCGG
>JAAZEB010000014.1 GCA_012512505.1 Armatimonadota bacterium | reverse complement strand
TCGGGCTACAAGGAACCCCAGCCTCGCGAGCGCCATCCAGCCCTCAAGAAGGGCGAATCCCGAGGGGTGCGCTGGCGAAAGCTGAGAGGAATGACCATTCGGCTCTAAACTCCAATCAGGATGACAAAACATGACGGATTGTGGATAGGTCTGAGGTGGCTGCGGGTCTTCCGTTGCTGCCCCGGGTCATCCGCTCAGGCTGGTGGGCAACGTCTGCTGTTAGTGCGGCCAGGATGCCCGATGGCTCGGGCACTCCGATGATCGCTCGGGAGGGTGGCGGAGCGCCGCAGCAATGCGGCCTCTCAGGCCTCCGATGCCCGATGGCTCGGGCACTCCGGCCAGTTGCCAGGGAGGGTAGCGGAGTGCCGCAGCAATGCGGCCAGGATGCCTGGATCGGCCCTTAGCCGATGCCCTGCGCCTTGGCCTCGTTCCAGAGGGCGTCCATCTCTTCGAGCGACATCTCGTTGAGGGAGCGGCCTTGTTCCTCGGCGCGCTGCTCGATGTAGCGGAAGCGGTCGCTGAAGCGGCGGTTGGCCTGTGCCAGCACTTCATCCGGCTCCAGACCCGCCTTGCGCGCCAGGTTCACCAACGCGAAGAGGAGGTCGCCCACTTCGTGGCCAATTCGCACCGCGTCGCCGCTTTCCAGCGCCTCGCGGCTCTCCTCCGTCTCCTCGGCCACCTTTGCCAGCACGTCAGCGGCCGATGCCCAGTCGAAGCCAACCTTGGCGGCGCGGCGGGTGAGCTCGTAGGCGCGCTGCAGCGGCGGCATCGAGCGCGGCACCGCGTCCAGCAGCGACTTACGGTGGGCGGTGAGCCGCTCCTGGGCCTTGATCTGCTCCCAGTTTACCAGCACCTCGGCCGACCCGGAAACTGCCACCTCGCCGAAGACGTGCGGGTGGCGGCGCACCAGCTTCTCCACGATGCTGCGGATCGCGTCGTGGATGTCGAAGCGGTCCTCCTCCTGGGCGATGCGGGCATGGAAGACGATCTGCAGCAGCAGGTCGCCCAGTTCGTCCGCCATGCGCTCGTCGTCGCCCTCGTCCAGGGCATCGAAGAACTCGTAGGTCTCCTCGGTGAGGTACTTCTTCAGGCTCTGGTGGGTCTGCTCGCGGTCCCAGGGGCAGCCATCCGGCGCGCGCAAGGCCGCCATCACCTCTACCAGGCGCTCGAAGGAGGTGGCCGGCCGCTGGGTCAGGGGCGGCACGTACACACTGGTGAGGTGGTCGATCGTCACCCGGTCCAGGCGGTAGAGCGGGATCTCCTCGCGCTGCTCCTGCCCCGGCACGCCCGCGGCGCGCACCACCGTCACCGAGTGCTCGTCGGGGTAGACCTCCATCAAGGCGAGCTTTGCCTCGGCGGCGGTGGCGGTATCGTAGAGGCCGAAAAGGACCAGCGGGGTGATGCCGTCCGGGCGGAAGTGATCAAGGTCAGGGGCGTGAGCTACCGTCAGCACGGCGTCGATGCTGCGGCCCAGGCTGGCCAGGAGGGCATCGAGCGAGCTTACGGAGGGCACCACCGTGACCGGGATCCCCTCGGCGGCACAGCGCTCGCCGAGGAGGCCCACGGTGCGCTCGCCCAGGGTGGGCGAGCCGGGCACGGCGTAGACCACATCGCCGGCGCGGGCCGCTTCGAGCACGGCGTCGGCGATGCGGTCGTACAACTCGTCGAAGCTGGCGGCAGCCTCGTAGAGATCATCGAAGGAGCGGGCCCGCATCCCTCGCGCTTCAAGGGCCGCCACCACCGGGTGCCGGCGGGTGCGCAGCAGCACCTCCGGCGCCCCGGTGAGGATCTCCAGGGCCGCGACCGAGACGCCCCCCAGGCTTCCCGGGCCCAGCCCAACGATCGTAACTATCGCGGCGCTCCCGTCCGCGGCCAGGCCGCATCCTGCTGCGGCAGATCCTTGAACCGCTCCACGTTCACTTCGATCTTTGCCTGCGGCCGCAGCTTCTCCACGAGCTGAGCCTGCAGGAAGGCCAGTGGATCGGTGCCCGGCGGCAGCTTCTGACCCTTGAGGTACTTCTGCAGCAGCAGTTCCTCGCGGATGCGCTCCTTCCACTCCGCCAGGGTGCCGGTCTTCGCCGCCTGGTGCTGGTGAACCTGAATTACCTGGTAGCCCTCCGGGGCGGGGCTGGCCAGCACCTCGCTGACGCTCTTCTCCGGCAGCCCCAGCAGCTTCTCCGCCACGCCTTTACCCAGCAGCGCCTCCGGGTTCTGCGCGTGCAGGCCACTCTGGTCCTCGATCACCATCACGATGCCGTGCTTCGGATCTTTCACGATGGGCGGCAGTTGGCCCCCATTCTGCTTCACGTTGTCGAAATCAATCGACTTGCCGAGGACCACGTTGAACTGCACGTTCGCCTTCATCAACGTGGCGCGGGCGACCTCGGCCTCCTTCTTGGTCTTGAACACCGCGCGCTTCAGCAGCAGCGTTTCCGGCTGGTTGAACTGCTGCTGGTTCTCCTCGAAGAACTTCTTTACCTCGGCGTCGGAGACGGTAATCCCCTTGAAGGCGACGTTCTTCACCGCCAGGCGCAGCCGTATCTGCCGCTTGGCGTCCTCATCCGACAGGCCCTGCAGGGCGCCGGGATTGGCCTTCTTCAGCTCCGCCAGATCCTTGGCAACCGCCTCCTCGGTCGGCGCCACCTTCTGCTTCGCCGCCTCCTGCAGGATCAGCTCCTCGGTGATCAACTGCATCAGAACCGGGCCCCCGGCAACGCGCTCCAGGGCCGCGGCATACCGCTCGTGGGGAATCCGGGTTCCATTCACGACGGCCGCGGGCTTCTTGGTGCAGCCGGCCAACGCAACCAGCGAGACAAAGGCAAAGCCAGCCAGCACGGCCGGCCGAAAGCGATCAAGCATGGCTACTCCTCAGTACTGCGGATGTCGAGGGCGGATTTCGGACTACCCGAATCGCGCGCCCACCAGCGGCACGCACCGGAGTGGGCCCTGCCCCCATAAGACAAGACCGGGCGCGCCGGCCGGGGTTCCGCCTTTTTGCCGTGCCCGGCGCCCGATCGGCAGCGCCTACTCCGCCGTAAAGAGGGCGCGCCGATCCCCCAACTGCCGCGCCAGACGCTTCACCGCCTGACCATGCAGTTGATGTACCCGCGATTCGGAGATCGACAGCTCGCGGCCGATCTCCTTGAGCGTGCGCGCCTCGAAGTAGTAAAGCCGAATCACGATCTGCTCGCGCTCCGGCAGAGTGTCGAGCGACCCCGAGAGCGCGCGCCACATCTCCTTGCGCTCCAGCTCCACCTGCGGGTCCGGTGAATCGCCGCGCACGCTGTCCGAGAAGGAGGCCTCCTCCGAATCGGAGCGGTACAGCAGATCATCCAGCGACACCAGGCTGGTGCGGCTCGTCTCGTAGAGCAGCGCATGGAACCCATCGATGTCGAGGTTGAGCGCCTGCGCCATCTCCTCGTCGGTGGCCGGGTGGCCCAGACGGCGTTCGAGCTGCTGGTAGAGGTTCTGCAGGTTGCGGGCCTTGTCGCGCGTGGAGCGCGGCACCCAGTCCTCCTTGCGCAGCGCGTCCAGCACCGCTCCCCGGATCAGCGAGATGGCGTAGGTCTCAAACTTCACCCCCCGCTCCGGGTTGAACTGGTCGACCGCCCGGATCAGGCCTATGTAACCGGCGCCAACCAGGTCTTCCTGATCAAGGTTAGGGGGCAGCGTGGGCACCAACTTGGCGACGGTGATACGAACCAGGTGAGCATAGGCCTGAACCATCTCCTCACGCGCCCGCTCGTCGCCGTTCTTTATCTGCTGCCAAACGGATGGTGGAGTGATCACGAAAGTGGGTCCTGGACCTATCCGGCCCGATTCTACTCCAAAAGGGCACCCTTGTCAAGCGCAAGCGTGAGCCACACGTTTCCAACCAAAGCGTGCGCCGACCGACCCGGCGTCGGCCGAGCCCTCGCCCCAAGCCCGTTGGCGGCAGGAGCGCCAGGGCACGTCAGCGCATCTTCTCCAGCAGCGCCAGCACCCGCAGGCGGTAGCGGTCGGCCTGGGTCCGGTCGCTTTCCTGCTTCCAGTCGTAGCTGGAGCGGTAGTCACCGATCACCGCCGCTGGCGCCTCGGCCAGCAGGGCCTCGGCCTGCGCCCTCAGCCGAGCGTTGGCCGGGCGGCTGGCGGCGTCACGCAGCATCGCCAGGTACTCGTAATCCTGAATCCCCTCGCGCACCGCCTGCCAGTGGATGCCGTCGGTGACTCCGTCCGGACTGAGGAACACCGGGGTGAACGGCGTGCCGGCCGTGGCATACTCGTTCCAGGAGCTCTTGCCGCCACCGGTATCGCCAAACGCCCAGAACCCCATCCCCACGGCACCGTGCCGGAAGCAGTGCCACGCCTGCAGCCGGTGGTAACGGTAGGGATCGAACAGCCGCGCCGGCCCGGAGCACTGGTAGAACCACAGCCGCTGCCCGGCGGCCCGCCGCGCCGCGAAATAGCGCGCCACTGGCTCCCCGCCTTCATAGTAGATCGGCAGGTTGGGGCAGATCACGTCGCACAAGGTGATCGCTTCCTGGATGCGGGTCTGGTCCGGCCGCGGCCACACCGGGTCCTGGAAGAGGGTGATCTCTGGCGCCGCCGCCTTGATCGCCCGGGCCCAGGCGGCGACAATCTCGTCGTGCTCGTCCTGGTGTGGTTCATCCACCAGCAGGATGCCGAGTTGCTGCGGCTTCAGGCCCAGGTCGCGCATCTGCTGGGCCAGCGCCTTTGCCCAAGAGCCAACGCGCCCGTGGAACTCGGGCGTGCCGATCGTGGCGCCGGCGAAGCCGCGGCCCACGGCGGCAAACACGAAGTACTGGCGCGCGTCTGGCCAGCGCCGGATCCACTCCGCGAAGCTGGCCGGGAAGGCCAGGGGCGCCTTGAGCTGGTGCCGCTCGTCGAAGGCCTCCGCCTGCGGCCAGGGCAGCACGCCACTGCCGGCCCAGGGCGTGTCGACACCGTGCGAGCGCATCAGGGCAATGGCGGCATCACGGTTCTGCGGGGTGATGCCGTAGTTGCCCCGGCCGTCGGTGTAATCCCACATCCCAAGCGACAGCCGCGGCCGGCTCATCTGCACCGGCGAGACGCGCAGTCGGAAGGGAAGGCGGATCGGCCGGCCAACGCCCGTCACCACCAGCGCCCCCTGGTAGCGGCCGGGCTTGAAGCCAGCGGAGTCGATGGTGAGCCACACCTTGCCGGTAACCCCGGCTGGCACCGGCACCACGAAGCCCCCCTCGCGGTAGGCCGCCGGGGGCAGCGCCGCCGCCACCGGCACCCGGTGCGAGGTGTCGGTCCACGGCACCGCCGCCACCTGCAGCCATTTCGGGCGCGGGGCGCCGGGCAGGCCCTGCAGTTTCACCACCGCGGTCACCGGCCGCGGGGAGGCGTTCGTGAGCAGGAACGCCTCGGCGCGAACTTCGCCGCGCATCATCTCCACGGAGAGCGTGGGCGGAGGCGGCGCCTTCGCCGGGGCCTCGTGCGGCGTCAGGAAGTCGTAACGGTTCTTCTTCCAGACGAAGAAGGCGGGCAGCCCGCGAGCACGCAGCAACGAGGCGTGGACGGCGAGGAGGCGCGCGTGCAGGTCGTTAAGCGGGAAAACCGTCTTGAAGGTCGTCGGGTCGGGCGCCGGGAGGTCCGGGATCGCCTTCTCGATGGCGGCGAGGCGAGCGCGCAGTGCCTCCCGGCGGGCCTCTGGCAGCGTGGCGTTCTCCACGGCGGCACGCGTCGCCGCCAGGTCGGTGGTTAGGCGCCAGAAGATCCCGGAACGGGTCGGCTCGCGCTCTCCTCTCGCCGTTAGGTCGGTGACGATCTCCCCGGCTGGCTCCCGGGCCAGCAGCTCCTCCTGACCGCGGTAGACCTCAATCTCGTCGCAGAAGGTATAGCCTCCCTGGGGCACTATCCCCAGGCGCAGGTAGCGTCCGCGCGTCTGCAGTTCGCCGGTGACGTAGCGGTAGACGCTGTAGCGATCCGCCGGGGGCAGGCCGTTCTTCGCCGCCAGGATCGCCAGGTCGCCAGCCAGGTGCCAGGTCTCCCCATCATCGCTGGTGGCAATGAAAATGGCGGTCGGCCACCCTCCCCCGGCCACCCCCGCCGCGGTGTTGTAGGAGACGCCGGCAATCGGCTGCACCTGGCCCAGGTCAATGGTGATCAGCACCGGGGAGGTGTGTGACCAACCGACGGTGCTCTTCTGCACCCAGAAGTAGCCGGCGCTGTACTCCCCATCGGTGAGCTGCTTCGGGTCGTCTGGGTCCGTGGAATAGGGGTAGTTCGGCGTGGCGGAAAAGGTGACCGGGCAGCCGCGGGCGAGGTTCTCTCCCGGGGGGCGGGCCACGAAGCCGCCCTGCACCGGTTGCCCCGCCGGCACCTCGCCGGGAAGCAGCACCGCCACGTCGTCGAAGCAGGCACGCGCGCCCTCGGGGGCAGCCTCCGTCGCGGCGGTGAGGACGACCAACAGCCGCTCCTCGGGGCCGCTGTTGAAGCGCACCAGCACGTAGGTCCAGGTATCGGGCCGTGCCTGGGGCGCTTCGGCCGCCGCTACCACCTGTCGGTCCGCCTCGCGGCAGACGCGCACGCTCGGCTTCAGCGTTCCATCGCTCTTCAGTGCCGCGGCGAGCACGTACTCGGTGTGCGGGCGCACGGGGATTGCCTGCCAGGGGCCGTCACTCCGCTCCGGGGCCGGCCCGGTGAAACGAATGCAGCCAGGCGCCCGAAACCCATCGTCATCCACGAAGCGGTAAGCGGCGTGGTCCGTCTGCCACCCCTCCGGCGCGGCGGCAAACTCGCCGTTTTGCACCAACGGCGCGGCGGAAGCGGCGGCAGCCCACAGGAACAGGGCAGATGCAAGCACGGGTCGGCAAGCTCTCACGGTGTTCCTCCTCGGCGTGAAGCGCTCACGTGCCTCGGGAGCGGTCGGCACCTCGTCGCGGAGGGGTTCGGGCTGTCCGCCGCCACCTCCTGCCCGCCGGGGCAGGCGGCGGCCGCCGCTCAGCGGCCCTGCAAGGTCAGCAGGCAGACGCTGGAAGGGGGCATCGGGAACGAGACGGTCAGCGCGCTGCCATCCAGCGCCACCTCGCCGGCGGCCACGCGCTGCAGCTCCGCGCGGGCGTCCGGCCTCTCCCCCTTCAGGAAGAGGGCGTGCGCGTTGCTGGTCTCCGCGTCCACCTGCCACCGTTCCATCGCCGTGCCCGCGCGGCCGAAGAGGCGCGCGGCGTCCTCCACGCGCAAGACCACTTGCGCCGGCGGTGCTTCCTCCGTGCCCACTGCCGCCTCCGGGATCCGGTAGCCGTAGTTCCACAGCAGCACCGTCATCCGCCGCCGCCGGGCATCGGCCGAGGCGAAGGCGCGCAGGTGCTTGCTCTCGCCAGTGACGGCCACCCGCTTCCCGACAAGTCGAGAGACCATATCGAGCGTGTGGAAGGGCGCCTTGGGGATCGTGCCGCCGGCCACGTGCGGGTTCAGGAAGAGGCTGGGCCAGCCCCACACGTTCTCCCACTTCCCGTCACGCTCCTGGCGCAAGTCGGTGGTCACCAGGTAGAGGGCGCTCTCCACGCCCCCCTCCAGCATCGCGTTGAGGAAGGCGGCCCCCCAGGCGGCGCCGATGTGGTTGGCGTTCACCGCGGCGGAAGGCTCGTTGGTGGTCTGGTAGCTGGCGCCCCACTCGGTGATCTGCAGCGGCACGC
Organism: Armatimonadota bacterium; assembly: GCA_012512505.1. Lineage (GTDB taxonomy): Bacteria > Armatimonadota > JAAZEB01 > JAAZEB01 > JAAZEB01 > JAAZEB01. The sequence goes on along the minus strand of JAAZEB010000014.1, from coordinate 13,265 downwards.
CGGGGCAGTAGCGGTCGCGCGCGGCGAGGGTGAAGCGCAGCATCTCATCGAAGGAGGGGAACGAGCCCTCGTACTCCCCGTGGAGCGAGCCGAGGTTGCCGTAGTAGTGGACGCCGATGAAGTCGAGCTTCAGTTTCTCACGGCGGCAGTCTTGCAGGAAGCGTTCGGCCCAGTTGAAGTCGCCGAAGCGGAAGGTGAACGCCCACGCCAGCGCCGGCCCGCCCAGCCGCACCTTCACCCCGGGGTGCTCCTGCTCGAACTGCCGGGCGGCCTGGGCCACGTTCTTGTAGAGGGTGAAATAGGTATCGTACAGCGCCTGCGAGCCCATCGGCGGCCGCGGCGGCAGCGGGCACATCGCCCCGCCGACATCCGGCTCGTTCGCCACCTCGAACTTCGCCTGCCGGAACCCCTGCTTCAGCAGCACGTACTCGAAGTAGGCCCGACAGTACGCCTGGAACTTCGTCCAATCCTTCGGGCCGTAAACCCCCGAAGGCACCAGCCCCATCACGCTCTCGCCGAGGTGCTTCACGTCCTCTACCTGCACCCGCAGGTCTGGGTGCAGGCCGGTGGCGATGATGATGTGGGGGTTGGCGCCAACCGCGCGGCAGGTCTCCAGGTGGGCCTGAAGGCGGTCCGGCTGGCCGACCACGAAGCGGCCGCTGCCATCCTCGAAGTAGCCGGGCAGCGGGTCCACGTTGATGCACCGGATCGTCTTGATGCCGATGCGCTTCAGCGCCGCCGTGGTGGCGGCGTTCGGCTCGAACTCCCAGCCAACGCCGGAGGCAAGGTGCCGGAGCTGCCGCACGTCATCACGAGTGATGTTGAAGGGCGTGCGCGGCCGTACTACGAGCGAGACCGTCGTCTCCTGGCCGGCAGCCTGCCAGCACGCCGCCGCCAGGCTCACTCCCGCAAGCAGGCTCTTGAACATCAGGCAGCCCCCCAAGCCCGCGCAGGGCGCCCCGAACCAGATCCTGGGGTGCGGTGGCTGGCCAATCGGGCCGTAGGGCACATTTCGTAGGGACGAAGCATCTACACCGCAGGCAGTGAGTGAACGCAGTACGTCCAGTCGTGCAGAGGCTTCGCCCCTACGGGATCTGTCGTTGTCGCCCGATGGCTCGGGCACCCCAGCCCGTGGCCGTGCTTTCCAGATACGGGCTTAGGGCAGCGACTGGGTGGCCGCGTAGAGAAGCGTCATGATGGCGGTGAGGCCGAAGAGGATCGCCGAGCGCACCATCGATGGGCGCGCGGCAGCCACTGCCCGTGCCTCGGCGCGGCGCGCGGTGCGCCGCATCACTCGTGTCCCCGCATGGAAGCTAATGCTCATAGCGATCACCGGGAGGATGAGCCCCAGGGAGGCCCCCTGGGCCAAATCAAGGACCCGGGCATACAGCCGGAGGCCGGCGTCGATGGCGGCCGCGTTCCACGCCAGATGGTCGCCAGCGCCCAACACGGCGCCGGTGCCGATCGCCAGCAGGCAGGCCACGGCAGCACCCCAGATCCCCGCGCGTCTCAACCTCACGTAGTACCCTCCTGAGTTATGGTGGTGGTTGTCCAAGGCAGCGGCTGGCCGCGTGCAATTGGCGGGCCTCCGCTTTCCCGGACGGTGTCGGTAGGCTTCCCCGCGGCTCGCGGCCGCCGGGGCTGTCGCTGCTTCTGTCGGCATTATACCATGCGCGTTTCGCCGGTGTAAAGCAGTCGCGACCGCCTGCCAGGAGGTGAGCGCCCGAGGGCGAAGTAGGGGATCGTTGGCGGTCGGCGCGAGGAGCGCCCGGGTGGCACCCCCGCGGATCGGCCGTACCGATAGAGGAGAGACGCGGATGAAGTTCGGTATCATTCACTACAACGCCCCTGGCGCCACGTTGGAGGAGTTCCTGCGCTACGCCGTCGACAGCGGCTTCGATTGCACCGAGCTGCAGGTCCATGATGTGTGGCCGGACGGCGAAGCCAACCCCGAGCGCCGGGCCGAGGAAGCCCGCAAGCTCACCGAGCGCCTGGGAATCGCCGTTTCGGCGCTTTCGGCGGGCAACGACTTCGTGGTGCTCGAAGAAGAGGCGGTGCGCGCCCAGGTGGCGCGGATGAAGCGCGTTTGCGAGCTGGCGGAGATCCTGGGCACAAAAGTGATCCGCACCGAGGGCGGCCAGCCGAAGGAGAGCGTTCCCGAGGAGCGCTGGGTGGACGCCATGGCCGGCTGCTTCGAGCGCTGCCTGGAGTGGGCCGAGCCGATGGGCATCCGCTTCGCCGTCGATAACCACGGCTACGTCACCAACGCCCCCGGCATCCTGCCGGCGCTGTTCGCCAAGGTGCCCTCCGCCTGCCTGGGCACCAACCTCGATACGATGAACTACCGCTGGTGGGGCAACTCGGTGGAAGAGTGCGACCGCCTCTACGCGCAGGTGGCCGCCAAGACGTTCCACACCCACCTGAAGGACGGCACCGGCTCGCGCGAGAACTACGTCGGCGCTGCCCTCGGCCGTGGCGAGATCCACCTCGAACACGCGGTGCGCCTGCTCAAGGACGCCGGCTACCAGGGCCCCTGGGTGGCGGAGTATGAGGGCCGCGATCCCTCCTTCGATGGCTACCGCCAGTGCCTGGCCTGGATGAAGGCCCACATCGACTGAGCATCAGCCCCCGAGGTGCGCGCCGGGCGCGCACCTCGGGCCTTACCGCCGCACGCGCCGGGTACCGCCCGACTGGTACGGCCCCACCACCTCCCAGTCAAACGAGTTCGACTTCCACTTCAGCGTGATCGCCGCGTAGAACTCCGGCCGCTGCGCGTACTCCACCTTGATGTCGTAGGCGCCGCGCTTCATGGGGTAGGGCCGCGTCTCCGGGCGCGTGGCCGAAACGCGCCAGGCATCGATCACCTTCACCATCGGCCCGCCCGCCTTATAGCGCAGGTAGAGCCGCCCACCATCATCCAGTGGATCGAACTTGAAGGTGTAGACGTCATCCTTCGGTACGAAGATCTGCCCCTCCCAGCGCGCGCTCCAGTAGACGTTGTTGATCCCAGGCAGCGGCGGCAGCAGCTTCGACCAGTCGCCAAACACTCCGTTCGGGTTCCAGTTGAAGTCAATGCGCTTGTCCTTGCGCCGGGCCACCAGGCGGGTGAAGGTCGATCCGGGTGGGATCGGTTTGCCCAGGTAAGAGTCCGGGTTCTGGTGATCCACCGTCTCGTCCGGGTCATCGTAGTACGAGCCCATAATGCCGTCCGGGTAGAAGCCGCGGCCGATGATCTCCTCCTCGTACTCCTGCAGGCCCGGAACCGCCTTGCCATACTGCGGCAGCCCCTTGCCGCCGCCGCCACCGGCACCACCGCCACCGCCCCCGGCACCCGGCAGTTCATCGCCGGTGCCGCGGTTGCCGCTGCCGGAACCGGGGTGCTTGCCATCGCCCGCGCCGGTGCCGATGCCGCTGCCAGGCCCGACCCCGCGCCCGCCGGCGCCGCGCCCACGCCCCCGGCCGGCCCAGTTGCCCGCGCCGCTATCGCCCGATCCTCCGGCACCGGTGCCGGGACCGCCGCCGCCCCGCCGGGCGATCTGCACCGCCCTGCCGTGGCCGCCGGGGCCACCGCCCTGGCCACCGCCGCCGTCCGGGTTGCCGCCGGCCACCGAGCCGCCGATGTCGCCAAACGGGAGGCCATCCACGCCGGGGCGCGCCTTGCTGCCGCCGCGCCCACTGCCGATGCCGGTGCCCTGCCCCGACCCGTAGCCCAGGCCGCTACGCCCGCCAGTGCCGGGAATTTCGCCGCCGGCGGCGGCCCGGCCACTGCCGTAGGTGCCGGTGCCGACTCCCTTCCCGCTGCCCGCGCCGATACCCACCCCGGGCTTGCGCTGGGTGGCCGCCACGTCAAACGCGCCAGCCCCCACGCCGATGCCGCGCCCGCGCCCCTGCCCCAGGCCACCACCGGCGCCCGCGCCGATGCCGCCGCCCAGGCCCGGCCCAATCCCCGGCTGAGACCGAGGCACCACGTCGGCCTCACGCTCCGGGGCCGGGCCAGTGGCAATCACGAAGTCCGACCCACCACCGCCACCCAGGCGTGGAGTGGCCTTCGGCAGGCGCTGCCCGCCGGCGCCCCCACGCACGAACACCGTCTCCGGGGCGCGGTCGGATCGTGGACCGCCGCTTGGGTCACTGCCACGGCCGATAGCGGGAGAGCCACCCCCAGCCTGGCGCGCCACCAGCCCCGGGTCCGGCTCAACGCGCGCGTCACGCCGGCCGGCCGGCACTCCGCGCGGCAGCGGCTCCGGCCGGGCGGCGCCCACGCCACCGGGCACCGCGGGATCCTCGGCAAGCTGTTCGCCGGGGAAAGAGACCCCAGGGCGCACCTTGGAGAAGCGGCTGCCGCCGCCAGGATCGCCCCCCGGCGTTTCGTCGCGCGGGTTGCGTCCGGGGCCGGCGGGGGTGCCGGAGCCGGGCGCCGGTGGCAGCGAGCGCAGCCCCTGGAACTGCGTCGGCGGTAGGTCGCGCCGCGCTACCTTCACCGGGCGGGGTCCGGCGGGCAGGTCCTGGCGTCCCGTGGCGCGCAGGCCCGGCCGGGGGCCCGGCGTGCGCATCTGCGGCCCCGGCGACGCCTCGCGGGTCGCGGCGCGGGTGGGCCGCGCCGGGGCGGGGGCCGGGCGTGTCGCCACCGGCCGTTCCGCTTCGGCTGCCGGCGGCTTCGGCCGCTCGGCGGCTGGCCGAGGCGGCTTCGCGGCCGCCGGCGTGTCGCGCAGCACCGTCACCTCCACCAGTTGGGCCGCAGGCGGCGCCGTCGGTGGCGGCATCAGCGCCAGAAGCACCAACACCACCGCGTGCATCGCTCCTGAAGCCACTACGAATGGGCGTAATGCCGTTCCGTCGTTCACGGAAGCCCTCGTCCTTCCCCTGTTGGTTGCCGCAGGTCAGGGCGTCTGCAGCGCCTCCAGGTCAGGCACCGTGGCCAGGGCAATGTGGCTGAACCCGGCCTGCTTCGCCTCGTCAATCACCTGGACGACGCGCCCGTAGCGCACGCCCTGGTCGCCCTTCACGATCACCCGGTCGTCGGTGCTCTTGGCGGCGCGGGCGCGCAGCACCTCGCGCATCTTCGCGACGCTCATCTCCTTGGCATCCACGTACAGCTTGCCGTCGGGGGTCAGCGCGATGCTGATGTCGCGCTGTTTCTCCGGCGCCGCTTCGGTGGTGGCGGCCTTGGGCAGCTTCATGTTCAGGCCGGCCTCCTTCACGAAGGCGGTCGTCACCATGAAGATGATCAGCAGCACCAGGGAGATGTCCACCAGCGGGATGATGTTGATCTCCGCCATCACCGTGTTGCCGCCGTATCCGTTCTTAGGCGCTTGCATCGGCCGTCTCCCGCTGGGCCACGAAGGGCGCCATGTCGGACGCGTGGGTGCCAACGAGCAGGCTGAGGGCATTCACCCGGCCCACGAAGATGTTATAGGCGATGAGCGCCGGGATCGCCACGCCCAGTCCGAACGCGGTGGCGATCAGCGCCTCGGCGATGCCGCCGGCCACCACCGACGGGCCGCCGAACCCCTGCTGAGCGATCTTGTTGAAGGCGCGCAGAATGCCCAGCACGGTGCCGAACAGGCCGATGAACGGCGCGGTGCTGCTGACGGTCGCCAGCAAGGGCAGATAGCGCCCGAAGCGGGCCGTTTGCACCGCCATCGCCTGGCCAATCGCCTCTTTCACCTGCTCCGTGCCAAACTGGCTGTGCTCACTGGCCGCGGCCAGCACCGGGGCCACCGGCGCCGGGCACCACTTCAACCCCTGCAGCACCTCCTGGCGCTTCCCGTTGGTCAGGCCCTCGCGGATGCGGGGGAACTCCTGCTCCTCCAGCCGGCGCAGCTTGCGCAGCGTGAAGGTGCGCTCCAGCATCACCGCGACCGACAGGATCGAGTACAGCACGAGGGGCACCATGTAGAGGAGGACAATCGGTCCTCCCTCTTTCATCAAGTGCAGCATCGTTAGACGACACCTCTCCTTAGGGAAAGTGGCGGAGCGCCGCAGCCATGCGGCCTCCCAGCCCGCCATAGCCCGATTGCTCGGGCATTCCGGTGATCACCTGGGAATGTAGCGGAGTGCCGCAGCCATGCGGCATTCCAGCCCCCGAAGCCCGATTGCTCGGGCACTCCGGCCAGTTGCCTGGGGGCAGCGGAGTGCCGCAGCGATGCGGCATTCCCAACCGCCATCACGCTTAGCGGCGGCCAGCCATCACTCTTTCAGCGCCTCCAGGCGCGCCCGGGCCTGCGCCGCCACCTTGCTGTCGGCGAACTTCTCTAGAACCGTCTGGTACATCTCCCGGGCGCGCGCGGGATCGCCGGCATCCTCGAACGCCTGCCCGGCCTGGAACTGGGCTTCGGCCGCCCAGGGGCTGCCTCCGTGGAGGATCACCACCTTCAGGAACGCCGTGGCGGCGTCCTGATGCTTGCGCTGCTGCTTCAGCGCCTCACCGAGGCGGAACTGCAGCTCCGCCGCCAGCTCTCCCTGCGCCGCCGGCAGGCCGCGCTCGATATGGGGGATTGCTCCGGGGGCATCGTTGGCGGCCAGCGCCGCGCGCGCCAGGCCGAGGCAGGCCGCCGCCTCCCGCTCGCCGCCGGGCGCCTTCTCCAGGCAGCGGGCGTAGAACGGCTTCGCTTGCTTCCAGTCGCTCGCTTTGCCGAACGCCTCGCCAGCCCAGAACGCCGCCTCGGCCGCGTCCTTATCTGCCGGGGCAGCCTCCGCCGCCTGGCCAAAGGCAGCGCCGGCCGCGGGGTAATCGGGCAGGTAGTAAAGCGCGGTGCCGAGCTGCATCGCCACCTTGTAGGCCAGGTCGCGCGCTGGCTTCAGCGCCGCCGCCTTGCGATAGCGCTCGGCCGCGGCGGCGTACTCCTTCTTCGCCAGGAACTGCTCGCCGGCCAAAAAGAGCGCCTCGGCGGCATAGGTGCCTTCCGGATGGTCCGCCGCCAGCCGCTCAAACTCTGCCGCGGCGCGATCCGGCTCCTTGAGTTCCACGTAGTTCCAGGCCAGGTCGTAGCGCGCTTGCTCGGCGAGGGAGCCTGACCCGGCGGCGGCCGCCTCCAGGCTGGGGATCGCCTCGCGGTAGCGCTTGAGCTGGGTCAGCGCCGCGCCCAGGAAGTAGGCGGCCTGCGGCACGCGCGGCGACTCTGGCAGCGCGCGCAGCTTCTCCAGCGCCTTCTGCCAGCGGGAGGCCGCCTCTTCCCACCGCTTCTGGCGGTGCGCCGTCCACGCCAGCGCGTAGAGCGCCGCGGCCGCGTCCTCATCGCCGGGGTTGGCCGCCAACACCTGCTCCGCGGCGGCGGTTGCTTGGTCATAGTCTTCCGCGGCCGTGGCCGCCTCGGCCAGCGTCAACAGCGCCCGGACGCGCAGCACCCCCTCGGGATTGCGGGCCACCAGGCGCTGCGCGGTCTTGGCGGCCTCAGCATACTGCTTCAGGTCCAAGTGAGCCCAGGCCAGCTCCAGGAGGGCCTGGTTGACCAGCTTCCCCTGCGGGTGCTGCGCCACCACCTGGCCATACGCCTCGACGGCGGCGGCCGGCTCGTTGAGTTGCAGGCGGGCGGCACCCAGCAGGTAGTAGGCCTGCTCCGCGGCCTCGGGAGTCGGCTTGCCGGCCAGCACCTTCTCCGCCCAGGAGGCAGCTTCCTGATAGCGGCCCGCCACAAACTCGTTCTGCGCGAGCTGCACCTGCGCGTCCGCCGCGATGGCCCCCGCCGGAAGCTGCCCCACCACCCGCGCCAGTTGGTTGGAGTCGCCGCTGCTGCCGCCAGCGCGCCCCACCAGGTCGGCTACGGCCGCCTGCGCCTCCTTGGCCGCCTCCGTGCCGGCGTGCCGCTCCAGCACCACGCGGTAGGCCGCCGCGGCCTCGGCCAGGCGACCGGCGTCGGCGTGGCAATCGCCGATCCGCAGTTGCGCCCGCGCGGCAAAGGTGCCGTTGGCGAAGCGCTGGATCACCTGGTTGAACTGGGCAATCGCTTCATCCGGCTTCCCCAGGGCGCGCAGGCTGTTGCCGGCCCAGTAGAGCGCCTGCTCCGCCAGGTCGGCCTGATTGCCGGCAGCCACCTTGCGGTAGCCTTCCAGGGCCTCGGCATACTCCTTCAAGCCATAGCGCGCGCCGGCGGCCACCAGGTCGGCCTCCAGCCGCTCGCGGCTGCCCGCCTCCACCAGAGGGAGGCACTCGCGGGCGGAGGCAAGCGCCATCGGGTATTCCTTCGCTTCCAGGGCGCAGTAGGCGCTGCCCAGCAAGGCGGCGGCACGCAGCGTGGCATCCTCCGTCTCGACGGCACGGTAGGCGTTCTGCGCCTCGGCAAAGCGCCCGAGCGTGCGCAGGGCATCTCCCAGGCGCACCCGCACCTCGTCAATCGCCGCGAAGTTCGGGAAGCGCTCGACCACGACTTTCAGCGCGGCGGCGGCCGCCTTGGCATCGTTGCGCTCGGCGGCACAAACGCCCAGGGAGTAGAAGGCATAGGAGGCAAACTCGCTCTTGGGATACTTGGTGGTCACCACCCGGTAAGCCGCCTCCGCCTGGGGGATGCGCCCGCGCGAGTACTCCGCCTCGCCCAGCCAATACTGGGCCTTCGCCAGCATTGCCGGGTCTTTGCTAGCAGCAAGCTGGCGGGTGTAAGTCGCCGCGGCCTTTGCTGGCTGGTTGAGGTGGAAGTAGCACTGGCCCAGGGCGAAGAACGCCTCGTCTGCCTGTTTGGCCGTGGGGTGTTTCTGCAGCGCCGTCTCGTAGGCGGCGGCCGCCTTGGCCCACTCCTTGGCGCCGTAGTAGGAGTGCGCCAGGAAGAAGCGGGCCGACGCCGCCTGGGGGTGGTTGGCATTGGCCTTGAGGAACTTCTCAAACTCGGGCGCCGCCAGCGAGAACAACTTCTGCTGGAAAAGCCCCTTCGCGAACGTAAGCTGCTCTTCAGGCCCGGCCGCCGCCCGTGCCGGCGCGGCCCCCAGGGCCAGCAGCAGCAGCACGCCACCCAGGGCGGGCAGCCGCCCGCCGCTCGCTGCTCCCAACCATCGCCTGATCCGCAACATCGTGACCCCGTTCCCGTTTCGTCGCAGGCAACGGCCCGGCATCGCGCGCCGGCCGCGTCGTGCCGGCCGATCGGTCGCCCAACGTCCCACCGCCGTTGCCCGTCCTGGTCCCCGCAACCCACCAGGAGGGGGCGCCTGCGCGCCACACGATACTCAGGCACCGCGTTTTAGACGCGGGCGCCCCCCTTTTGTTTCAGGGCACCACGCGGTGGCAGGTGTTAGGTGTCAGGTGTTAGGTGTTAGGTGGCAGGGCTATCTGTTCCGAGGATGCGAGGCGCCGGTTCTGGGCGCCGTAAACGACGTCCCTGACCCTGGGGACAAGCGCCCTGAAGGACGCTAGGCCGGCGTGGGCTGAGGTCAGCCGGCTTTAGCTGGCTTGCCCCCTGGACAGGGTAGAGCTACCCGTTTGGGGCTACCCTGGGCTATCCTGTCTGCTCTGCCCAGGGCGCTGGGGAGCCTAGTTCAGCCGGTGGGGCTACTTCTTGGGGCGGAGGCCGCACAGGTGCTCGTAGAGCTGGCGGACCTTGACGATGTAGCGCTGGGTCTCGCGGTAGGGTGGCACGCCCTTGTACTTCTTCACCGCGCCGGAGCCGGCGTTGTAGCTGGCCAGCGCCAGCGACAGTTGCTCCCAGAACGGCCGGCCGGCATACGCCTTGAGGTGGCCGCGCAACAGCTTCACCGCCCCCCAGATGTTCTCCACCGGGTCGTAGGCATTGCGCACGCCCAGGCCGGCGGCGGTGCCGGGCATCAGTTGCCCCAGCCCCATCGCTCCCTTGGGCGAGGTGGCCGTGGTGGAAAAGCCAGACTCCACCGCGATCACGGCGACTACCAGGCGTGGGTCAATCTCGTAGTGAACGCTGTAGGCGAGGATGCTGCGGGCGATCTGCTCCGCCTGCTGCGTCGCCAGGCGCGGGTTGAAGTAGCGCACCGCCTTGGCGTAGCTCTGGATGTAGGGATCCCAGCCGCGGCTGGGGAGGGCGCGCGTCGTCTGGCGCGTGGCCGACGCCGGGGCGGCCGATTTCGGCTCCTGCCATCGCGGCGGCCGCTGGGCAGGCACCGGACGGGAAGACGGCGCCTTGCGAGCGGCGGGGGCCGGGGCGCCTCCGCCGGGGTTCAGCACGATCACCTGGCTGGGCGCGGGGCGTGGCGCCGGGGCGGGTGGGACGTGCTCCTTCTCCCACTGCTGCATCTCCTCTTCCCTGGTGATTGCCAGCAACTCCAGCACGGCGCCGGGAACGGCCAGGCCGCGGCCCACCGCGCGCACGCGCGCCCCCAACGGCAGGTCGGGCGCATCCCAGGTGGAGACCAACTGGTAGGCCGCTTGCTCGTCTGCCTCAGGCCGCACCACCCAGGTCGTCTGCACCGAGCGCAGCTTTCCCTGGATAGTCCCGCGCACCTCCACCACGCCCTCGCTTCGCTCGGTGGCAATGCCATGCTGCTGCTTCAGCTCACTGAAGCGGTGGAGGTAGTCGGCGGCAGAGAGCCGCCCCTCGGCCGCGGCGGCGGGGAGGCTGGCCAGCGCGATGCCGGCCAACCAGCACAGGCAGGCAGCCAGGAGGCGTGCTCCGCGAATCGTTGGGGATGGGTAACGTAAGCGCATCGGATTCCCCTCACTCAGTCAACGCGGCGTTCGCCATGGAGACAAGATGCCCTCCCTATTATAGCACACTTCGGCACGCTGGGCACCCCACCACAAGGCGCTGCAAGGGTTCACGAAGCGAGAGTGTGACCTGCAGAAAGCAGGCCAGGGCGAAGAGTAGCCCCTACCAGCGTGATGCGGCGAGCGTGAAGGCGCCCCTCCGTCCGCGCGCGCCGGTGGCCCGGCATACCCCGAGTCCTAAACTCTTACGCCGGTGCAGTGGTTCGCGGATCGGTCGTTGGCGCCTCAGCCGTCGGCGCGCTGCTGGAGGGCGTACAACTTGCCGGCCGCCTCGTAGGTGCTCAGCGGCGTGCTGAGCAGGCACACGCCCTCCTGCTGCGCCACCTCGAGGAGGTCATCCTGAGGGCTGCGGCCGCCGGTGAGCACCACCGCGGCGAAATCCTTCAGGCTGGCCACGGCCGCCACGTTGCGATGCGCCTGGATTGTCAGCCAAACGTTACCCTCGCGGCCGTTCGCCAGCACGTCGCTCAGCAGGTCGGAGGCATAACCTCCGGTCACCTCGCGGTCGCAGAAGCTGGCCAGGGGGCGCAGCCCCAGTTCCTCAATCACCTGGGCGAGACGCATTCACTCACCTCCGTCCGAAGTCGTCGAGTCGAAGTCAATCTCCACGTGCAGGCGGGTGCCCGTGCCGGGCGTCGACTCGATGCGGAAACGGTCGGCACACTTTTGGATATTCGGCAGACCCATGCCGGCACCAAACCCCATCGCTCGCACTAGCTCGCTGGCGGTGGAGAAACCGGGGCGCAGCGCGCGCTCCACGTCTTCGATGCCTGGCCCCCAGTCGGCCGCCTCAATCGTGATTCGGTCGGCATCGATCTGCGCCTTCACGCTGCCGCCGATGGAGTGGATGATGATGTTCGTCTCGGCCTCGTAGGTGGCGATGGCCGCCCGCCGCGCCACCTTCAGGTCCACGCCGCGCTCTTGCAAGGCAGACTTGATGCGCGCGGAGGCGATCCCGGCGTTATCGAAGTCGCCGGCATTGACGCTGAACTCCATGGTGACGGCAGGACCACTGGTGGTGGCGGCCCCGGCCTGCGCCAGCAGCTCGGTCTCGCGGCGGGCCGCCTCCTCCGCCATGCGGTTCAGCTCCAGCATCAGCCGCACCACGATGTCGGCCTGGGTGAGGATGCCGCACAGGCGCCCCTCGGCGTCTACCACCGGAAGCCGCCCGTACTGGTAGCGCTGGAAGAACTCCACGGCCCGCCGCAGCGGCATGTTCTCCTGGATGGTCACCACCTCGCGGGTCATCCAGCGCCCCACACTCTCCTCGATGTGACCGTGGTCCAGCGCGTTGATGATGTCTTCCAGGCTGACGATCCCCACCAGGAGGTCGTTCTCCAGTACCGGAGTGCCGGAGATGCGGTGCTCGCGCAGGAGGCCCTGCACCTCCCGTAAGGTAGTACCGGGGGTGACAGTGACCAGATCCTTTTGCATTGCGTCACGCACTTTGAGGGTGTAGACCAGCTCGTGCGCCACGCTGAAGCCGTTGGCGGCGCCGATGACGCTCATCGCTCTTCAACGAGGGGGGCAAGGCGCACGCACGACTCAAACAGCGCCAGGGGGGTGGTATAGAGTGGGATCCCATGGGCCTGGGCCAGGCCGATCATCTCCTGGGTTGGGTGCTTACCGCGCACCAGAAAGATCGCCAGGGCGCCCACCACTTGCGCGGTGCGGATCACCTGCGGGCTCACCAACCCGGTGAGGATGACGAACTCATCCTTGCCGGTGGCAAGGATGTCGCTCAGCAGATCGGCGGCGGCGGCACTGCGGATCTCGACGTCCGGCGTCGCCGGGCGCACCAGTTCCTCCGCGCCCAGGCGCAACGCGACTTCGCGAAGCTGCATTGGATGAACACCTCCGAGCATTCCGATTCTCCATTATACCAGCTTCGCCTGCGCGTGGGAATCGGGATGCAGCCACCATTCCTTTCAGGGAATACCCCCGGTGCCAGCCGGGAGATCCCGCTTCCTGGCCGGGGCGGCGCGGGTGCGCCCTCTTCAGGACCCACCGGCCGCCACGGCGGTGCCCAACACCCCGTACGCGCGGTGGGAGCGGCCGCAGCCGCTCCCACCGCGCTTTCCCCTGCCACCAACTGGCGATCAGGCCCTGGCGACCGATTGCACCCCGGCCGCGTGCGGCCGCGGTGCCATGCTCCGCGCGAACGCCTCCACCGCATCCGCCGGATCCTCGTGGATATCGAACGTCCGGTAAAGGCGCGTGATCTCAAAGATCATCCGGACGGGATCCTGCAGCGCAGCCAACCGCAGGTCCCCTGCGTGGGTGCGGGCCAACTTCAGGCCCGAGACGAGAGCGGCCAACCCGACGGAATCCACAAACTCAACCCGTCGCAGGTCCGCCACGATCTGGTGCCTGCCCCCCTCAATGAGGTCTTTCAGGCGGCGCCGCAAGGCGCCGGCAGTGCGAGCATCGAGCCGGCCTTCCGGCTCGATGACGGCCACCCCCGTCGCATCACGCAGTTTCACGGTCATCCGATCACCCCTTCCCCAAGCCCGGCTGTCTGCCTCCGCTAGGTACCGAACCTCCGGCCGCGCCGCAGGGCGGTCTGCCAGAGTATCGTCAAGTCTCCCCACAGGCTTCTGTAGGC
>JAAZEB010000090.1 GCA_012512505.1 Armatimonadota bacterium | reverse complement strand
GCCAAGAAGATCGTCGTTCGCGCGCCTGCTCGTGCTCCTACCCACCCAGCGCCGGACGAAAGGCCGCGGTGCTGCGGCCACCCGCTGCCGCCAGAATCTACTCCTGAATCGTGAACCCTGACGCCTTGGGGCTGCCCTTGGGCGGTCGGCGCCACGAGTTTGTCGCGCCATACCACGGCCCAGGTTCGTGTGTGGGGAGGGCGGTTCCTGCCGGGGGCTGGCAGAGCAGAACGGCGCGGGTCAAAGACCCGCGCCGAACGGTGTGGTGCCCCCCTTCCCTGGCGGTGAGCCCGGGGAAGGGGGGCAGGGCCGGAGAGCCGGCGTTGTTTAGTTACTCTTCCGCTTCGTCCTGCAGCGGCGTGTCATCCTCGGGCGTCAGGTCACCATCGCCGCTGGCCGACTCGGCGGCGGCGGTGGCCAGTTCGGCGGTGACCTCTTCCTGCTTCTGCTTACGCACCACGCGCTCCACGCTGGCGACGCGGTCGTGCTCTTCCAGGTTGATGAGGCGCACGCCCTGGGTGCTGCGTCCGGAGCGGCGGATATCGGCGACGCGGATGCGGATGACGATGCCGTTGGCGGTCATCAGCAGCAGCTTGTCGTCATCATCGACGACCTTCGCGGCCACCAGGTGACCGATCCGGTCGCCCAGCTTCATGGTGATCACGCCGAGGGCGCCGCGGCTGGTGGTGCGGTAATCCATCACCGGCGTGCGCTTGCCATAGCCCTTGTCGGTCACCACCAGCAGATCGGCCTCCGGGCGAGAGACGGTCATCGAAACGACGCGATCCCCTTCGCGCAGGGTGATGCCGCGCACTCCGGCGGCGGCGCGGCCCATCGGGCGCACCTGGCCTTCATGGAAGCGCACGGCCTGCCCGTTGCGGGTGATCAGGAGGATCTCGCAGTCGCCGTCGGTGATCTCCACCCAGCGCAGTTCGTCGCCCTCCTCGATGTTCATCGCGATCAAGCCGCCCTTGCGCGCGGTGTTGAACTCGCTGATCCGCGTCTTCTTGATCACGCCTTGCTCGGTGGCCATCACCAGGTAGCCGTCGGCCTCCAGCGACCGGCAGGGCACGGTGGCGGTGATCCGCTCGCCGCTTTCGATGGGGATCAGGTTGATGATCGCCGTGCCCATCGCCGTGCGCGAGGCCTGGGGCACCTCGTAGGCCTTCAGGCGGTAGACCTTGCCGCGGTCGGTGAAGAAGAGGATATAGTGGTGGGTGGTGGCGATGAACATCTGCGCCAGGCTATCCTCTTCCCGCGAGTTGGCGGCGATCACGCCTCGCCCGCCCCGGTGCTGGCTGCGGAAGGTGTCGATCGGCACCCGCTTGATGTAGCCGTCGCGGGTGATGGTGACGATCGTGTCTTCCTCGGCGATGATGTCTTCCTCGCCGATCTCTTTCGCCTCGCGGTCCACGATGCGGGTGCGGCGGTCGTCGCCATACTTGTCGCGGATCTCCTTCAGATCCTCGCGGATAAGCTGGAGCACCTTCTGGGGGTCGGCCAGGATGTCCTCCAGGTAGGCGATGCGCTTCACGGTCTGGCGGTAGTCATCCTCGATCTTCCGCTGCTCCAGGCCGGTGAGGCGCTGCAGTTGCATCTGAAGGATGGCAATCGCCTGCGGGTGCGACAGGCCGAAGCGTTCCACCAGGCGCAGGCGCGCCGTTGGGGGATCGGGCGACTCCTTGATCGTCTGGATCAGCGGGTCCAGGTTGAACAGGGCAATGCGCAACCCCTCCAGGATGTGGGCGTGGTCCTTGAGCTGGCGCAGTTCGTGGTTGCTGCGCCGGACGATCACCTCCTTGCGATGCTCCACGTAGTAGTGCAGCATCTCCTTGAGGCTGAGAACGCGCGGGGCGCCATCCACCAGCGCCAGCATCATCACGTTGAAGTTGCTGCGCAAGGAGGTGTGCTTCAGGAGGTAGTTGAGCACCTTCTTAGGCTGGCAATCGCGCTTCAGCTCGATGACGATGCGCATCCCGTGCTGGTCGGAGTAGTCGTTGACGGCACTGACCTCGGGGATCTTCTTCTCCTTGGCCAGCCCGGCGATCTGCTCTTCCAGGAGGCGGTTGGCGTTCACCTGGTAGGGGATCTCGGTGATGACGATAGCGGAGCGGCCCCCTTCCAGCGGCTCAATCGTCGTCTTCGCCTGCATGACGATGGTGCCGCGGCCGGTTTCGTAGGCCTGACGGATCCCCTGGGTGCCCAGGATGAGGCCGCGCGTGGGGAAGTCGGGGCCCGGCAGCACCGTCATCAGCTTGTCGAGGCTGACGTTTGGGTCGTCAATGTAGAGCAGGAGGGCGTCGCACACCTCACGCAGGTTGTGCGGCGGGATGTTGGTGGTGTAGACGACGGCGATCCCCATACTGCCGTTGATCAGCAGGTTGGGGATGCGCGACGGCAAGACCACCGGCTCCATCTCCTTGGCGTCGTAGTTGGGCACCATGTCGACGGTGTTGCGGTTGATGTCGAACACCATCTCCTGGGCCAGCGGCGCCATGCGCACCTCGGTGTAGCGCATTGCCGCCGCGCCGTCGCCGTAGATCGATCCGAAGTTGCCGTGGCCGGCCACCAGTGGGTAGCGCGACTTGAAATCCTGGGCCATCCCGACAATCGTGTCGTAGATAGCCTGGTCGCCGTGGGGGTGGTATTTGCCCATCACGTCGCCCACCACGCGCGCGGACTTGTACCAGGCTCCCCCGGGCGTCATGCCGTCTTCGTGCATCGTCCAGAGGATGCGGCGATGCACCGGCTTGAGGCCGTCACGGACATCGGGGATCGCGCGCTGCGTGATGAAGCTCATCGAGTACAGCAGGAACGACTGCCGCATCTCGTCCTCGATGTTGACGGGGATGACCTCCTTGGCGATAGTATCCATTCAACCTCCCGTGGTGTAGCCGGGTATTAGGGGGAAGCCTCTCCACCCGAACACGTGTAGCGCCGGCACGTGGCGTGCGGTGGGCAGGGGCTTCGCCCCCACGAAAGGGCCGGCAAACTAACATTTGCAGTATAGCACATTCTGGGCACAAAGTCAAGAAGGAACGGGCGTTTGAGAACAGCGGAGACAAAGTATGGAGATGTGAAATGGGAAGTGTTGCCTCGTGCCGGCTCCGGAGCACCCTTGGTCAGGGTAGCCTTGAAGGACCACCCTGACCAAAGGGACAAACCGGCTGCAGCGTCCTATCCCCCCTGGGTGAGGTGGCGCTGGAACCAGTCGCGGGCCAGGCGGGCGACCTCCGCGAGCTTGCCGGGCTCCTCGAAGAGGTGGGTGGCCCCGGGGATGATCACCAGCTCCTTGACGCCGGGGAGGGCGGCGTAGGCCTGCTCGTTCAGGGGGATCACCGGGGTGTCGTCACCCCCGACGATCAGCAGCACCGGCGCCGTCACCCGGGCCAGGTATGGCAGCGCCAGGTCGGGCCGGCCGCCGCGCGAGACGACGGCGGCGATCCGGTCGCCCTCCTCGGCCGCGGCCTGCAGCGCCGCCGCCGCGCCGGTGCTGGCGCCGAAGTAGCCGATCCGCAGGTCGCGCGTTTCCGGCTCCTGGCGCAGCCAACCGGTAGCCAGCAGCAGGCGCTCTGCCAGCAGATCGATGTCGAACACCTTGCTGCGGTCGTCTGCTTCCCAGGCCTCCAGGAGATCGATCAGCAGTGTGCCCAGCCCCCCCTCTTGCAGGACGCGCGCGACGTAATTGTTGCGCGGGCTGAAGCGGCCGCTGCCGCTGCCGTGGGCAAAGAGGACCACCCCCTGAGCCGCTTCCGGCACCGCCAGGATCCCCACCAGGTGCGCGCCTTTGCCTTTGACCGAGACCTCGCGCTCCCGCGCGCCGGTGCCCAACTCCGTGCTTGTCATCAACACCCCTCCTTTGCTGGACCGCCACAGCCTCCTCTTACCCGCCGCGACCGCCGATCCTCGCCCGGTTTGCCGTCACCGCCCGGAGGCGCTGGCGCGCTGGCGCAGTGCCGGTTGACAGAACAGAGCGAACAGGCTTATACTAAGGGCTACCCACACACCAGGGTGTGCTGCTGCCAGCTCCCCACCGGGGTTCCCTGGCGGAGCGGGCCCGGCCGGCGATCTTCCTCGGATTGCGCACCCATTCCCGGCGGGCAAACGGCGGCTTATTCCCAACACGAGCAGTGCGGCCGGCAAGCCGCGGCTGGAGGCGAAGGATCGCCCCGGGCGTCCCTTCGCCGTCGCTGTGGCCGGCCTGTTGTATCCCAGTATCCAAGCGGAGGCAAGTAATGGCGCGGGGCATCCTGATAACTTTCCCGGGTTATCCTTATCATATGAGCTCCTTCATGCCGGACAACGGCATGGCCAATCTGGCCGGCGTGCTCCACGCGGCCGGTCATGACGTGCTAGTCCTGGACTACGGCACGGTTGGCATGATGCGCCGGCTCTTTCCTCGCTCCGTCGCCACGGCGCTGCGTGCCGCGCGCGGCAGTGCACCCGACCTGCGAGTGCTGGACCGCGAGTTGGAGCTGCATGCGGAGCGTGAGGTGGCACGGCTGGGCGAGGAGCTGTGCAACCTGGTGCAGTCCTACCAGCCCGACTTCGTTGGGTTCAAGCTGTGGCATGGTGACGGCTGTTCCGGGTCGGTTGCCCTGGCGCGTTCGTTGCGCCGTTGCTTCCCTGGCCTCTTCATCATCGGGGGCGGGCCGCAGGTCACTTTCGCGATCAAGCCTGTTATAGAGCACAGCGGCTGCTATGAGCCGCTGGACGATGGCACCTTCGACGTCTTGGTGCAGTCGGAGGGTGAGGACCTGATGCCGGCGCTGGCGGAGGTTGCTGTCGGACGGGCGTCTCTCGCGGGCGTGCCCAACACGCTGTACCGGGAGGACGGCCGGATCAGGATCGCACCGGTGGAGCACGTGCGCAGCCTGGACAGCCTGCCGCCGCCGCTCTACGACACTGACGTCTATCCTTCGATGGGAGGCGATAGCAAGCTTCACCTGATCACCCTCGACGAGAGCCGCGGCTGCCCATACAACTGCAGCTTCTGCATCCAGCCGTTGATCACCGGCCACGACCTGCGCTTGCGCTCCGCCAGGCGAGTGGTCGATGAGATGGAGCGGTGTGTGCGGAGCTACCACGTCGGTGTGTTCCGCTTCGCGGGATCGGCCACTCCGGGCCGGCTCCTGGATGAGATTGCGACTGAGATCCTCGCACGCGGCCTGCAGGTGCGCTACTCTGCCTTTGGGCGGGGCAACAATGCTCGCCCTGACGCCTTCAGTCGTGCGCGACAGTCGGGGCTTGAGGCGCTCTTCTTCGGTGTCGAGTCGGGCAGCCAACGTATCCTGGACGAGGTGATGAACAAGGGGGTACGCATATCCAAGGTGCGCGAGACCCTCAAGGCGGCGCTGGGCGCGGGGATCTTTACCGTCGCGAGCATCATCGCCCCGGCTCCCAGGGAGACGTCGGCGACGTGGCAGGAGACACTGGAGCTCCTCGCGGATGTCAGGCCCGATGCAGTGCTCGTTTCGCCGCCTGGCCCGGTTGCAGGAACGGCCTGGTACCGGGAGGGCGAGCGCTTCGGCATCCGCATCGGCGAAGGGTTCCAGGAAGCGTTGCTGAGCTTCAAGTTCCGCATGCTTCTGCCGGCCGACCAGTGGCAGTACCCCGAGTACTGGGTAGATGGAAAGGACACCCGGACGATCGCCGAAGAGACGATGGCGGCGCTCCGACAGATCGAGGAGCTTGGGCTCCTCACCCGTGTCTCGGACGACATGCTCCTGATGGCCCGTTACTGCCACCTGACGCCGCGCGAGTTCCGTGACCAGACACAGCGTTGGCTTTGCACCGGCAACTGGGAGGCAGTGGCCGCGCTGGTCGCCGAGATGAACGGCGCCATCCGCGAGGCGGCGCGCGCCGCCGTCGCGGCCCTGGATGATGGCGCTACGGCTCTTCCGTCAGTGGCTTGACGTAGTGGATCTGGCGCGCGGTCTCACGGAAGCCGAGTTGGGGATAG
Source organism: Armatimonadota bacterium (assembly GCA_012512505.1). Classification (GTDB taxonomy): domain Bacteria; phylum Armatimonadota; class JAAZEB01; order JAAZEB01; family JAAZEB01; genus JAAZEB01. The sequence continues at coordinate 31,941 of JAAZEB010000090.1, read as the reverse complement.
AACGCCCGTCCGACGGCGTTCTGCTCCAGCGTCTCGATGCGCACGGCGAGCATCCCGCTGGCGCGCAGGTAGGCGAAGGCGTGCGCGAAGAGAGCGCGCGCCAGGCCATGCCGCCGGAAGCGCGGGTCTACCGCCAGGTTGGGGATCCAGCCGATGCGGGTGGAAGGGTTGAGGCGGGTGCTGATGTAGCCGACCACATCCCCCTGCACCTCGACCACGAAGACCCCCGCGGGATTGACCCGACAATCCTCCTCGATGTGCGCGGCTTTGCGCTCTTGCCAGCCGATGCCGGCGATCGTGCCTAGCTCGCGCTCGATGTTCTGGTCAATCGAGACGCCGTCGAAACACTGGATGGTCAGTTCCCGCAGGCGCGGCAGGTCTTCCGGCTGAAAACCGCGGATCCGGTGCATCGCTCCTCCTTGGCCGGCGGCGGCTGGTGGCCGCGGAGTGGCAGCGTTTATGCCTCGCCGGTTGGCTGTCTATTCGGGGGGCAGCCGCGGGGAACCTGCTGTTGCTGGCCGCAGCGGTGGCATTGGCGACGGGGGGCGGTGGCATTTAGTGGCAAAAAGGACACTCCGTTCGGTTGACAGGTGTGCGGGCGCGTGCTATACTGGGGCACGATGGCGAGGTGCCGCTTTCAGCCGCGACGTGGGGGAATGGGAGGCGCAGGCGGTTGGCTTGGCACCGCTGCGCCGCAGCCGCGGAAGCTGAGGCGGATGCGGTTTCGGGAAGCCCAGCGATGGGTTGCTCCTGCCTGCCATAACGCCAGGGTCAGGTGGCCCGCTCCTCTTTCAGCCTGTCTGCACGGCTCCCAGGTGAAGCCGCCGGCGTCCTTCGCGTGGGGTGTCCGCTTGCTCCCGAGTTATCGAGGAGATAGGAACCCCATAGCGAATAAATGGGTATGCATTGCGTATCATGCAAACGGAGCACCCGATTCCGCGGCGCGCGCTATTGCGCCTGGTGTGGCGCCCCGCTGCAGGCTCCCCTTTGGTCGGGTGACCGGCCGTTGGCAGTGGACGCCGATGACGACGACGGGGCGCTGCGCGTGGATTGCCGCCGCTGTGGCAAGCAGAACGCCAGCAGCTACGCGCACTGTGTTCACTGCGGCGTGCGGTTGATGGCCGATGCCGGCAGCGTGCCGCCAACCCCGGAGGCGGTTCAGCGCGCGGCCGACCTGGTGGCCGCCGCCCGGCAGGAGCTGGCCGCCGGCCGGCGGGAGCGCGCCCGCTCGCAGTGTGAGGAGGCGCTGGCGCTGGATGGACGCAGTGCCGCGGCGCACGCGCTGCTGGCCGAGGTGCTCTACGGCGAAGGCAGCATCGGCGGCGCCCTCCAGGAGATGACGGCGGCGCTGCGTTACGATCCCGCCAACACGGCCTACGAGCGACGGCTGCGGGAGCTGCGAGACGAGCAGGACCGGGCGATTGGGCCGCTGCTGCGCAGCCTGGACGAGCCGCGCCGGCCCCGTCGCGCACCGGTCCGGCGTCCACCGCGTCCCATGGCCGCGCCGGCGTGGAAGCCGGAGTGGCGGGTGGGAAGCAGCCTGCCGGAGTGGGCCAAGGCGGCCATCCTCATCGGCGGGGCGGTGCTGCTGGTGGGCCTGGTGCCGCTGCTGACCTCCAGCGTCTTGCTGGTGCTGGGGTTAGTGCTGGGCATCATCATCACGCTGTTCGTGTTCACCGACGCGCGCCGGCAGGGATATCCCCAGGCGGCGGCCCTGGGCTGGGCGGCGCTGGTGTGCCTGGCGAGCTTCCTCGGTGCCCGATTCTTCGGCGGCTCGGCCGGCCTCGTGGCGCTGCTTGCCTATCTGCTGATCACGCGGTCACGCCGGTAGTGACGGCGGACAGCCTTTCTCTGGTTCCCGGTCGGCGGTGGGGCGACCGCCTCGGGGGCAAACGCACGCGCGGAGAACGGGCGGGTAGTCATGCGCAGGGTGGTAGTGACTGGGCTGGGCCCCGTTGCCCCAAACGGCATCGGAAAGGACGCGTTCTGGGAAGCGCTGATCGAGGGGCGCTCCGGGATCGACCGGATCCGCCGCTTCGATGCCTCTCTCTACCCGTGCCAGGTGGCCGGCGAGGTGCGCGACTTCGACCCGGAGGCGTTCATGGACGCGCGGCACGCGCGTCGCCTGGCCCGCTTCGCGCAGCTTGCCGTTGCCGGCGCCCGCCTGGCGGTTGAAGATGCCGGCCTGACCGACACTGACGACGCCGAAGCAGCCCAGCGGGGCGTTTGCCTGGGGGTGAGCACCAACGCCCTCGATTTCCTGGAGCGCGAGTTCGAGGCGTTCTTCAAGCGCGGCGGGCGTCGCACCAGCCCGGTGGTCGCCGCGGCCGGCTTTCCCCATGCCGCGGCGGCCGAAATCTCGATTGCCTGCCGCTGCCAGGGGCCAACGACTACCATCTCTGCCGGGTGTGCCTCCGGCAGTGCCGCGATCGGCCACGCCTGCGAGGAGATCCGCGTCGGGCACGCCGAGGTGATGCTGGCCGGCGGCGCGGATGGGGCGGTGACCCCGTTTGGAATCGCCGGGATGTGCGCGGCCCGGATGCTGCCGGTCGAGGAGGAAGGCGAGGAGCCAGGGGAGATCTCGCGCCCGTTTGACCGCACCCGCCGCGGCGGGGTGCTCTCGGAGGGCGCAGGCGTGGTGGTGTTGGAGGAGCTGGAGCACGCCCTGCGCCGGCGCGCGCGCATCTACGCGGAGGTGGCCGGCTACGCCACCAACGCCGAGGCCTACAACATCATCGAGATCACCGAGGACGACGCTTTCCTGGAGCGCAGCATGCGCCTGGCGCTGGCCGACGCGCGCCTGCACCCGACCGACGTAGACTACGTCAGTGCCCATGGGCCATCGGATATCTGCGACTTGCAGGAGACGCGTGCGCTGAAGGCGGTGTTTGCGGAGCACGCCTACAGCCTGGCGGTCAGCTCCATCAAGTCGATGATTGGCAATCCACTGGCTGCCGCCGGCCCGCTGCAGTTCATCGCCACCGCCATGGCGCTCTGCGAGCAGCGGGTGCCGCCGACGATCAACTACACAACGCCCGACCCGGAGTGCGACCTCGACTACGTGCCGAACCGCGCGCGGGTGTGCCGCGTGAACGTCGCGCTGGTGAACTCGCACGGTTTCGGGGGCGCCAACCACTGCATTGTTCTGCGCCGGTATCCCTGGGGCAATGGCTCCCGCCTGCCGCGGGCGGCCAAGCGCCCCGCGCTGTTCTGAGGGGAGGAACTCTACTTTGCCCCATGGCAACCGGTAGTCCGTGTTTGCCGCCATGTCATGCCTACGTGACACCGGTTGCCCACCGGTAACCGCCGAAGCCTGCCGTGGTCTAGCCCTTGCCGCTCGGACGAGCCCATGCAGTTGCCCAGCCTGATACTCTTACTGACGGCGATCCTGCAGCTTCTGGTCGGGAGTTATGTGTTCCGCCACAACCCTCGCGGCCCGGTGCACCGCGCGGTCTTTCTGGAGACGGCGCTGATCGCCCTGTGGGCCCTGTTCATCGGCAGGACCTGGCTCGTCTCCACCAAAGAAGAGGTGATACTCTGCGGTCGCTTGGCGCACGCCACGTCCCTCTTCTGCTGCACGGGCTTCGTCAATCTTTGTCTCATCTACCCCGAGGGCCGCAGCACGACGCCGGTGCATCTTCGAGCGGCGCTGTGGCTTACCGGCGGACTGCTGGCCTTGGGATCCGTCTTGACCCCCGGCCTGATCCGAGACGCGGAGGTCAAAGACCTGCAGCTCACGGCCGTCTATGGCAACCTTCGCTATGCCTACTTTGGCTACCTGGGAATGTGCATCCTCTGGGGCCTGACCGACGTGGGGCTCCGGTTTGGCCGACTGCGCGGCATGAGCCGAGGCCAGATGGAGTACCTGCTCGTCGGTTTGGCGCTCACCGGCCTCCTCAACGTGCCCTCGAACATGGTAGCGCCCCTCCTCGGCATGTCCGACGCCGTCTGGATGGGCCCCTGCTTTTCTCTCGTCTTCCTGGGGTTCATCACCCACGCCATCATCCGCCACCGCTTGATGGGGATCCAATTCTTCGTGGCCGGTTGGTCCGTCAACCTGCTGGCAGTGGTGATCACGACGGCCGCCTTCTTCCTGGTGCTGCACTTTTTGGGCTACCTCGGCCATTCGGTCAGCGGAGGCGCCGCGCTGGCGGTGGCGCTACTCTTCCAACCGCTGCGTACCCTGCTTCACCGCGCGGTAGCGCACTACTTCTATCGCCCGGAGTACGACTACCAGACCACCGTGCGCGACGCCAGCCGGGCGCTGGCCGCCACGCTCGACCTGGGGAGCGCCGTGGACCACCTGTTAGGAATCGTCTCGCGGACGCTGCAGGTGGAGCACGCGCTGGTGCTGGTCAGTGATCCGGCCGCCGGCAGCTACCGGATGTGTGCCTGGCGCACGGCCTGGGTGGGGCCCGAGGAGATATCGCACGAGACGATCGGGATTCCCAGCGACAGCCCCCTAGTCACTCGCCTGGAAGCCACGCGCGATGTGATCGTGCGGGAGGAGCTGGAATATAGCAGCGAGGGGGACGCCGTCGCCGAGCTGATCGCACAGATGGCGCACTTCCGCGCCGACGTGGCGGTGCCGCTTTTCTCCGGTAACCTCCTTCGGGCGATCCTCCTCGTTGGCCCAAAGGTATCCGGCGACTACTTCACCGTGCAGGACATCGACCTTCTCTCCACCTTGGGGGCGGAGGCGGCCGGCGCCGTCGCCAATGCCCAGTTGCACCAAGACGCGATCCAGGCGGAGCGGCTGGCAACCCTGGGGGGCCTGGCCGCCGGCATCGCCCACGAGGTGAAGAACCCGCTGGTGGCCGTGCGCACCTTTGCTGAGCTGCTGCCGGAGAAGTATGAGGATCCCGAGTTTCGTGAGGGCTTCTCGGTGCTGGTGGTGCGCGAGGTTGACCGCATCGACCGGCTGATCGGGCAGCTCTTGAGCTACGCGCGCCCGGCGCCGCCGCGCCTGGAGATCCTCAACCTGAACACGGTAGTTGAGGATACGCTCCGGTTGCTGAACTACGAGTTCGAGCGCCACGCGATCCGCGTGGAGATGTTGCTGGCGCCCGACCTGCCCCCGGTGCGGGCGGATGTGCAGCAGATGCAGCAGGTGGTGCTGAACATCGCCCTCAACGCCTCGCAGGTGATGCCGGATGGCGGCCTCCTGCGCGTGACTACCCGCGGGGTCGGGGGCCGCGCCGAGGACCGGGGCGTTCCCTACCTGCTCCAGGCCGAACGCATGGCGGAGATTGAGCTGGCAAACACCGGCCCGCGGATCCCCGAGGCCAACCTCGAGCGGATCTTCGAGCCGTTCTATACTACGCGGAGCGAGGGCACCGGACTGGGCTTGTCGATCTGCAAGCAGATTGTAACTGGGCACCATGGGCAGATCCATGCCGCGGTGACCGACGATGGGCTGATGGCGTTCATCGTTGGCCTCCCGGCCGCAGCCCCCCAGGCGGAAGCAACACCATCCGAGACGCTGGCAGGGGTCTCGGGCCGGTCCCTGGCGGACCGGCGGAATGTGGGGGTCGTGTAATGAAGTTGGCTCTGATTCTCAGTGATTTTGGCGAGCGGATGCAGGTGCTGCAGCGCAACCTCGCTGACGAGTTCTCAGTGATTGTGGGCCGCTCACTGGCCGAGAGCATGGATCTCCTGCAGACGCTGCCCGTAGACCTGGCGCTGGTCGATCTGGAGAGCTGCCGTGGCGATGGGGAGGGAATGGCTGAGCACGTGCGCGAGTACCGCTCGCAGTGCGCGGTGGTGGCGATCCTGCCCCAGGATGGCACCGATAGCCGTTCGGCGATGGTCTACGACGCCTCGCTGCGGGCGGACTCGACCCCCTATGAGATCGCGGCGACGTTGGAGCGGGTGATGGAGCGCCAGCGCCTGCGCGCCGAGGTGGAGCAGCAGCGCGCCGAGATCCGGCGGCTGCAGGCGCGCAGCGAGCGCCTGCAGGCCGCGCGTGCCCCGGCACAGCCGGTAGACAAGCTGATCAAGGCGTTCTCGCGCGCTCTTTCTTCTGGGTTCGACCTGGAGCGATTGCTCAATCTCTTCGCCGACACGGTGCTGGAGATGATGCGGGTCAGCAAGGTGTCGGTGCTGCTGCAGGAGGGGGAGCCCGGGGAGTACCGAATCCGCTGTTTCCGCGGCCTGCGCCCGGATGTGGCGGAGGGGCTGCGGCTGCGCACTAGCGCCGGGCTGGCCGCCTGGCTCAGCCGCGAGGGCCGGATCATGACGCGCGACCTGGCGGACGCGTCCGGCGTTTCGGCCGAAGTGCGCAAGGAGATGGACGCGCTGCAGGCCGATGTCAGCATCCCGATGCTGTGCAGCGGCCGCCTGGTGGGCGTGCTGAACCTGAACGGCCGGGTGACCGGCTCGCCCTTCCTCGAAGACGAGCTGGAGACGCTATTCACTCTCTGCGGGCACATGGCGGTGGCGGTGCAGGAAACAGGCGCCTTCCGGCAGATGCTGCACCAGAAGGCTTACGGCGAGCTGGCGCTGACCCAGATGAACGCCGGGGTGATCGCTATCGACGAGTGTCAGCAGGTGGTGATCTGCAACCGGCGGGCCGGCCAGATCCTGGAGCGGCCGCCGTCGGAGATCCTCGGGCGTGACCTGCGCCGCTTGCCATCGCCCCTGGGCGACATGCTGTACGAAACCCTGGTGACCACCGGCCGCTACGAGGGCGAGGAGGTCCTCCTGATGCCGGCGCGCCTGCGCGTGGTGGTGGATACCTGCCGGCTGCAAGAGCCGGATGGGAGCGTGCGGGGGAGCATCGCCGTGCTGTCGCCGGCGCGCGCGGCGAGTGCTGGGGGCGCCAGGCAGAGTGCCGATTTCGCCGCCGGCCTCTTGCGCAGCGCGGGGCATGCCGCTGCCCAGATGGCCAAGCCGCTGGCGCGCATCGCCGCGGTGGCGGAGGCGCTGGCCCAGAGCAACGCGGCGACCTTCGACCGGGCCGAGGCCGCCGCAACGCTGCAGCGGGAAGTGCAGGCGCTGCAGGCGCTCTCCCAGCCGTTGGGGGATGGGCTGCGCTATCGCTTTACCGCGGAGCCGGCCGCCGGCCTGGTGGAGCGGATGGTGGAGCGTGTCCGGGAGGAGATGGCGCCGCTGCCGGTGGTAGCACGCGGTCTGGAGGACGTGGTCACCACCGTGGAGGCGGACGCGGAGGCGTTGGTGCCGGTGTTGGTGGCCCTGGCGCGGCACGCCGCAGCCCACGCCGAGCCGCAGGCGACGCTGGAGGTGAACCTGCTGCAGGAGACCGAAGGCCCAGGCGGCGGCCTGCCCGGCGCGGTGATCCTCCGAATCTCTTGCCAGCAGCGGCCGGCGGCCGACCGGCGCGGCGCCGCTGACCGCCAGGGGTTGGATCCGGCTCTGGTGGTGGGACGACGGGTGGTGGCAGACCACGGCGGTACGTTGCAGCAGGTGGACGACACGGAGCGCCACCTTTGCCTGGAGGTGCGGCTTCCGGCCAGTGATAGCGCGTCTGGCCTCCAGGCGCTGGCGCCGCTGGATACCGCGGCCAGCGAGGTGCAGGTCGGGTGAGTGCCAGGCGCCCCTGCCGCCGGGGCCGAACCCGGCCTCCACGGTCAAGGATCACCGGGGCGACTGCCGAAGTTAGAGTAAGGGCACCGTGCGGTGGGCCCGGTGGCGCGAGGGATGGCGGATGCGTGATGGCGCTTATCAGGAGCCTGGCCCCGAGAAGCGGCACCCGCCGTGGCGCGGCCACCATGGCCCGCCCCTTGCCGTGCGCGGAATTACCTGTGTCCCATCGAAAGGCCGCGCTGCCCCTGCTAGACCGGTGCATCCAATGAAGCAACAGATCCTGGTGATCGATGATGAACTTGGCCCGCGCGAGGCGTTCCGGATGTTACTTAAAGACCGGTTCGACTTGTGCATGGCCGCCAGTGGACCGGAGGGGCTTGCCCGCGTCGCGGAACGAGACTTCGACCTGGTCCTTCTGGACCTGCGCATGCCGGGCATGGATGGCATTGAGGTGCTCCGCGAGTTGCGCGCGCTCCGCCCCACGCTGCCGGTTGTGGTCGTGACCGCCTTCGCGACGGTGGAGACGGCGGAGGAGGCCATCGCCATGGGTGCCTTTGCCTCGCTCATCAAGCCGTTTAATCGGCGCGACGTGGAGCGTGTCATCGAGCGTGCCCTGAACCCAGCACCATGAACCCGAACCCCGCGCAAGACTCGTCGCCCGAAAGTGAATCCCGTGAGTTGCGGGAGGGCTTGCCTGCTTATTCTTTCGGTGCGTTGGCCCTCCCGGAGGCCATGCAAGACTCGTGGGATTCGTGGACCTCTTGGTTCCACCTGCTAGTGGAGTACGCCAACGACCTGATCTACTTGCATGACCCGCGCGGGCGCATCCTCTACGCCAACCGCCGCCTCGAAGACGTGACCGGGTGGCGACGCGAGGAGATCCTGGGCCGCAATATCCTGGAACTGCTGGCGCCCGAGTTCCGCCCCGATGCCATGGTGCGCCGCGAGGGCCTGGAGCCGTTGCCCGAGGCGCGCCGCTATGAGACCGAAGTGGTGTGCCGCGACGGCTCGCGGATACCCCTCGAAGTCCACTCTACGGCGGTCACTCTCGACGGCCAGGTGGTCGCCTGGCAGGGGATCGCCCGCGACATCCGCGAGCGGCGGCAGGTCCGGGCGCGGATGGATGCCGTCTACGAGACGGCGCGGCAGGTGGTCGGCATTCTGAACCTCGACCAGGTGCTGGCGGTGATCGTGCGCCACGCCGCCCAGTTCACCAACGCCCACACCTGCTCGCTCTGGCTGCTGCACGAGGACCGAGACGCCCTCTACTGCGCGGCGGCGCAGAGCGCCCCGGAAGGCATCACCTCGGCGCGCATCGCCACCGACTCGAACCACCCGGTGGCGCGCGCTTTCCGCGCCCGCGACGCGACCATCGAGAACGTGGCCTCCAGCGTGGCGGCGGCCGACCCGGCGCTGCCCCCCGACACGGTGACCTGTGCCTGCCTGCCTCTCAGCGAGGGTGATGGCAACTTTGGCGTGCTGGCCCTCACCTACCCCTGGATCTACGGCCCTCAGCCCACGGAGCTGGCGCTGCTCTCGATCTTCGCCAGCCACGCTGCCGCCGCGATCACCAACGCCCGCCTCTTCGAGGCCCAGCGGCGCAAAACCCAGGAGGCGGCTGCCATTGGGCAGGTGGGAATGGCCGTGGCCGGGCTCGATGTCGATGCCGCCCTGCACATCACCGGCGCCTATGCCTACGACCTCTTTGAGGCCGACTTCACCGCGATCCTGGTGATGGACGACCCGCAGCGCACTCTCCTGCGCAGCGCCTTCATCGCCGAGCGCGGTCGTCGCGTCACCGAGGAGCAGTACGCCGAGCGGTTCGAGATCGCCGCCCACCCGGTGCTGCGGGAGGCGATCAGCACCGAGAGCACCCTCCTGATTGAGAACGTGGCGGAACACCCGCTCACCCGCGACGACCGCCGGGCGCAGTGCCTGGGCGTGACCACCTGCCTGATCGTGCCGATGCTCTCGCGCGACCGGGTGGAAGGAGTGCTGGCAGTCGGCTACGCCTCCGAGGTGCACCCGACGGAGGTGCGGATCCGCCTGGCCGAGACGCTGGCGCAGCAAGCCGCCGTCGCCGTAGACAACGCGGCCATGTTCCGCGCCCTGGCGACGGCCAAGCGGGAGTGGGAAGCCACCTTCGACGCCATCACCGACCCGGTCTGCATCTTTTCCACTGCCGGCACGCTGCTGCGGGGCAACCAGGCCGCCGGCCGCCTCCTTGGCACCAGCGTGGGCGAGCTGCTCGGCAAACACTACTGCGACCTGTTCCACGGTGGCCAGGAGCCGGAGGAGGGCAACGTCTTCCAGGAGTGCCTACGGAGCGGCCAGCCGGTGGTGCGCGAGCTGGAGAGCCTGTCGGTGCCGGGGGTCTACCAGGTCTCCGCTTACCCGCTTTTGGATAGCGAGGGGGGCTGCGTTGGGGTGGTGGAGTACATCAAGGACATCACCACCCAGCGGGAGATGCAGGCTCGGCTCTACCACTCGGCGCGCCTGGCGGGCGTGGGGGAGCTGGCCTCCGGGGTGGTTCACAACTTCAAGAACGTGCTGATGGGCGTGTCGGGGATGCTCGATGTCGCCTCGATGCTGCTGGAGCGGGGCGGCAGCCTCGACGAGGTGCGCGAGCGGCTGGCAGACGCGCAGGGGCACGTTTTCCGCGGCAACCAGGTGCTGCAGCGCCTGCTTGATTTCGCGCGCGGCATGGCCCAGGACGTGGCGAGCGTCGGGCTGGAGGGGCTGCTGTCGGACGTGGTGGCGCTGTGCAAGGCGCATCCGGCCAGCCGGGGGATCCGCATTCGCACCGAGCTGCCCGCGCTGCTGCCCGCAGTACGCGCCGATGCCGGCCAACTGCACGAGGTGATCCTCAACCTGGTGCTGAACGCCCTGCAGGCGATGACCGCCGGCGGCATAGTAACCATCAGTGCCGAGGTTGTGGAAGAGCGCGTGCGGATCGCGGTGAGCGATACCGGTTGTGGCATCCCCCCGGAGGACCTGGAGCGCATCTTCGAGCCGTTCTTCAGCCGGCGTCGGCAGGGCCCGCCCGGCTCCGGGATCGGCCTGTCTGCCAGCCTGCGCATGGTGAAAGCCATGGGCGGTGACCTCCAGGTGCAAAGCGAGGTGGGGGTGGGCACACGCTTCACGGTGGAGCTGCCGTGCGCTCCGCCGGAGGAGGCGCAGCGATAGCGGCCGTGACGAGGCGTGGATTGAGGGTGGAGGCATGGCTGAGTCGGCAGAGGAGCTGTTTGAGCGAGTAGCAGGCGCACGACGCGAGTGGATGGCCTGCTTTGACGCGATCACCGACTACGTGTTCGTCAAGGCGCGTGACCTGCGCGTGGTGAAGGCCAACCGCGCGGCCGCCTCACTCTTCTCGCGCCACCCGCAGCAGTTGATCGGGCACACCTGCCAGAGCCTCTACGGCTGCAGCGAGCCGCCGGCCGACGAGGCGGTGATCGCGGAGACGTTTGCCACCCGGCAGCCGCAGAACGTCGACATCAACTGCCTGCCGATCCCGGGGGAGTTCCACATCGCTACCTATCCCTTGCTGGACGATTCCGGCGAGGTGGTGGCGGTGGTGGAGTTCATTCGCGACGTCAGCGAGCAGAAGGCGCTGCAGCGTCAGTTGCTGCAATCGGCGCGGCTGGCGGCCGTGGGCGAGCTGGCGGCGGGGGTGGCCCACAACTTCGGGAACATCCTGATGGGCGTGGGCGGCAGCCTGGAGGTGATGATCCTCCTTGCCGAGAAGGAGGGCCTGCCGCCACGGATGGTGGAGCGCATTCGGATGATGCACCGCGAGTTGATGCGCGGTGACGGCATCGTGAAGCGCCTCCTCTCCTTTGCCCGCGATTCTACCCCCAGCATCCGCGCGGTGAGCCCGGCGGAGGTGATCAGCAGCGTCGTCAGCCTCTGCCAGGCGCACCCGCTGTGCCGCGGCATCGACGTGACCTGGGACGTGACGCCGCCAGAGTTGTCGGTGCTGGCAGACCCCACCCAACTGCGCGAGGTGCTGATGAACCTGCTGCTGAACGCGCTGCAGGCTACTGCCCAGGGGGGAAGTGTCCGCCTGCAGGCCCGGCCCGTTCCCCACAGCGACACGGCGCCGCCCGGCAGCCGGCCACGGCACGTCTCCAACGGCACCCACCGGCTGGCACTGGGCGTGGCGCGGGTGGCGGAGCCGGCGATCGCGCTGTCGGTGGCAGACACCGGCTGTGGCATCGCCGAGGAGGATCTGCCTCGCCTGTTCACCCCCTTCTTCAGCCGGCGGCCCGATGGCAGTCAGGGCACGGGCCTGGGGCTGTGCGTGAGCCTGGGGATGGTGGAGAGCATGGGCGGCCGGATCGTGGTGGAAAGCCGCACCGGCCACGGCACGACCTTCACCATCACCCTCCCGGCGGCCTCCTGAGGCGGGGGCAGGCCCGCGCCTGGCGCTCAATAGCGGCGGAGCAGACTCTCGATGATGCTGGCGCAGACCAGGCCAACCACCGGCCCGATGACCACGCCCGGCACGCGCCCTACCAGGTAGCCGATCCCCGCGCCGGCGAGGGTGCATCCCAGCAGGATGAAGCCGGACAGCCGCCGGACGCGCGCCAGCATCTTCTCCCGCGCCTGGCAGCAGCGCACGCACAGGTGCTCGCCATCCACCATCACCAGTGAATCGCGTGAGAGCACCCCGGCCCGGCAGTGGCTACAGTGCGCTTCGTAGTTCACCGTCGGCTTCATCTCCTCTGCTCCTGGCTGCGGCGCGTGGGCCGCCCGGCCGGCAGGGTCATCGCCCAAGGATGGGGAACGCTCAGCGGTTTCGGCCCTGGTGCGCGACGAGAACCTTCAGCAGTTCCTCGGCGAGCGCCTGGCCTGGTGGATCCAGCGCGCGGAGCAGTTCCAGGATATGAGCGAAGGATGTCTCCGGGGCCGGGGCTGCTGGCTCCTCGCCCTGGGCTTCCCGGATCAGATCGATAACGTTGGTGCGGAAGACGATGGCCATCGCCTCTAGCTCGGCCAACGTGGGGCTGGTCTTGCCCGTCTCAATGCTGGAGATGTAGCTGGCGCTGCGCTCCAGCCTGGCATACTCGACAACGTCTTGCTGGGTGAGCCGCCAACGCTCCCGCAGGCGGCGGATCACCGCGCCGATATTGGTGGCTGAGGGCATACCACTCCGTTTCCCAGTCTGCGCGCTCCATCTACTGCGTCTGGGCGCCATATTCGACGCCCCGCGCCGCAATCCTCTCCTTCTCTTGCCCCGGCGCAACCTTATGCCCGGCCGTTCGTCCAAGGCGTAGAAACGTTCTTTTGGTGATGGTTCGGTTGAGAAGACCGGCCAACGGGAGTGGCCCCGCCCCCGGCGCACCGGGGCGATGGGATAGAGAGTGGAAGGAGGAGTGGTTTGGCAGCAACTCGGACCCTGATTTTTGCGGCTGCGGGCGCGGTGCTGGCGGCGAGCCTGGCTTATGGTGCTGGCCAGCCGGAGGGCAAGCGCGTTCAACCTCGGGTTTGCCTGACGCAGCGCCTGGAGCTGACGGAGGCGCAGAAGAAGCAGATCGAGGGGATCTGCACTAAGTATCGCGGCGAGATGAAGAAGCTGCGGGAGGGGAAGGGCGATCGGCAGCAGGGGCGGGAGCAGGCGCGCGAGCTACGCCGCAAGATGCGCGCTGAGATCCACCGCGTGTTGACGCCGGCACAGCGCGAGAAACTGCAGTCGTACCGCTCGGAGTGGCGCAAGGGCGCCCTGCGGGACCGGGGCCTGCGCCGCGGCCAGGCGATGATGGACCGCATGACGCGTGAGCTGGCCCTGACGCCGGCGCAGCGCGAGAAGGTGCGCGAGGTCTACCGCGCCCACCGCGAGGAGATTCGCGCCCTGGCGAAGGATGTGCGCGCGCAGGGTGGCGACCGCCAACAGCTCCGCCAGCGGGCCCAGGCGTTGCGGGAGAAGCTCGTTGCCGGCGTGCGCGCCGAGCTCACCCCGCAGCAGCAGCAGAAGCTGCAGGCGCTGGTGCGCCGCTGGGAGCGCGGCCCCAGAGGCTAGCGCCCCCGCCATAGGAGGCGTCTCCCGATACCGATAGGCGATGGGTATCGGGGTCGGAGACTCCTCCTATGCCTAGTATACGGTCGGACCACCGGCGAGACGCCGGCCACCATCGGAGGCGCCCCTTGCCATGGGGGGCGCCTCCTGTCGCTGATGGTTCGCGGGTCTCCGGGCAGTGGTAGGGGCGAAGCATTGGCGGGGCAAGCGTACTGCACCGCAATCTGTCTGACCCGCCAATGCTTCGCCGCAGTTGCCTGGGAGAGTCGCGGAGCGCTGCAGCAATGCGGCTTCCTAACAGTGTGAAGCCCGATGGCTCGGGCACTCCGGCCAGTTGCCTGGGAGAGTCGCGGAGCGCCGCAGTGATGCGGCTTCCTAACAGTGTGAAGCCCGATGGCTCGGGCACTCCGGTCATCTCTCCTGGAGGAGTACCGTCTCCCCGGCATCGGAGTTCAGCGGGAAGCCAGGGCAATGGGAAGGGGTGGCGCCGCCCGGGGCGAACCCCTCCGATGTGACACCCGCCACGGCCAGGCCCGGCGGCCTCCGGCAGGGATGCCGACAAGGGGAGCGCCGTGGTCCAGGCCGGCCGAGTGGCGGGTGGTCCCGGGCGCGTGGGGCTTTTTCTTCGCGCGCTTATCAGGAGCAGGAGAGAGCCCGCCGGGAGCCGGCGGGATGCCGGGTACCGCGCGGTATCCGGACACGGGAGCCGTGAGAGAGGGGGGGCCGGATGTTTCGCGCCAGGTTGCTCCTCTGCCAGGTGGTGTGCTTGGGTCTGATGGCGACGCACTGGCCCGCGGGAGCGCGGGCCGGGCAGGCGCAGCCGGACAAGATCGCGCTTTCGGAGGGCTTCGAGGGGGAGCTCCCAGACTTTCACACGTACCAGGCGACCTACGCCGCGGATGAGACGCGCGCGCGCACCGGCAAGCGTTCTCTGCGCGTGACGCCCCAGGGCGCATCCGGCGGCGCCTACTTCAGGCTCCAGGGCCTGATTGACCCCACGCGCGACTACGTCTTCTCCGCGTGGGTCTACGCGGAGAGCGAGCATGCCGCGAGCCTCTACATCTCGGCCAGCGATGGCAAGACGCGGCACACCAAGGGCCGGGCCCGGCGAGAAGCGAGGCAGGGCGACTGGGTGAAAATGACCGGCCAGGTGCGCGCGAAGGAGTGGCGGGAGACCGACCAGGAGATCATGCTCGCGATGACCGGGAGCCAGGAGATCTGGGTGGATGACGTCACCCTCCTGGCGACCACGGTGCCGGACCCGCCGTCAGCGGTCTACCCCGAGGTGGAACGGCGGCTGCGCGCCGAAGCGAATAAGCGCCCCCTTCGGCTGGCGCGTGGGAAGCGAGTCGTGGCGCGCGCGTCGAATGGGGCGTTCGCGCCCGATTCCGCGCGCGTGGAGGCGCGCGCCGTTCGATCCGAGACGGTTCAGATCACACCGGATGGCCTGCTCATTTTCGCGATTGACGCGGACGAGCCGCTCTACGTCACCGGGTCGGTGCGCCTCACCCCGGATAGCGATCTCCGCCCCGGGCTGCGGGTCACCATCCTCTGCAACACGACGGTCGTCGCCGCGCCGATGGTCGCGGCCGAGGCGTGGGAGAGCGTCGGGAACCGGCTCACCGGGCCGGCGCCGGAGATCACCGGCACCCGGTCTCCCGACCGCGTGCCCCTCACGGAGTGGCTGCTTCCCAAAGGGAGGAGTTACCTCACCGTGGCCGGACCGCATTTCCGGCCCGGGGGCACCTTCCGCGCACTCGAGTTGCGCGCACTGGAGCGAAAAGTGGCCCCGCCCTCCTTCCAGTTCGCGCTGCTTTCGGACACCCACCTGACGACGGCGAGCCCCGGCGAGTGGATGAACGCTAAGATGGGGAACGCCGCGACGCCCGAGTTCGCCGCCACCCTCCAATCGCTCGCGAAGGAGGGGATCGACTTCGCGATCCTGGCGGGCGACATGACGGACCGGGGCACGCGCGAGGACGTTCAGGTGCTCGCGGGCGTCCTCGAGAAAGCGCCCCTGCCAGTCTACGGCTGCATCGGCAACCACGACTCCTACCACTCCTCATCGCGTCCGGACCTGCTGGAGCTCGCCGGGCGGCTCTTCCCGGGCGGTTCCACCGACTACGTGATCCAGAAGCCGCCCTTGCGCTTCATCATCCTGGATGCCTCGTACTGGCGAACTCCTGAGGGCGAGTTCGTGGACCGCTACGACGCGAAGAACGCGCACGGCATCGGCCTGCGCCCCGCCCAGGTCGAGTGGCTGCGGAAGACGCTGGCGGAGGACACGCGCACGTCCACCGTGGTGATCTGGCACTATGCGTTCACCAACCGGCACGGGAACTCATCGTGCGGCTACAAGCTGCCCAGCGCGCTTTGCCTGAGCAGCCAGGAGGCGCTAGGCCTCCTCGAAGCCGCTCCCAACGTGATTGCCACCTTCTGCGGGCACGCGCACTGGAATGAGGTCAACCGCGTCGGGCGGATCACGCACCTCCAGAACCCCGCGTTTGCCGAATGGCCGAACGCGTTCCGCGTGGTCCGCGTCTACCCGGACCGGCTGGAGTGGGAGGTGCGGCAGCCGGGCAATCGCGGCTTCGTGCGCGAGTCGTTCCTGGCGTACAAGGCGCTTTCGTGGATGCTTTCGACTGGCGAGGGCGACCTGGCCGGCGAGGTGCGCTTCTAAGCGGCCCCCCAAACCGCCGCTGGCCGCAAGAGGCTGTTTTCAGGGTAATTGCTCCGGCGCGGCGGCAGGAGAACCAGCGCGCGGGGCCTAACCTGGGGGCAGGAGTGCGAGCGAATGATGCGCCAAGAGCACCTGCGCGATCTGCTGGGCCGTTTCCCGCGCCTGCGCCTGGCGGTGGTGGGCGACTTCTTCCTCGATCAATACCTCGTGATTGACCCGGCGCTGGCGGAGACTTCCCTGGAGACCGGCCGAACCTGCCATCAGGTGGTGGCGCGGCGCTGTTCCCCGGGGGCCGCGGGCACGGTAGTGGCCAACCTGGCGGCGCTTGGGGCGGGGGCGATCCGGCTGGTGGGCGCCATCGGCGACGATGGCGAAGGTTACGTGCTGCGCCGGGGCCTGCAGGCGCTCGGCACGTGCCTCGATGACCTCCTGCTCCTCCCGGAGTGGTTCACCCCCACCTACACCAAGCCGATGCGCCGCGACCCCGCCGGCGAGTGTGAGCTGGAGCGCCTCGACCACAAGAATCGCGCCCCGCTTCCCGCCGCCGTGGAGGAGCGCCTCATCGCGGCGCTGCGGCGTCTGGCCCCGCAGGTGGATGCCGTGATCATCGCCGACCAGGTGTCGGAGCGCAACTGCGGCGTGATCACCGACCGCGTGCGCGCGGTGCTGGCCGACCTGGCGGCGGCGCATCCGACGGCTCTCTTCTTTGCCGACTCGCGCGAGCGGATCGGCGAATTCCGTGGCGTAGTGACCAAGCCGAATCGCGCCGAGCTAGCCCGGGCGCTGGGAAGCCCGGCGGGAGAGGCGCTCGATTCGGCCGAAGCCGGTACTCTCGGCCAGCAGTTGGCCGCACGCACGGGCCAACCGGTGATCGTCACCCTGGGCGCGGAGGGCAGCCTCGTCTGCAGTGCCACGGAGACCTGCCCGATCCCGGCAGTGCCGGTGTCGGGCCCAGTCGATCCGGTCGGTGCGGGCGACAGCACCACGGCGGGCATAGTGTGCGCGCGCTGTGCCGGCGCCGACTGGCCGGCAGCCGCCTTTTTCGGCAACCTGGTGGCCTCCATCACCGTTCAGAAGCTGGGCATGACCGGCACCGCCTCGCCACAGGAGCTTTTGGAACAGTGGGGCCGTATCCCTGAGCGGTGGGATCTCCCGCCGTGCGCTGGTTTGGGCGGTGTAAAGCCGGGGTAGACTTTAGCTGAGCGGCGCCAGGAGGCGGACCGCATGGTACACGAAGGAGGTGCGCTTTGAAGAGGGGGGTTCTTTCCCTGCTGGTCTGCATGGTGGTGGCGACGGTGCCCGCAAGTGCGGCACCAAGCTTCCTGGGCATGACGGGGTTGCTGAACACTCCGACTGCCGATGCGCTGGACACGCGCGAGTGGAACGTGGCCTTCCACCACATCTCGGACAATGCGAACATTGCCGCCGGCAACGTGGCGCTCGCCGCGGGGCTGGAAGCCGGCGTCGTCTGGTTCGACCCGAATCGGGGCAGTGACGAGCGGTTCACCGCGCAAGCCAAATACCGCCTGATCCCCGAGACGCCGACCGGCGTTGGCCTTGCCGTTGGGTGGTGGGACGTCGCGGATGAGATCGATTCGTCCCCCTATGGGGTGATCAGCAAGCGGCTGACGAATGTGGGTGGGTTCCCCCTGCGCGGTCACCTGGGGCTGGGCGGGGGCATCTACGACGGCATCTTCGCCGGGGTAGACCTGCCGCTGGCCGAGAACGTGCTGCTGATGGTGGAGTACGATAGCGAGGACGTGAACGCCGGAATCCGCCTGGGGTTGGCCCGGGGCTTCCGCATTGATGCCGGCTTCGTCAGTGAGGAGTTCGGCATCGGCGGCAGCTACAACACGCGGTTCTGACCCAGGAGCGGGCAGGCAAGCGCCTCCCGTCCCCTCGGCCGGCACCGGCAGTGCCGTCGGCCTCCCAGCGCCGGCCGAGCCGCCGGGCGCAATACCGTGCGCCTGGCAGACCTTCCCTATCAACCGCCCTGTGGGCATAGGGGCGAACTTCCAGTTCGCCTAGCTGCGCCCGCAGGGCGGTTGGCTTTTCTGGCACCCCTGGCTAGGGTGGGGGTGTGCCAGTGAGACGGCTGCTTTCGGACGCGGGGTCTGGGGTGGGCGTGCGCCAGACGCCGCGGGCAACGAGGGCGTGCATCAGCGCGGTGAACCAGGCGTGCGCCCAGGCGAGCGGCATCGCCGAGACAGGAGCGCCGGTGCGCTTGTCCTGCTGCTCGGCGATGAACCCGTGTGGGGTGGTGTGTGCCAGGCACCACTCCAGGTGCTCGCGAGGGGGTGGCCACTGCCCGGCGTGAACGTAGTAGAGCGAGAGCCACAGCGCGCTCAGCGGCCAGGGGTTGCCGCCCATGAACAGGTCGCTGGCATAGCGCCCCACGCCGCGAACTGGGTACTCGCAGGCGCCCTCGATCCACTCCACCGCGCGCACGAGCGCCGGCGACCGCGCGTCGACGACGCCGAACGGCACGGCCAGGCCGACAATGCTGACGTCTACCACGTAATCGGCGCGAACGCGAAACGCACGGTGCGGCTCCAGCGCGCCCACGTACGCTCCCTCTTGCACCAGGTGCTGCTGGATGCGGGCCCGCAGCCGCCCGGCGGCCTGGCGGTAGACATCGCCGGTGGAGGACGCCCCCACCTCGTGGGCGATGTCGGCGGCAGCGCGCAGCCCCGCCTGGCAGGCCGCGTTGGTGTAGGTTAGGTGGCCCCCGCTCTCTTCCCACAGGTCTTGTTCGGAGTAGACCAGGCCGTTGGCGGTGTCGGTGCGCGACAGGATGTACTCGGCGGCCCGCCGCACCGTGGGCCACAACTCGGAGAGGAAGTGGCGGTCGCCGGTGTGCAGGTAATGCTGGTGCATGCCCCAGATGGCGGTACCCACCTGATCCACCTGGATGCCCGGCCAGTGGCGGCGCCCGTCGGTGTAGTGGTTTTGGCACCAGAGGCCGTTCGCCGTTTGGGTGCGGGCGCACCAACGGTAGAAAGCGGCGGCCTCGGCGTGGTAGCCGGCGGTGCCGAGCGCCCAGGCGACAAACGCGCCGTCGCGCACCCAGCAATAGCGGTAGTCCGGCGCCACGGCGGGCGCGGCGATGATCGCGCCGTAGTTGGCATCTTGAAGCAGCTTGTTCACCAACAGCGAGCGCCGGTAGAGGCTGCGCAGGCGCGGATCACCGATGCGTGTCGACCAGGCGGCCCCAGGCGCCAGCCATTCCTTCCAGTAGGCGACCGTTTCCGCCAGGAGTTGCTCGGCGGGGATGGCGCGCACCGTCCGAAGCAGGCGCTCCGCGGCATCCAGGGTGGGCCCGCCGGCAAACAGCACGGTGAGGGTGCGCATCTCGCCCGGCGGCACCGTCAGCTTCCACAGCAGGCCGGTTGTCACCCCCCGGGTTTCATCCGAGGCGTAGTCGTTGCCCTGAAGGTCGCCGTCCGAAAGGTCCACGTAGGCATCGATCCGGTCGCCCTCCCGCTCGTAGGCCACGCCGCACTGGAAGGCATCCTGCGAGGGCACGGCCGCCGCCAGCAGGACGACGTGCCCTTCCATGCTGCTGTCGAACGGGTGGCCGCGAAAGCGCACGAGGCAGTCGACCCGGGAATCGTAGTAGGCGAGGTTGTAGCCGAACAGGTCGCGGTTCTCTTCCAGCGACGCGGCGTCCATGTGGGCGAAGGCGAGGGTGGTCGGGGTGGCGGCGTGGTTGCGCAGCTCCGCCTTGCGCACCAGCACGTCGTGAACCGGGTGGACGAAGTCGGTCACCTCGATCTGAAGGCCGGCGTGCTGGGCGGTGGTGACCAGCACGTTGGTGTCTTCCAGGTAGCGCTGCCGGTGGTCGAGCCGTTTGTCGCCCAGCCAGCGCACGTTGCCGGCCCGGTCCACCAGCCCAAACTGCGACTGCAGGATGTGCCGGTAGAAGCCGACGGATGGGAAGAAGAGCTCGGTGACGGTGCCGTCGGCCAGAACCTTCGCCAGGACGCGCCCGTTGCCGACAATGCCGAAAGACTGGTCCAACTGCGTGTGCCTCTCTGGGGAGTGAGTGGTGAGTGGTGGCGGCTCACCACTCACTCAGACCAACCTCAATGAATGCTGGCGGCCGGCACGACCTCGCTACCTTCGGGGAAGACGAGGACCACCGGTCGGTTGGTGGCGGCCACCGTGTCCTCCGCGGCCTGGCCGAGCACCTGCGAGCGGGGAAGGGCGCCCACGTCGTGCGACCCCATGATGATCGCGTCGGCGTCCAGGGCATCGGCCACCTCGGTGATGCGGGTGACGGCGTTGCCCACCTCCAGGCGCGTGGTCACTTCCCGCTGGGTGCCTGCCAGGGAGCGGAACAGCGCCGAGCTGCGCGCCAGCACCTTCTCGGCGTTGTGCAACGCCGCCTCCCGGCCCGAGGGCACCACATGGAGCAGGACAACCCGGGTTTCGGGCGGGCACCAGCGCGCGGCGTAGCGTACCGCGTCCTCGGCCGCCCGCGAGCCATCGATGTAGATGACCAGGTTCATCGCCACTCCTTCGCTGTGCCGCCCCGCGCCCACGATCCGGAACGCCCAGGGTTTCCTTACCCTCAGCGGCACTCACATATGCGCATCCAATGCCATGATGAAGTTGCGGTACACCTGCTGCATATCGTTGGCGATCCCTGCCGGCCCCAGTGACCACCACTCCTGCGGGGTGAAGTAGGCGCTCACCTCTGCCTCCTGGCCGAAGCGCCCGAACCACTGGATCAGGTGGAGGTTGTCCGACTGCATCAGCCACAGGGCCAGGTCGATCAGCTCCGGGTTCTCCGTCAGCCGCGCCTTGTTGTAGGCGTGGTGCATCAACTGGAAGATCGACTGCTGCACCGAGTTGCCAAGGAAGAACTCCACGCCGCCGCTGCCCGCCCAGGTGGAGGGGTGCTGCGGCAGCGGCATGTCGTAGATGCGGTCGGCAAACCGGGCGATCGCCTCCGAGGGGGTGAGCGTCTGCACGCCGCGGTACTTCAGCTCGCCGGGCAGCGCGCGCATGAACTCGAAGATCCCGGTGTCGCGCGAGTGGTGCTCGCCGAACGTCTCGTAGTCCCAGGCGAGGAAGACAAACTCCCCCATCGCCTCGCGCAGCCAGTGGGCGTAGGTGCTGGCCTGCAGCGGCCACCCTTCCCAGCCCTTGTTGGAGAAGCGGTAGCCCACGTCGTCGCTGAGCTTGTAGTGGCGCGGAAACAGCACCAGCGGCCGGCCGCCGTAGTTGTAGAGGTGCGTCGTCTCGCGCCAGTTCATCACCCACTCGCGGCCATCCAGCACCGCGGCGCGAAAGCCCGCCTTGTCCAGCGCGTAGTAGATGTCGTTGGAGAGGAACATCTCGGTGGTGTCGGTGACCACCGGCCGCTTGCCAAAGATGCCCTCGAGCTGCTCCTGCGCCCAGCGCATGCGGCGGATGAAAAGGTCAATATCGAGGTAGAAAAGGAAGGAATGGTAGGGCTCGACGCAGACCAGCTCGACGTTGGGGTGGGCCACCAGCCGGCGCATCAGCTCCAGCAGCTCGCGATCCCATAGCTGCGCCTGGCGCAGAAACGAGAGCGAGAAGCCGATGGAGAGGTGGTAGTCCTGCTCCTGCACCATCTCCAGGAACATGCGCGTGGCCGGATAGTAGCACCACTCCGCCACCTTATGCAGGTAGCGCTCGTTCATCTTCTCGTCGAACAGGCACCGGGCGATATCGTCGGGCGATGCGCCGGTTGGGATCGGCTGCGCCGGCAGCTTCAGGCGGCGCGGCTGGTGGACGACCGTGTAGGTGACCAGATGCTCAGCCAAAGGGCTCCTCCTCCCATCCCAGATTGGCCTGGCTGTATTCCGCTTCCAGGGCGAGGGGTGGCAGCGCCCCGCGCCCACCACGAGCGGCGCTAGCGGGCAGCCCGCGCGAGGCTCTGGCTGGTGGCGAGAAATTGCACCCGCCGGCACAACAGCTCGACGACGCGCGCCCAGGTGTATTCGGCTGCCGTTGCTCGGGCGGCGGCGCGCATCTGCTGTGCCTGCTCCGGGTGCTCCTGGAGGTACGCCAACGAAGTGACGATCTCGTCGGCGTTGTCCGTTTCCAGCACGATGGCGTTGTCAAAGGCGCGCGCGTACTCCTCCCCGGTGGCGCCGGTGACGGCGATGCCGCCGCTGGCCATCACCTCCAGGCCGACGATGCCGAACGGTTCCTTGCCGCTGTTCGCCAGCACGGCATCGGCCCCGGCGTAGAGCAAGCGGAGGAGTTCTTCCGGCACGAAGAACTTCAGGTTGATCACGTCCGCCTCGCTGGCGCCGGATAGCGCCGCGCACCAGCCCCCCACGTCCTGGCTCTCGGGCGCCGGCACGTCCTGCACACGCAGGCCTAGCGAGCGCGCCGTGTGCAGCACCTCTCCCTCGTACGGCTCGATGCCGCCCCGGCAGACGAGGCGCGGGTTGAGCCCCATGCTGCGCAGGCGGGCCACGGCATGCATCGCCATGTTCCACCGCTTATCCGGGTCCCAGCGCCCCACCTTGACGAGCATCAGGTCGCCGCCGACGGCGGCGCGGACCGCCCGCACCGCGCCCTCATCGAGGGGGGAGAGCAACCGGCCGGGGATCCCGTTGGGGATCACCAGCGGGTTGATGCCCCAGATCCACAAGGTGTGCTTCATGTAGTGGCTGACGGTGGTGATGGTGGTGGTGAAGTTGAGGCGGGGGAAGTCGATGTTCTCGAAGCCCATGGTGTGGTTGGCGTTCCACAGCAGCAGCGCCTGGTCGCGCAGGCCCCGGGCGTGTAGCTGGTCGCTCAGCGCGCTCATCGTGCCGGCGGTGTGCCACTCCTCGCCCATCACCACCGTGGTGCGTCCTTCGCGCAGCGCCGGGGCGACCACCTCGTCGATCACCACGCCCGGCACGCTGGCGCTGAAGTCGTAGACCTTCTGTTTCTCGCCCTCGTACACCCCGTTGGGGTAGTAGCGGCTGATCCACTGCGACCACCGCCGCAGGATGAGGCGGCCGCCACCCGCCTCCACCGGCGGCTTGTTCGGGTCGCCAATGAAGAACAGGTGCGTTCTGAAGCCGGCCTCGGCCAGCGCGCGCGACAGCTCGGTGACGCGCACGCCCAGGCCGCCGGCCATCGCGTACTGATCGGGGCCCTCGAACGACAGCAAGACGAACTCCGTGTTCTCCGGCACCACCGGCCGGAGGAGCGGACCCTCTCCCATTACCGCTTTCTCCTTCCGTATCGGGCGCGCCAGGCGGGGTACCAACCTGGCGCGCCGGACACGTCTCAGCTACACAGGGTCTCGATCTTCTCGCGGAACTGCACGATCAACTCGGTGGCGTGCTCGGCCGAGCCAGCCTCCGCGAAGAGGTGGAACGTCGGCTCGAAGGCGTCGGGGGTGACCAGCACCCACCCGCGCTCGGTGAGCACCTTCACGCCCTCGGTGAAGTCGGCGCGACCCTTCTCCGCCTCCTCGGTCAGCAGGCGCATGATCTCGCCCTTCTTCTCCCACGGGCAGTTCACCTGAGCCCGGCGGAGATGGTAGCGCGGCACCAGGGCCACCAGGTCGGCCAGGCGCCGTCGGCCGACGCGCGCCAGGTACTCCACCAGCTTGGCGCAGGCCACCATGGCATCGAAGGCGGCGTGGAAGCGGGGGAAGATGAAGCGCCCCTCGGTGTCGCCGATCAGGGCGATGCTCTCCTTCTCGGCCACCGCCAGCCCCATCAGCGCCGCCGGGTCGCTCTTGGTGCGCACCACGCGGCCGCCGTAGCCCTCGGCGATCTGCTCGATCACCGACGGCGCGGAGATCGGCACCGCCACCGTGCGGGCGTCGCCGCTGGCGAATGCCAACAAGCACATCACCGAGAGGAGCATCGAATCGGAGATCGGGCGGCCAGTATGGTCGGTGACGTGCAGCGTCTCGCCATCGTTGTGGACCAGCAGGCCCATCTCCGCTTCGACCGTTTTCACCAGGCTGCTCAGTTCGAGGAGGCTGCGCTCCTTCTCCTCGATGGTGCGGGGTTCCTCCAATGGGCGGGTGAAGCCGTTGAGGGTGACCAGGTCGCACCCGAGGGTGCCGAGCGCGGTAGGCAGCACGGCGCTGGCGCTGCCGTAGGCGCAGTCGAGCATCACGCGGAAGCGTGCCTCCTGGCACGCTTTCTGGTGGACCAGGGCGGCAAGGCGCTCGGTGTAGCGTTCCACCGTCCACGGCACGTACTCCAGCGAGCCCACGCCGAGGAAGTCGGCGCGCAGGAAGTCCTCGCGGAAGAAGACGTTCTCGATCTTGCGCTGGGCGTCTTTATCGAGGATGGCGCCCCGAGTATTGCACATCTCCACGGTGATCATGCGGGGGTCGTGCGGCGAGATCCGCACGTGAACGCCGCCACGGGCGGCCGATTCCCCCAGCAAGAAGCGGCTGACGGGAACAGGGAGAGAGCGCAAGTCCTGAACATGCAGGCCGGCGGACATCAGACCAGCGGTGAGCGCGCGCTTGATCATCCGGCTAGCCGGGTGGCCGTCACGGCTGATGATCACCGCCGCTCCTTTACCCAGGTAAGAGCCGTAGGCGGCGGCCAGCTTGGTAGCGAAGTCCGGCGTCATCTCAATGTTGGCCAGGCCGCTCACGCCCCCCTCGGAGAAGAGGGTGCGCGACCAGCGGGGGCCCCACACCAGCGTCTCGGTCACGCGGGCGCCGGCTTCCACCATCTTGTCCGGCCAGATCTTGACGTGGGCGCGCACGATACTGCCGCGCTGCAGGTGGCTGCCGTCGCCGATGACCACGCCCTCTTCGAGGACGCTGCGGCGGTCGATGCTGCAGTTGCGGCCGATGATGGCGCCGCTCATGTTCACGCGGTCGCCGACGTAAGCGCCGTTCCAGAGGATGCTGCCGTGCACTTCGGCTTCGCGCTCGATAATGCAGGAGTCGCCGAGGATGCTGAACTCCTCGATGACCGCGTCATGGCGGATGGTGGCGTGGCTGCCGATCACCGCCGGCCCGTTGATCCGGGCCCCGGGCTCGATGCGGGCGGTCGGGTGGATCCACACCCGATCATCGGTGCGGTCGCCGGCGATGTTCAGCTTCACCTTGCCGCGCAGGGCGTCGTAGTGGGCCTGGCGGTAGGCTTGTAGGTTGCCCACGTCGCACCAATAGCCGTCGGCGAGGTAGCCTAGCAGTGGCTTGCATTGCCGGAGCAGCAGGGGAAAGATGTCCTTGCTCCAGTCGTAGGCCTTGCCGGGCTCCATGTACTCTAGCACTTCCGGCTCCAGGATGTAGATGCCGGTGTTGATGGTGTCGCTGAACACCTGGGTCCAATCCGGCTTTTCCAGGAAGCGGCGGATGTAGTGGGAGTCGTGGTCGGTGATGACGACGCCGTATTCGAGGGGGCTTTCAACGCGGTAGAGGACGATGGTGGCCATGGCGCCGTGGCGCTTGTGGAACTCCACGGCCTTGCTGAGGTCAAAGTCGGTGAGGGCATCGCCGGAGGCGATGAGGAAGGTCCCATCGGAGAGCCACTGTTCCGCCTGTTTGACGCTGCCGGCGGTGCCGAGGGGGGTCTCCTCCACGGTGTAGCGCATGCGCACGCCGTACTCGCTGCCGTCGCCGAAGTAGGTCTCAATCTGGTCGGCGAGATAGTGCAGCGTGGCAACTACCTCGGTGAAGCCGCAGCGCACCAGCAGCTCGAGGATGTGCTGCATGATCGGCTTGTTGGCGATGGGGACCAGCGGCTTGGGGCGGTTGCAAGTGAGCGGGCGCAGCCGGCTCCCTTCCCCCCCAGCCATGACGACCGCCTTCATGATTCGCTCCTTCCCCCGTTGGCGCGGGCCCGCGCCTGGGAGGCCGGGCCCGAACGGCCCCTCCGCGTGGGCGAGGGGCGCCAGGCAACCCACGTGCGAAATCCGAGGCGGCGCCCGGAGGCCAGCACGGGCCGCGGTAGGTACCGCGGCCGCCTGCTGGCTTCCGAACGTGTCGGCAAGCGGACATATGGGAACCCGCTGGCAGTCGGGCAGAGCCACGACTAACAAAGGGAGCAACCCGGTTCCGAGCGTTGAGGGCGTGGTCGGGTGCTCCCCGCGCGGCGACGCCAGCGTGCGTTGAACTCACCATTGTGCCGGCGCCATCACGAGCCGCGGGGTCCGCGGGCCCGGGGATCAGGCGTCGGCTGTCACCGTGCCCTTATTATAGCAGATGGGGGAAAGAT
This sequence comes from Armatimonadota bacterium, assembly GCA_012512505.1. Lineage (GTDB taxonomy): Bacteria > Armatimonadota > JAAZEB01 > JAAZEB01 > JAAZEB01 > JAAZEB01. The sequence goes on along the minus strand of JAAZEB010000090.1, from coordinate 5,525 downwards.
GTAAAGGAGGATTTTCGCTGAGCACGCGCAGCAGCTCGGCGACGCTCCAGGCCTGGGCGGGGCACCCGCCCGGCCGATGCGGCGGATCGCCGCAGAACACCTCGCTGATGCTGCCGACGCCGGCTTCGCCCAGGTGGAGGATGAGCGGGCGGCAGAGCGTTTGCACCTCGCCGGCGCGCAGTCCCACCCGGCGCCGGGCATCGACGTAGGCGCCCAGCAGCCAGGGCCACACCGTGCCCTGATGGTAGGCGCCATCGCGGCGCCAGGGATCGCCCCCATACTCTCCCTGGTAGCCAGCGGCGCTCGGGGCGAGCGTTCGTAGGCCGGTGGGCACCAGCAGGTGGCGCTGGATCAGCTCCAGCACGCTGCGGGCACGCGTCCGGTCGAGGGCAGAGTGGGGGAGGGAGATAGCCAGAAGCTGGTTGGGCCGTAGCGACGGGTCTGGGGCGCCGTCCGGGCCGTCGATCACGTCGTAGAGGTAGCCGCCGCCGGCGTACCAGAAGCGGGCGGCGAAGCTGCGGCGGGCCCGCGCGGCCAGGTCGGCGTAGGTCTGGGTGTAGGTGCCGCGGGGTCTGGCCGGTCTACCCAGGCGTTGTGCCCAGGCGTCCATATGGCCCAGGGCGTTGATCCACAAGGCGTTGATCTCCACCGGCTTGCCCTGCCGGGGGGTTACCACCCAGTCGCCTACCTTGGCATCCATCCAGGTGAGCTGGGTGCCCTCCTCGCCGGCGCGCAGCAGCCCGTCGTCGGCATCGACGCCGATCCCGTAGCGGGTGCCGCAGAGGTGCCAGGCGATCACCTCGTCCAGCGCGGTGAACAGCTCGGCGATGAGGGTGTCGTCGCCGGTGGCGGCGCTGTAGGCGGCCAGCGCCTGGAAGTACCAGAGGGTGGCATCGGCGGTGTTGTACTCGGGCGACTCGTTGTGGTCGGGGAAGCGGTTGGGCAGCATCCCCTGGTCGAGGTAGCGGGCGTAGGTTGCCAGGATGCGCCGGGCTTCGGCGTGTCTGCCGGTGGCCAGGGTCAGGCCGGGCAAGGCGATCATCGTGTCGCGCCCCCAGTCGCTGAACCAGGGGTAACCGGCCAGGATCGTGCCGGCCTCACCAACGGGGGCGTTCCCCCGCCGCACCAGAAACTGGTCGGCCGCCAGGACAAGTTGGGCGCGCACCGGGTCGGTGTGGGCATCGGCATGGGCGAGGCGAAGCAGGTGGCGCTCGCGCTGCTGCTGCTGCTGCCAGGCCCGGGCCGGGGCGATATCGCCCAACTCCTGGCCGGGCGGCTCGCTGCTGATCAGCACCACCGCCGGCCGGCCGGCGGAGAGGGGGAAGTGCAGGTACCCGGCAAGGAAGAGGTCCTCCTCGCAATCGAGGCCGCGCTCGCGCTCGCGGCGGTGGAGGAAGCGCCACCACCAGTCGCCGGCGGTGACGAAGATGGCGCCCGGGGGGCCGATGATCCGCCACGGGTGTGCCCCGGGGAAGGCGGTGATCGTGGCGCCGGTGGGGATCGGGCGCACGTCGAAGCGCCACTCCGGGGCACCGCGCGTCTCGTGATGGTAGTCCCGATAGGTGGCGAAAACGGCGAGGCGGAGGCGGCCGCCGGTGCCGGTGGTCAGGTAGCGCACGCAGGTAGTCGAGCGGGCGTGCGCCATCCAGATCGACTTCTCCAGGGCGCCGCCGGGCACGGCGTAGCGCCAGGTGGGACGGGCGCCCTCCAGGCGGAACGACTGCAGGTGCGAGACACCCCAGGGGTTGCGGCTGCCGTCGCGGAACTCGTTGGCGCCCAACGCCACGGGGCCGTCGCCCCGGTCGAACGTCTCGTCGAGCTTGGCGCACAGCACGGTGCGGCCCAGCGGCGGCGCCAGGGCGGCGACCAGCAGGCCGTGGTAGCGGCGGGTGTTGGCGCCGGCCAGCGAACCCATCGCGTAGGCCCCCAGCCCGTTGGTGCAGAGCCACTCGCGGTCCAGCGCCGTGTCGTCATCGAGCGGCTCCAGGCGAATGAGCGCCGTGCCCCCCTCCGCGGCCACCGGTGCAGCTTGCGGAACTGGCGGCTTCCCCTGGCCGGGCATCGCTTCTGAGGCTGCCATCGCTTCCCTCCCCAGGAGCGGCTCGCCGGGCGTCGCGGAAGACACCCCAGATGAAAGGGACAAGCCCCTTGACGGGCGCTCGGAAGCCGGCTTGTCCCCTTCGTCCAGGCGGCCCCTAAGGGCTGCCCGGGCGGCGGAACCCCTCGGGTTAGCGTGTGGCGCCGCGCAGCGCCGGGAGCAGGTAGTCCTCCACCACCACGTCCCAGGACATTCGTGACGCCAGTGCGGAGCCTTTCGCCATCAACTCCAGGCGCTCCTTGTCATTTTCGGGCAGGCGGCGCACCACCTCGGCGGCGCACTGGCGGCCCACTTGCTCCTCCACGGCGTCGCGCTCGGCGGCCCCCACGGCGCGCAGCGTCTCCAGGGTGTGCGGACCGCCCGGCAGAGCGGTGAAGTCGCCGACGATCACCGTCTCCGGGTCGGCCTCGCCGGCGGCGCGCAGGGCAAAGCCGGCGCTGCCGCAGACGTTCGAGATGAGGCAGAGGCCGCCAAAGGAGAGGGGCTCCAGCGGGGCGATGCCAAACGGCTCGTAGATCGACATGCCCAACTCCAGGTCGGAGGCGATGCGCAGGTCCAGCCAGGTCATCTCCTTAGGTGCTGCCTCGCCCAGCACGTCCCGCTCGAAGCCGAACTGGTTGACGAAGATCACCCGCGTGTTGCGGGCACACATGTTCAGCTTCTGGATGTGCTGGTAAAGCCCCGCCTCGCCCGGGGTGAGGTCGGCGCCGCCCTCCCGGTGTACCACCGGCCAGGAGTGGCCCAGCTCCAACTGGCGGATCGTCTCCCACGGCTGTGGCCCGCCGCGCTCGGTGGTCAGCAGGATCATCACCGCCGTCTTCCCCCGCTGGCGCAGCCCCTGGTCGATGTGCCACAGCACCTTCAGGTCACGCCAGTACGCCTTGGAGAGGACGAAGCGGCCGACGTGGGTAAAGACGTAGTCCGGGCGGTGGCCCAGCAGGCGCTCGATGTAATCGAGAACCAGCTTGCGGCTGCGCTCTTTCTGGGCGGCATCGCAAGGAGAGAAGGGAAGCCCGTTGTAGACGACGTGCTTCCGGGCGCGGGCCATCTCGGGGCCCAGGAAGTTCAGCTCGTCAACGAGCTGCTCGCCGACGCAGAGGATGCCGTCCAGGTTCACGGCGGCGCGCACGAGCGGATGCTTGAAGAAGGCGACCTGCTGGTCGAACAGCTCGTCGGCGTAACGGTTGGCGGTGAGGGCGCGGGCAAGGAGGGGGTAGACCATCGTGTCGTGCCCCGGGTTGCCCTCCACGATGCGGCGCAGCGTCGGCACCTCGTGGGCATAAAGGAACGTCTTGAACGCCGGGTTGCCGTCGATGATGGCGGCGTAAGCCAGGGGCAGGCCCATGAACTCGTGCGCCAAAATGGCGGCCGGCTCCCCGGTACGGCCGATGCCCAGGGCGGGCAGCGCCGCGTAGCCCCCCACCGCCAGCCGCACATACTGCTCGTATTCCCAGGAAGCATCCCAGCGGTACGACTCGATGCCGAAGCGGCGGAACATGTTGTACTTCAGCGTCGCCAGCGGCTCCGGTCGGATGCGCCGGACATCGACCAGGAGCACCTCGGGGTCGAGCGTGATCCCGGAGAGGGGGTCGGTGAAGCGGCGGCGGCCGTAGACAAACCGGGTGCCGGTTTGCTCTTCTACCGGGCGTAGGCGGCTGCCGTAGTCGCCCGGGTCGATGCCGTGCACCGAGGAGTAGAGGACGGTGCCGGTGGACGAGAGCACCGTTTCCGGGGGATCCTCGCTCCACAGCGGCGCGATCAGGAGCGACCGCTCGACCGCCTGCGCGTAGGCGCGCGAGGTAAAGAGGCCGTGGAGCACCGCGCCGATACCCCCAACCTTGACCACCGCCTCATGAGTTACATGCACCAGGGTTCTCATCAATGCCCCTCCCGCCCCACACCCGGCAAAGCCCCGCGGGTTGGCCCTCCCGCCGCGCCCCCCGGGCCGGCGCGCCTCAAGCCGGTCACCACGGCGCGCAACAACCGTTGCGCCGAAGCCCGAATTCTGCTATACTGAAGAGGCGATGGGCGCGAGCCTGCTGCCCATGGCAATGACCGGCCTCTCGGCCGGCGTGGTGAGCCGTTAGCTCAGTTGGCAGAGCATCTCCCTTTTAAGGAGAGGGTCGAAGGTTCGAATCCTTCACGGCTCACCATTCCTTCCCTCCACCGCCTTCTCGCCTCCGCGCACGGCCCTGAAAGCAGGGGCAAAGTGCCCCATTCCTGAGCTTTTCTCTATTTCCCCACCGCGAAGCGGCCCCGCGCGCCGCGAACAACCACTATTTTACCCGCTACAGCGAGCGACTATGCGTGCTGCAGGCGGCAGAACCAAACTCCTCAGCGCACGAACGCTGCCAATGACCAGCGGGCGGCCGCCGGCAGCGGGCGGACAGCAAGGGGGAGATCGCCGGAAGGAACCACCGGCGCCCTAGCCGAATAGTGAAACCCACGTGGCCCAGCAACGCGGGCGGGCGCTCCCCCGCCGCGGTTGACTCGGGCCTGGGGGAGCCCCCGCCGGGGAGCGCGCGAAAAAAACGTCCTCACCGTTGGCAGGAAGAGGCCGTGCCTGGCGCGAACTGGCGAAGACCAGAGCGTAAGAGCAGACGCTTGGGTTTCCGCCAGGCGCTGAAGGGGTGATCGGCACTGCTGAATGCCCGGCTGCCGGGAGTGGAACAAACGGAACGGGCTGGCAGTCTAAATAACGAGGGGGGACTCTGCCTGCCTGTTGCTCGGCCAAACCGCATCGGGCGCAGAGTGAGCCGCCGGCGTGCCGCCTCCACGCGGCAGGCGCGGGCGGCACATGCCCTCCGGATGTATCTGTGAGTGTGGAAGCGGGCCCCCTGGCCCGAGTGGGTTTCCTTTCATCGAGACCGGGTTGACGGAGCGCACAGCAATCCACGAGCGCTCCGGATGGAGGCATGCGGCAGTCATTTTTTATCTGGCCCACGATGGTGGTAGGTGTGATGTGGCGGACCAGCCCCTGCGGACGCCTGTCCGGAGGGGCTTCGTGGCCCAGGTTAGCTCGTCTGTACTGTTGCTCCTCCCCCGGTTGGGGTACTGGTCTACTCCTTCATCGAGTCCGATCAGCAGCCACGGCTCCCCTGGAGCCAGGACAAAGGGGATGGGTACATGGACGGCAGCCACATCATTCGACGAAGCGTGAGCGGTAACAGCCGCGCGGCGCGGGCGCGGCGGAGGGCCCTGGGGGGGCCACCGCGCTGGCCCTGGGGTGCCCGCTCCGGGCGGGTGAACCGACGTCTGCTGATCGGCTTGGCCCTCGTTCTCCTTGGCGGCCTGGTGGTCGCCGTCCTCGCCGCGACCCCCTCGGTCTCCACGCCGGTGGTAACCGCGGTGGACCCGGCGGACTTCGTCAACGGCCGCTTCCGCAAGGGTGCTCGCATCCGGGTGGAGACGGCGATCACCGATTCGG
>JAAZEB010000089.1 GCA_012512505.1 Armatimonadota bacterium | reverse complement strand
CCTTCAAGGCGGTGAAGAACTGATCCACCACCTGGCTGGTGTCCGCCGGCCCCAGCAGCGTCTTGCCGGCCGCCTTCGCCTCCGCCGCCAGCGGTTCCGAGCGAACGATCCAGGCCAGGTCGAAGGAGAGCCGGGCCTTGCGCACCCGGTTCAGCCGCACCGGGTCGTCGGCGACGGCGCGCTCCGCCTCGGCCCAGAGGCGCACCCCGCGGTTCATCACGTCCAGGGTGAGGAAGCTCAGGTTCCCATTGTAGATGCCGATGAAGCCGGGGAAGTCGTAGCCGGCCTGGCACATCGCCTCGATCCAGGCGTAGACGTAGCGGCCGGCCGCGCCGTAGTAGCCGTCGCAGAACTCACGGATCAGCTTTCGGTCGTCCTGGTAAGGATCCCAAAGGAGGTGGCTGACCACCCAGGCGCGCAGTTGCTGGAAGTCGCCGGTCTGGCAGAAGGCATCGCCCTGCATGAAGACGCCTTTGGCATTGTGTTCCACGAAGAAGCGCAGGTTCGGCGCCAGGTGGAACAGGTTCGGCTGGGGGTACATGTAGTGTCGGAAGTCGGTCACGTAGTTCCACACGAACAGGTTATTCGTGTGGTCGCCCCATTCCAGCACGTTGGTGCGGTTATCCAGGTTGAAGTCGCTCTCGGTCAGCGGCTTGTTGATCGTCTGCTCGTAGGTGCAGACGCGGATGAGGACGTTGTCGCGCGCCCGCATCGTCTTGGGGCACTTGCGGCTGTAGAAGTAGGAAAGGGTTTCAACCATCACCCCCGGGTGCTCGCGGGCGACGGCATCGGCCACCTCGTTCACCCCGTCCAGGATCGGGCCCATCTGAGTGCCCTCGCGCTCCACCAACGCCCGGCACTCGGCGCACTCGCAGGGGTTGCCACCGTCGTTCTGGCTGACGGAGACCGCGGTCACCTCGGGGTGCTCGCGCAGGAACGCCAGCACGTTGCGCGTCAACTCCTGTCGCATCTCCTTGTTGGTCCAGCAGACCTGGTGGGGGATGCGCTCGCCGCCGACCAGCCCGTACCACTCGGGGTGGGCGTCGAAGTAGCGCTCTTTCGGCAGGAACTGCAGCGGCACGGTGTGGCAGCCATAGATCGTGTTGCTGCCGCCCCACTCGGCGGGGACTCCGGCGTTGTAGGTGTCGCGCAGGTGAACGCAGAAGCGCTGGCTCACCTCCTTGGATACCCGTGGCCCCGCATACGGCTGCATCCCCAGCAGATCCATGGCGAAGTTGTGCCGCATCGTCAGCTTCGGCACGAAGACGGTTTGCAGCGCGCCGATCTTCAGGGTGCGCCGCGAGGGAACGTCCTCCTCGGTCGCCGTCCACCAGCGCACGCCCACCTGCTCCTCGAGGAAAGTAACCACCGCGTAGAGCGTGCCCCGGGGCCGGCCGCCGGCCAGGATCAGGTCTTGCCCCGCGGTGCGGATCACGATCCCGTCGGTGCCGAGGCCCTCCCAATCGAACCCCCGCAGGTGGCGTTCGGTGCGGCGGGTGCGGCCGACCAGGATCGCCGGCCGGTTCTCGGGGTAGCTGCCCTCCTTGACAATGCGGAACTCCACGCCGGTGGCGCGCGTCAGGTACTGCTGCAGCTCTGTCGCCGCTGTTGCCTCCGGGGCGGTGGCCTGGTCGGCAACGACGATCGCGTAGTCGCTCTTCCCGTCCTCGGCGAGGGTAAGCCCCGCCGCCTCGGATGCCTGTGTCAGCAAGACACACAGGCCCATCGATACGAGCATCGCTGTTCCTCTCATGCGCTTCTCCTCGTTGCCAGCACCTCCCGCGCCGGGGCGCGGTCGCCGTTGCAGCTAATGCGCCGCGGCGCGTCCAGGAACCGCAGGGTGAACCCCAACTCCGTGTAGAGCCGCACCACGCGCTCCGTCGCCTGGTTGGAGAGGACCACCGGCCCCGGGTGCTTTGCCAGCCACTCGGCCAGCCGCACCTGGTCGTCCCAGGTGAAGCCCTCCTTGGCGTAGCTGGTGAACTCCACGTCGTAGGGCGGGTCGGCGTAAACGAAGTCGTCTGGCGCCAACGGCACCCGCTCGAAGTCGCCCGTGATGAACTCCCAGCCGCGGAAGGCAGCGACGTAGGCAGAGAACTCGCTCTGGTACCCGACCGTCCGGTAGCGGCCGAACGGCACGTTGAAGCCGCCCTGCCGGTTGAAGCGGCACAGGCCGTTGTAGCCGGTGCGGTTCAGGTAGTAGAAGCACTGGGCGGCCTCCGGGCTGTCGGCCTCGCCGGCGCGGATCAGCGCGTTGAAGCGCTCCCGGTAGGCGTAATAGCACTCGCGGTCGTTCACCATCGGCAGGGTCACCGTCAGGCCGCGCTGCAGCCACCGGTAGAAGTTGATGGCGTGTGGGTTGATGTCGTTCAGCAGCGCGCGCTCCGGCATCAACCCGAGGGTGACGGCCAGCCCGCCGCAGAACGGCTCCACCAGGCGACGGTGCCGATGCGCCTCCCACAACGGCCGCAGGTGCGGCACCAACCAGCGCTTGCCGCCGGCCCACTTCAGCGGTGGCCGAACGCATGGCCGGTCGCCGGCGCCCGGTGCTCTCCTCTGTTCCTCCATCTGCTTGCGGCTCATTTCGGCAGGGCGCGCGCGCCGTCCTGCCGCCTTGGGGTGCGCCTTGACAGCCCCGGGCCCAGGTCTTATAATAACGATTGTAGCGGTTGCTCACAGCGAGCGCCGGCAGCCAACGCCCAAGCACCGACCGCTGGTGGGCGCTCGCGGCCGTCCACCACCGCAGCAGGGCGCCGGAGCTTGTTGGCCTTCGCGAGCCCTCCGGGATGGCGCGCGGCAGTGAACCGCCCCACCCGAATGCGCCCACGCGCCAAGTGGCTCCTGCCTCCGGCGTGACAGCGGTAGTGTGCTGACCAGATCCGTGCAACGTCGAAAGACAACCCGCCACCGCGATCCTTTCGTCACCTTCTGCGGCGTGTCGGTGTTGCTGCACGCCGTAGGGATTGGCCTGGTGGCCTGGCTGGCGCAGCCGGCGCGGCCCATCCGCCTGGGCCAGGTGGTCGACGTAGAGATCCTCTCGCCGGCCGCCCCCGGCGCCCGAGGGGGTGGCGGCGCCCGCACGCCCGCCCAACCCCGCCGCGCCCAACCACCCCGCGCCTCCCAGCGCCCGCCCATTCCCCCGCCTCCGCCGCGTCCACGCCCGGCGCCCGCCCCCCGAAAGCCGGCGCGCCCCCAACCGAAAGCTGAAAGCGGCACCGTCTGGCTGGCCAAGGCGCCCAAGGGCACGGCACGGCCAGAGCTGGACAGCGAGCAGGTGCGCCAGGAAGCGGCGGAGCTGGCCGCGCGCCTGGCCCTACCGCCGGGGCCGAATGCCGGCGCGGGCAGCGGCAGTGGCAGTGGCGCGGGTAGTGGTAGCGGCGCGGGCAGTGCCGGCACCGGTGAAGGCCCGGACGTGGTGGCCACTTACGCCCATGGCACCGTCACCCGCGGCGAGTTGGATGCCTACATCAGTGAGGAGCTGGGCGGGATCACCCTCGCCGAGCTGGAGGGCGAGGAGGCAGACAAGCTCCAGTTCGCCCAGACGCTGCTGTACCAGTACATCCTTGACGAGATGATGCTCAAGGAGGCGGAGCAGAAAGGGATCGGGCAGCGTGAGGGGGTGCGGCGCGCGCTGCAGCACCTGGCCGAGGACGAGCGCATCGCGGAGCTGGCGGAGCGGGTTAGTGGGCGCATTGAGGTCTCCGAGGAGGAGATCACCGCCTACTTCAACGCCCACCCCGAGCTGTTCAAGGACGTGACGCTCGCCGCGGCACGGGAGCTGATTCGGGGGATGGTGCGCCGCGAGAAAGCCGCGCAGGCGTTCGCGGCCTACCTGGATCGCCTCAAGGAGCAGGCGACGATTGAGCGTCACTTCGCCCTCCTGGACAACCCGAACGCCCCCCCGGACAGCGCGCTCTTCACTATCAACGGCAAGGCCTACACCCTCGGCGAGTTCCGCGCCGAGCTGGCCCGCATGACGGAGGCGGAGCGCCGCCGCTATGCCACCCGCGCGGCGCAGGAAGAGCTGCTGGAGGCGATCCTCACCCGCACCCTGCTGGTCGATGCCACCAGCACAATCGCCGACCCGGAAACCCGCCGGCGCATCGAGCGCATCCGGCGGATGCTCCTTCTCAACGCCTTGCACTACGAGGAAGTGGATAGCAAGGTGCGGGTGGCCCCCCAGGAGGTCACCGACTATTACACCCAGGTGAAAGACTCCTGGCGCACCGAGGCCCGGGCCCGCATCGCCTTCGTCTCCGTGCCCTATGGCGGCAGCGATGAGGCAATGGATGCCGCCGACGCCCTGATGGAGGAGGTGCGCGCCGCCCTGGCCGACGGCGCCGGCTTCGTCGAAACCGCCAACCGCTTCCGCGACCGCGAGCCGGGGATCCGGGGCACCGACCGCAGCCCCTGGATCGGCGAGATCCAGAACCCCCTCCTGCCTCCGGGAACCTACGCCTCGCCCACCGATACTTTCAACATCTACGTCTTCAAGCTGCTGAAGGTCGGCGAGCTGAGCCGGCCGCTGCGCTACCACGGCCGCCTCTACGTGATAAAGCTGCTGGAGCGCGAGGAGTCGCGCACGCCGCGGCAGGAGGAGATTCAGGTGTTTCTGCAGTACCTGCTCTGGTCCGCCAAGCGCGGCGACGCCGAGGAGCGCTTCCTGCGCGGGCTGCTCGACCGCTCTGAGCTCTCCATTCGCCAGCAAGCCCTCACCGACTACGTGCGCGGCACTCCACTGCCAAACGCCACCACCGCCCGCCAGCCTGGCGCCTCCGCCGCGCCGGCGGCTCCGTGAGCGTCGCCCGCCGCCATCTACCGGATCTCGCCAGGAAACCCCGGCCCAAGAGCGAACCATCTCCGAGACACAGGCAGGCCAGGCGGGTGAGCAGCGCAGCCGGGGAGTCGATCAGCGTATCCGCCAACCCTTCCCCGGGATCGCTGCTTCGCACATCCCCCCGCCAATCGCAGATCGCGAATCGCAAACCGCAAATCGGAGGTGTCTCATGGAAAAGTGGCCGATCGGCATCTTTACCTCGGTCGGCGCCGGGCTGGGCGCCGGGCTCAACACCGTGACCTCGCTGGGCGTGCATACCGTGCAGCTCCACGCCCCGCACGGGCCGGACCGCGCCCCGGAGCGCGTGGCGCAGTTCAAACAGCAGTTCGCCGATGCCGGCGTGCAGGTGACCGTGGTCTTTGCCGGCTTTGAGGGCGAGAGCTACGCCGACATCCCCACCGTGCAGGCAACGGTCGGGTTGGTGCCGGAAGCGACGCGCGCCGCCCGCCTGGCGGAGACGAAGGCGATCTGCGACTTCGCCGCCCTCCTGGGGTGCGAGACGGTCGGGATGCACATCGGCTTCGTGCCCGAGGATGCCAGCAACCCGCTCTATGCCGGCGTGGTGAAGGCCGCCCAGGAAGTGTGCGACTACTGCCAGCAGCGCGGCCAGCGCTTCAACCTGGAGACCGGCCAGGAGAAGGCGGACGTGCTGCTGCGCTTCTTCCAGGACGTTGGTCGCGAGAACCTGGGCATCAACTTCGACCCGGCGAACCTGATCCTCTACGGCACCGACGAGCCGATCCCCGCCCTGCGCACGGTGGGCAAGCACGTGCGCAGCGTCCACTGCAAGGACGCCAAGCGCCAGGAGGGCGTGGGCGGCGGCTGGGCGGGCGTCGAGGTGGCGCTGGGCCAGGGCGACGTGAACATCCCGCTCTTCCTGCGCACCTTGAAGGAAGTGGGCTACTTCGGCCCGCTCACCATCGAGCGCGAGATCAGCGGCGAGCAGCAGAAGAAGGATATCGCCGAGGCGATTGCCCTGCTGCAGCGCCTTCGCGATGAGATCCTCGGCGCCTGAGGTAGCACGCACCAAGGCGAACAGGCCCCCCCACCCCCCCGAATTCGGGGGGCCTGGGGGGGCTGCGTCTATAGAGCGCCCGGCAGCAGTGGTAGCCCTTCTAGAGTGCTTGTCCCCAGGACAGGGGCGTCGTTTACGGCGCCCCGCGAACGGCGCCGGGCACCGGCCGCGCAACCCACGCGGCCAAGCGCCGGCCTGGCAGCAAGGAGGTTCGCATGGCGAAGTGGATCCTGATCGCGCTGATCGGCAGTCTGTCCGCCGGGTGGGCCGCCGAGGGGGAGAAGCGCGTTGAGGGCGTCCTCGACCCGAAGGCGATCCGCCACGAGCAGGGGTTCTGCTACACCGTAGACCTCGACGTGCCGGGTAAGCCGGACACCGCGGCCGGTCGGGCCTCCTACCTCCGCCTCTTCGAGGATGAGGAGGAGCTGGGCCCACCCCACGTGCTGCACCAGGTGATCCGCGACACCGGCCGGGGTGCGTTCTCGCACTGGTCGGGCAGCCCGGACGGCAAGGGGGCGATGCTCTTCTTCTCCACCTCCGACAACAGCGACCCCCGAACCAATGGCCGTACCTACAAGTGGGCGCTCGTCACCGACCGGAACGGCAAGCCGGTGCCCTCCCAGTTCGGCCTCTTGAAATCGACCCCATGCCGCCTGCGCGCCGTGCCCACCCAAGCCCTCACCCGCGACCGCAACACCACCCTCCTGGCTCACTTCGACGCAGCCGACAACAACGATGCCACCTACGCGCGCGTGCATCGGGCGGAGGTGGGCCTCGGCAGCAAGGCGGATGCCCCCGGTCACTTTGATGGGGGGGTCTCCGTCGAGGGCACCACCGGCGCCGTCCAGTTCCCGGGTCTGGACAACTACAACCCGCTCGTCGGCACCGTGGAGTTCTGGGCGCAGTCGCGCGCCGAGAAGCCGATCTGGAACGATGGCATCGAGCACTGGCTGCTGATCCTCTACCCGGAGCGCGCCGGCGCGGGTAGCCGCTATGGGATGACGCCGCACTTCCTCGCCTTGCGCAAGACGGCCGAGAACACGCTGGAGCTCAAACTGGTAACCCAGAGCATGGCGCCCTACGCCGCCGCCGTGGGCTTGCGCCAGGCTACCAGTCCAGCCCTCTCGGTGCCGGCCGACAAGCTGGCCCCGAATGACTGGCACCACATCGCCTTCTCCTGGGACCTGCGCGGCAGCGGGCGCCTCTGGCTGCTGGTCGATGGCACGGGCGTGACCGCCGACCTGAAGCTGAAGCCGGACCGGCCGGCGCCGAACCCGGGCGGCACCATCGTCCTCGGGGGGTTCTGGGGCTTGCCGGGGGATGACGTGCGCACCTCCGACTGCAACCTGGACGAACTGCGCGTCCAAGACTGCACCATCGCCTCCCGGCTGGTGGGCGCGCGGCCCGTGCCGAACCGGGGCATCGACGAGGCACGCCTGCTGAGCGAGATCGACCTCTCCCGGGCGATGCTCGACAAGCTGATGGAGCTGCAGTATCGCGGCGGTTGGGCGCCCGGTTACCAGTGGCCCACCTACACCCCCACCGGATGGAGTCGCATCGGGCGTGGGGTCGACTTCTGGTTCGCCCACGGCGCGGGCGCGGCCGGCGCCCTGCTGCGCGGCTGGATGCTGTGGGGCGACGACCGCTACCTGGACGCGGCGATTGAGGCAGCGGACATGATCTGCAAGACGCAGATGGAGAACGGCGCCTGGGCCTACCACTACTCGTACAGCCGCGGCGAGTTCGTGCCCTGGAGCACCCACGCCTACATCGCCCAGGCGATGCAGAGCAACCAGATCCGCTTCCTCTGCCTGATGTACCGCAAGCTGGGCACCGAGCGCTACGGCCAGGCGATCCGCAAGGCGGGCGACTGGATGGTCTCGATCCAGTTCCCCAATGGCGCCTGGGGCTGGGAAGCATATCCCCTGGGCCATAAAGGTCCCTATGGCCACCCAGCGCTCAACGACGCGATCACCCCGCAGGCGATGTGGGACCTCTTCGTGATCTGGTGCGCCACCGGCGAGCGGAAGTACCTCGACTGCGTGCTGAAGGGCGCGGAGTGGATCCGCGCGGTTCAGGCGGGGGCGCCCACTTTCGGCTGGGCCGACCAGTATGACGAGCAGGGCAACTTCATCTGGATGCGCGACTTCGAGCCGCCGGCGGTCTCGATGCAAGCGATCCACGCCGCCACCTGGGGCCTCTGCCTGGCCTACGACCTCACCGGTGACGACAAGTACCTGGAGCCGCTGCGCAAGGTGCTGCAGTGGATGGATACCGTTCCCGAGGAGCAGCGCGGCTGGCTGTGGTACGACCCGGAGAAGAACGTGCCGGTGGTGGCCTACTACAACGAGATGCTGCCGGTAACCGACCCAAAGGCGATCAAGGAGATCATCCCGCGCCTGGACGCCCACTACGGCACCAAGTTCCCCTGGCAGGCCGACCACATCCGCCAGCAGCTCAAGCTGCGGGAGAACGGCCCGATCTACCAGGACCGGCAGGGACCGCGCCCGCGCGCGGAGTTCGCCAAGGGCGGGCCCACGGCCAACGAGGAAGCCGAGCGCTTCCGGCGCGACCTCGCGAAGGTGGCCCGGGAGCAGCTTGCGGCGTGGGCGGAGGGCAAGCCGAAGTCCGGCATCCTGGGCGGATCCCACGAGTACGGTCGCACCTTCGAGATCGGCAACGCCGTGAGCTACTGCGAGACGCTGCTGAGCAACATCGAGAGTGCCCTGGTGGCCCTGGGCGACCTGCCGCCCGAACGCCTGCCGCGCTACGCCCGCGGCGGGATCTGGAACTGGACCTACATGGAGCCGGAGCGCGACTACTTCGCCACGCCCCTCGCGGCCCAGAAGCCAGGAGGGTAGGGGGCAGTCGGTCGGGGCATCTTCGTGCCTGGACAGACAAGGCGTGATCGCGTACAATGGGAACGTTCCTGGGAGCGCAGGTTCTTCACTCCTGACCTCAAGGGGTTCACCGGCGTCGGGCACTCCATCGAGGACTGCGTGTACCAGGCCAAGTGGGGGATGATCGAGCACGTGTCTCTGCTTAGGGAACGGAGCCTGCCCGTGCCCGATGAGAACCCCAACCCGAAGTTCACCGTGCAGAACGCGGAGCTGAGGGCGGCTGCCTGAGTCGCTCGGTGCCGGGCGGCGCGGCCGCCATGGGCGTCTGCCAGGCGATCACTTTCCACGCGCTTCCGCTCGTTGCGCGAAATACAGGCTCTAGAGGAGCAATACGATGGCTGAGAAGAAGATCCGGGTCGGTGTAGTGGGCGTAGGGCGGGGGATGTCCTTCGCCGGGATGGCCGAGCAGGTCGGCATGGAGCTGGTGGCGCTGTGCGATACCTGGGAGGAGAAGCTGCGCCAGGCGGGCCAGCGCTGTGGCGTCGCTACCTACACCGACTACGAAGAGTTCCTGGGGCACGACCTGGACGCGGTAATCCTGGCGAACTACTATCACGAGCATGCCCCATTCGCGATCAAGGCGCTGGCGGCCGGCAAGCACGTGATGAGCGAGTGCATCGCCTGCAAGACGCTGGGCGAAGGCGTCGCCCTTGCCCGCGCCGTTGAGAAGAGCGGCCGGATCTACTTCTTCGCCGAGAACTACGCCTACTTCAACTACGTGCAGGAGATGCGCCGCCTCTACCAGGCCGGCGAGATCGGCGAGGTCCAGTACGCCGAGGGGGAGTACAACCACCCCGTCGACTCGCGCACGATGAACCTCCTCTCGCCCGGCCTCAACCACTGGCGCAACCACATCCCGCCCACCTACTACCCGACACACGCCATGTCGCCGATCATGTTCGTGACCGACACGCGGCCGGTGAGCGTGAACGCGCTGAGCATCCCGCGTTCCGAGCAGGACGAGCAGCGGCTGCACGTGCGCCGTAACGACATCGGCGCCGTCATCCTCTGCCGGCTGAACAACGGCGCCGTGGCCCGCCTGATGGGCCTGATGATGCGCGGCCACAGCATCTGGTACCGCTTCCATGGCACCCGCGGCCTGATGGAAAACCTGCGCACTGGCGACCAGAGCAGCCTGCGCGTGCTCCATGAGGAGTGGGACCGCCGGGAGGGAGAACCGGCCGAGAGGATCTACCACCCCGAGTTCCCGGTCCATCCCGAGCTGGCCGAGAAAGCCGGGCACGGCGGCGGCGACTTCTTCACCAGCTACTACTTCGCCGAGGCGATCCGCCGGAACGAGCCGCCCTACCTCGATGTCTACCGCGGGATCGACATGACGCTGGTGGGCATCCAAGCGTGGCGCTCCTGCCTGACCAACGGCGCGCCGGTGGAGATCCCAGACTTCCGCCAGGAGTCGGTGCGCCGGCAGTACGAGAACGATGATTGGTCGCCCTTCCCGGAGGACCGCCGGCCGGGCCAGCCGTGGCCCAGCATCAAGGGAGAGATCACGCCGTCGCCCGAGGCGATCGCCTACGCCCGCAGCGTGTGGGCCGAAATGGGCTACACCGGGGAGTAGCTGCCGTCGCGGGCACGGCACGGCCCTGGCTCTCCCGGCTGCCTCCGCCAGGGCAGGAGGAGGGCGAGCCAGGGCGAATGCCTCCCTCGAGCGACCGTAGGGGAGAGGAGAGAAGCGATGTCGGCAGCAAGCACCGGCACGCGAGTGCCCATCCAGCGCAAGAACGCGTTCTTCGGCCTGCACTTCGACCTACACCCGGGCAAGCAAGACACCTGCCTCGGCGCCGATACCAGCGAAGAGAACCTCGCGGCGCTGCTGCGGCGCGTGCGCCCGGACTACGTGCAGTACGACTGCAAGGGGCACGCCGGCTACACCGGCTACCCGACGAAGGTCGGCTGGCCCTCGCCTGGCATCGCCGGCGATGCCCTGGCCGTCTGGCGCAAGGCGACGCGCGAGCACGGCGTGGGCCTCTTCATCCACTACTCCGGCGTGTGGGATTCCGTCGCGGTGGAGCACCACCCGGAGTGGGCCCGCCTCGATGCCGAGGGGAAGCCCGACCCGCACCACACCAGCACCTTTGGGCCGTACGTCGACGAACTGCTCATCCCGCAGCTCCGCGAGGTGGCGACCGCCTACGACCTGGACGGCGTGTGGGCGGACGGCGAGTGCTGGGCCGCCCAGCTCGACTACTCGCCGGCGGCGCTGGCACAGTGGCGCGCCGAGACCGGCCTGGCCGAGGCGCCGAAGTCCCGTGAGGATCCCCACTGGCTGGAGTGGAAGATGTTCCACCGCCGCCAGTTCGAGAAGTACCTCTGCCACTGGGTGGATGCCCTCCACGAGACGCACCCCCACCTGCAGATCACCAGCAACTGGATGTACACCACCCTGGCGCCCAAGGAAGTAGTCGCCAATCTCGACTACCTCTCCGGCGACTACTCGCCAACCCTGTCGGTGGACCGGGCGCGGGTGGAAGCGCGCTACCTGGCGAGCACCGGCCGGCCCTGGGATCTGATGGCCTGGGGCTTCAACTGGGGGCAGGAGCTGGGGCACAGCCTGAAGCCGGCCATCCACCTGCAGCAGGAGGCGGCGGTGGTGCTGATGCAAGGCGGTGGGTTCCAGATCTACTACCAGCCCACTCGCGCCGGCTACGTGCCCGAGGAGATCATCGAGACGACGGGGCAGGTGGCGGACTTCTGCCGCGCCCGCAAGGAGGTCAGCTTCCAGCGCACTACCGTGCCGCAGGTAGCGCTGCTCCTCTCTACCGAGACGCAGATGGACCGCTCGGATGTCGTCTTCCACTGGGCGGGCTGCATGGACGAGCTGGAGGGCGCCCTGCACGCCCTGCTGGAGTGCCATTACTCGGTGGACATCCTGGCCGAGCACCAGCTTCAGCCGCGCCTGGCAGAGTACCCGGTGGTGGTCATCCCGGACGCGTACAAGCTCCCCGAGGCGTTCCGGGAGGCGCTGCTGCGCTATGTGGCGGACGGCGGCAGCCTCTTCCTCGCGGGGGAGCAGTGCGCCCGCCTCTTCGCGCCGGTGTTGGGCGCGCGCCTGGAGGGAGAGCCAGAGCAGGCAGTCGCCGAGCTGGCCACGCCCGCCGGCGTGGTGAACGTGAACGGGCGCTGGCAGAAGGTGGTGCCGGAAACCGCCACGGTGCTCGCCTACCGCCATCCCACGCGCGACACCCGCAAGGGCGCCGAGGTGGCCGCAACCCTGGCGCCCTACGGCCGGGGGCAGATCGCCGCGGTGTATGGCCCGGTGGCGCTGGCCCATTTCCGCACCCACCACCCGGCGCTACGCGCCTTCGTGGGCGCGGTGATGCAGCGCCTCTTTCCAGAGCCGGCCGTGCAGGCCGAGGCCCCGTCCTGCGTGGACCTTTCTCTGCGCCGCACCTCGCAAGGGGCGCTGAGCCTGCACCTGCTGAACCTGGCGGAGGCGCAGCGCGCCGACCGCTTCCTGGCCAACGACTTCATCCCCGCCGTGGGGCCAATCACCGTGCGCCTGCGGGTGCCCGAGCGCCCGCGTCAGGTGACGTGGGTTCCCACGGATGGCGAGCTGGAGTGGTCCTGGGCAAACGGCACCCTCACCGCCACGATCCCTTCGCTGCACCTGCACGGGGTGCTGGTCGTGGCCTGAGGCGGTCCGCCGGCCGGCTTGGATGGGAGACACGCCGCCGGGCGCCCGGTGTCCGCGGCACCGCCGGCGCGGTTGTTCGTTCGTCGCTGCCGGCACGACACCCGGAGGGATCTGATGGCGATGTTTGCGCTTACCATGGTCGGACTGATCGGCGGAGAGACGGCGGGGGAACGGTGGATCCACCCGCTTTGCCGGCCGCTGCCGGCCACCAAGAACGGCCCGTTCGTCGCTTTGCCGGACGGCTCGCTGCTGACGATTGACAGTCAGGGCCTGCGCTCCAGCAAGGACGAGGGGAAGACGTGGTCGGAGGCACGGCCGATTGACCCGGGGGTGAACCTGGGGTACGTGGGCCACGTGGGTCAGTTCCTGCGCACCCGGGAGGGCGCCCTGGTCCTGCTCTACCTTGACATGGCGAACTACAAGTGGGGCTGGGACGACGCCAAGGGCGTGCCGCACGACGATGCCCGCCTGGAGCTGTGGGCAATCCGCAGCCTGGATGGCGGCCAGACGTGGGGCGACAAGCAGCGCCTGCTCGGCGGCTACAACGCCGACTTCACCGGCTTCATCCAGACGCGCAGCGGGCGCCTGGTGGCGACGGTGGAACACCTGGCGGCGGATCCGGCGCGCTGGGTGGTCTGCTCCTTCTTCTCGGACGACGAGGGGAAGAGCTGGCGGCGCAGCAACTGGATCGACCTGGGCGGGCACGGCCACCACGACGGCGCCACCGAGCCGGGGGTGGTGGAGCTGAAGGACGGCCGGCTGATGATGATCATCCGCACCGGCCTGGACCGCTTCTGGCAGGCGTTCTCCGAGGACGACGGGCGCTACTGGCGGCGCCTGGAGCCGATGGCCCTCGATGCCAGTAGCGCGCCTCCCTTCCTGCTGCGGCTGCAGAGCGGACGCCTGGCCCTGGCCTGGAACCGCCTCCACCCCGAGGGCCAGCCAGACTACCCTCGCGCCGCCGCCCCCAGCCCAGCCTCGGAGGTGCCCGCGTCCTGGCACCGGGAGGAGCTGTCGCTCGCCTTCTCCGAGGATGAGGGGAAGAGCTGGACCAAGCCGGTGGTGATCGCCCGGGAAAAGGGCGCGCAGCTTGCCTATCCGTATCTGTTCGAGCGGCGCCCCGGCGAGCTGTGGGTCTTCACGCGCTACACCTACGACAAGGACGGCAAGCCGGCGCCACCCGTCAGCGTGCGCCTCAACGAGGAGGAGTTCCTCCGGGGGAGGGTGGAGTGAGGCAGGGGAGATGAGGATGGCAGGCAGGATGGAGGGACGGTGGCTCCGCTTGGTGAGCCTCGGGGCGTGCCTGATCGGGTGGGCGGTAGCGGGCAGCGCGGCGGAGCAGAAGCCGGTGCGGCACGTGCTGGCGCCGTATCACCGCGACCAGACGTGCTTCCGCTGGCTGGATATCGCTGACAATCCCTACTCCGAGGCGTTTCGCCGCCGCTTCCGCTACCGCGAGGGGCAGGTGGTGGTCACCTACACCACCACCGAGGGCGACACGCTGCGCGGCACGCTGGTCGCCCGGGGCCTGAAGCCGAACTTCGCCTACCAGCTCAAGCTGGAGGGCCGTCCCTCGCCCCCCGGCATTGCCGACGCCCCGAAGCCGGCCAACTGGGCCAACGAGCAGCTTGGCTCCGTGGGGCGCTGGTGGTGCCTGGAGGACGCCTCCAACACGTGGGTCAGCTCCTACGCGCGGAGCACCCCGTCTTACCAGGACAGCACCCCCTCCTACGGCCGCGGCGGCACGTCGTCCATGGACCCCTTCGATGGCTACGGCGACACCGGCTACTCCAACCGCGGCAGCTACTACGCCTACGGCAGCTACCACGAGGGGCACACGCTGCTGGGCTACCTCATCTTCGACTTCTTCGTGACCGACGCCAACGGGAACGCCCGGCACGAGTTCACGGTAGACAGCAGCTACCACGTGCTGTGGAAGACCTCGCAAAGCCCGCCGGGGTTTGACGACGGCCCGACGCGCACCTTCTCCGTACGGGGAGAGCGGGGACCCTTCTACGAGCGAGCGATCTCGCCCACGCGGGTGGCGATCTACCCGGAGCAGGAGTACGGCCGCCCCGAGCCGGGCCAACTGCGGCTGCCGCCTGGCAAGTACCGCTGCCGCCTGCTGCTGACGGAGGAGAGCTTCCACGCCTCCGGCTGGGGCAGCAAACAAAACCTGGGCGGCCACTGGGCCCACGCCCTCTCCGACGAGAACCTGGAGTTCACGATCGTCAGCCCAGCAGACTGAGAAGCCCCGGCCGGATCGCCGGCGCCTCGCCGGCCAACGGCCGCCTTGCCCCCCGGCCGGAGCGCCGGCGCCTCGCCGGCTGCCTAGGAGTGAAGGGGTGAAAGAGGGGGAAGGGCGGCAGGCAAACACGTCGATGAATGGGTGTGTTTTCGCCTGATGCTCCCCACTTTCATCCATAAAAAAGCGCAAAAATACCGAAACGAAAATAGGCGGTAGATTGTTTCTAGCGAGGGAGCACATCTAAACTAGGAGGCACAAGAAGGGAGGAGATTCGTGCCATTCTCCTCCCTTCTTGCTTGTTCTTC
This sequence comes from Armatimonadota bacterium, assembly GCA_012512505.1. Taxonomy (GTDB): domain Bacteria; phylum Armatimonadota; class JAAZEB01; order JAAZEB01; family JAAZEB01; genus JAAZEB01. The sequence continues at coordinate 839 of JAAZEB010000089.1, read as the reverse complement.
CTGGAAACACCTTCAGAAGGAGGTTCGTGGTGGGGGCACGATCCCCAAAGCGGCGGCAACCCGCGAGACCCGCTGTCTTTCCGCGCGGTATTCCAGTTCGCTTATTTCGGGATCACGAGCGGAAGTAAACGGTGGTGGCTGGCAATACTTTCCCCCATAATGGTAGCAAAGTGCCTCGAGGTCTTCGAAACCGGCGAATGCCCAATTCTTGAGAGAACCTCCCGGTCTGCATCCATAGGGGGCAGGCTCCAGCCCCAGAAACCACTTGGCGACGGTGTCTCGCTGCCCTTCGGTGGGGGGCAAGCGGTCAAACGCCAATCCATTTACGTAATGGCGCTTTACTCCTATCGCCGGTGGAGGCAAGCGCTTTTTGTCCTCTTCGGTAAGCGCTGCCCCTACATACTCCCCATTGTTGGCGAAGTTCCAATGGGCATTGTCCCACTTGACGAATTCCGTCCTTAGCCATTCCCACGTCCCATCCCGGCGCAAGAGAATTGTAACCCGACAGGGAACAGGCGAAGGCGCCAGCGGATTCGCCCAGAGCACCATATCACCACGCCGGCGTGGACGTAGCTTCTTTGCCTCTTCTGGGCTGTGCTCGATGGGGATGGTGACAGGAGCACAATTCTCTAGCTTGAAAGTAATGGTGCTTGGCATCTTTTTCTCCCTTCGCAGTAGCGGAGGTCCGCCCTGCGGAGCTTCGCCCCGATGAGGTGCGCCCGGTAGAGGTCAGGCCTGGTGTTGGGGTTCTCTTGGCGCCAGCGATTCCAGGCGTCGACACCTTGTTTGAGGATTGCCAGGTGTTCGGGATCAGCCATGGGGTGGTTCCTCGGGGTGGG